>NZ_CP061307.1:600000-900000 GCF_018687895.1 Polynucleobacter sp. JS-JIR-II-50 | reverse complement strand
GGCAAGATTTCCACTGGATACTCCACGCCCTCTTCAGGCGGAGAGCAATAGGCAATAAAGTCACAGGTAAATGGATCTGTACATTGTTCTCCAGGCACAATCGCGGGCTCAACTGGGGAAGCTAAGGTTATTTCGGCGGCGTCAACCCAAGACTGCACTTGAGACATATTCGGCTTTACCTGGTTTGATAAATCAGCCTCAGCAAATAAACCTTCGTAATTTCCATCGCCTTGATAGACAAATTTATTATTGATATAAGCTAAGGCCATACTCGTTGGCGAACAACCCGCCTTCTCCATGACCCAACTTTGAACTGTTACATCATCAACATGGTAGCTCTTCACGCCAGTAGAAGATTTGACTTCCACTAGACGATATCCATCTTTTTCAGGGAAGAGTAAATCTGCGCGAATCATGACATTCTCCTCGAAGAAGGCACCTTCGAAAATTGTTTGGTGTTTCGATACAGCCTCTTTAGTTTGGGCGATAGCCTCTGCACGATTAAGAGTCTCTATAAAGACTCCGCCAGGATGATTCTGGCGAGCAATATCTCCAACTTTGTTGCCCTCATCAAATCTAACCTGGGTTGCTGCGCTAATTTGGATGAGCTCAGGCCGATTTATTTGTAGCCATAGGCGTTTAGGACACTGACGGTGGGAAATGATCTTTGACTTGCTAAGACTTGCCATGAGAGTTACTTGCCGATCTCAGTTTGATACTCGGCCCTGCCTTTTTTAACTAAAGCATCAAAAACTTTCTCTAACTTGGAGTTCGTCCCTCTAATTCCAGCAACCACAGCAGCCGCCCATTCAAAGTATTCCTGCTTCCTTTTGGTATCCCAACCACTTGGGGGTGAAGCCAAGATATCCCGAAGATTGCAAATCTTATCGGCAAGTTTAACTAACTTAGCCTCATGAGATGAATGAGGGGCGTGTGCAATTTGCTGCAGCTTGCGCTCAGCCTTAGGTAGCGCCTTATCGTCCGTAACTTCTAAAACGATTGAGGCTACGTTTTTTCCGAATGCTTTAGTTAACTCTTCAGCCGTAGTTTCAGTGTCTTCGATTGTGTCATGCAACAAGGCAGCGCAAAGGACATCCCAATTTAGAACGCTTCCCTCATTAACAAGAACATCTACTAAGGCAATTGGGTGATTTATATATGGCGAAGCCTCAACATCCTTGCGACGTTGATCTCGGTGCTTGGTTGATGAGAATGTTAGAGCCGATACAAATTGATTAATCATGATTCATTCTAGCGAGTTTAGGAGTCGCTTTAAATATAGATTAAGCATTAGATAGCTCAGGAAATGAGCTTAGTCCAAAAAGGTTTCTATAAATTACTCAAACAATTTCATATCGTGCAATGCAAGTATGTCATGCTAGATATGGCACTACTTTTTATTTTTATACGAGGAAACCATGCCCAACAACAAAAATGCCTTTAGTAATCGACTCGCTACCAGTAATGCACCTAGCCAAACGAGCCACACCCTTCAAGAGGTTGCAGACATAATGGAAATTTCTAAGGAGCGGGTCAGACAAATTGAGGCAAAAGCGCTTAATAAGATTAGACAGCGATTTCTACTGAATGGTTTTACTCAAAATAATCTTCTCAATAATTAACTGAAGCGCAAGAACGATCTCATGAATATTAAAAAAGGTGTTTACCAATTTGTTATTGTCGAGAGCTTCCTCCCTAAATCAACAGCAGGAAGACATGGCCCTGTTCATATTCGTCCCGTACCCGACCAGCCTTTCCCACAGCATTTATTTGTTGAGTGCTCTAAGGATCTTATGACTAAATTTCCAGTTGGAACACGATTCAAGATCAAAGCGAAACTTACCGACCGAGAAGGAACACCTTTTATCTATTCATACCATGGATGGAAATATGAAGTATTAAAGTGACTCCTATCAGAATTTTTTAGCTCTTATGAATCTATTTCAGGTTAAATCTCTCTATCCATCGCCCCGCCCTCTTAATTGACATACGACGTGGATCGGTTGAATTCACTTGATGCATTGCCCATGCCCGCCATTTCTTGTAGCCAGGAATCTCTTTACTTGATTCTTCGACCTTCTTGTCTAAAGCCTGAATCAATTCATGCATTTTTTCAGCCCTTCCAATATCTTTAAGAGCTTGGCTCATTAACTTAAGGCGATTTTCAATTAGGCGATCAGTCGCTTGTTTTCGGCGTAGAGTGTCTTTAGCTTTTCTTTCAGCAATTTTATCTATCGCCTCATTTTTCTTATCAACTTGACGTTGATATAACCATTCGATATTACTTCTCTTGCGCTCCTCAATGTCCATCAATAGCTCAATAGCGAGGTCTCTTAGAATTTCTGGGGTGATATCTACATATTCTCGATAGTCTTTGTTCTCCGACATTCGATCTTGGTCACTTGTCCAACTAAAGCCATAAGCCTTTCCGGGGGTGCTCTTCCTGCGATAAAAGTGATTGCCATCATCAAAGCAAACGAATCTAAAGTAGTGGTAACTACCATCCATGTCGACGCTCATAGATTGCGTTCTAGGGCCGTGAACTTTTACTCTGAACCCCAACTTCTCGAAGTAAGTAAAGAAACTATTAAGTGCTGACAACAGTCTTAGCCCCGCAGGATGTTGATACCTAGGCTTATAAAAGCAGTATTTTTCTTTTGCGATATCAGCGTCGTAGCCCAGCAATCTCTCAGTAATTGGATGGGGCTTGCTAATGCTTTTGGGAATAGGGATTAAGGGAACGAGAGCCTCAATCTTCAACCTCACCTCATCAATCGTCTCATCGAATTTTGGAGGAGGTGGCAACTCCATTTGAGCTAACTGCTCATCCGTTTTCTCTGGTTCGTCGAAATAACCATACCGACTGCGAGAACCCCCGCCAATATGGACAAATTGAGATTGGAATGGGTACAAAGTTGGCAACTCGGTCTTATCAACCTTCTTTCCATTCGCCAGTTTTGCCCAATACCCAAGGCCAGGCGTAGGCACTTTAGCTGCCTTGCAGATTTTTCTTAATCCAACATCGGATAAATCAAATTCAGCCGCTAGCTGAGTCATCGGCTTTGACCATACCAGGTCATACATTTCTTGCCTAGTTAGCGTTCTGGGTGTCATATTCGCCTTTCAATCTGAAATCAAAATAAAGAATTGATATTCAAATTGTAGGAATATGGTGTCGTTACAACAACCCTAAAGCCAGATCAATCTTCGTTAAAGCGCTCACGCGTCCAAAGTGCCCTGCCCTCGACCTTACCGGTGCAGATCTTTGTTTTTTGATGTGACTGCTCTGATTGGACTGCCTCTGCAAATGCTTTTTCCTGAGCCTCTTCATCTGCCTTTAGCTTTGCCAACTCTGAAGCTGGAATGACCTCTTTACTCTCAATCATCTGCTTGAGAGTTTTCATGCCTTTTATTTTCCCTACAAATTCAAGATCGTCCATAGTGATATCTTATCTAGAGATCAAGTTACGTAGTTGCAAATCCAAAAACAAGCATTGTTTAGGTGGTAAGCGTACTGGTAAGCGGGCGTATTTTTTGAAAAAGAAAAAGCCCCGGTTAGGGGGCTATGTCTTTGTTGTATAAAGCAAAAAGCAGAAAGTTTGCCAAAGTTATTGGCGGAGACGAGAGGATTCGAACCTCCGATCAGAGTTTTAGCCCCGATGCTCCCTTAGCAGGGGAGTGCCTTCGACCAGCTCGGCCAC
The DNA here is from genome assembly GCF_018687895.1 of Polynucleobacter sp. JS-JIR-II-50. Lineage (NCBI taxonomy): Bacteria > Pseudomonadati > Pseudomonadota > Betaproteobacteria > Burkholderiales > Burkholderiaceae > Polynucleobacter > Polynucleobacter sp. JS-JIR-II-50. The sequence continues at coordinate 896,299 of NZ_CP061307.1, read as the reverse complement.
GTCTCCGTACTTCTTACTATTACAACGCCCCGTAGTTTAACGGATAACCGCTCCTGAGGGGTTTATTACGCTTTTTACTTACTTCTGATCCAGTTCAAATGCTTTGTGCAAGGCGCGTACAGCTAATTCCATGTATTTTTCATCAATGACCACAGAGATCTTGATTTCGCTAGTAGAGATCATCAAGATGTTGATGCCCTCTTCCGACAAAGTGCGGAACATCTTGCTGGCAATGCCAACATGGGAACGCATACCAACGCCGACTACTGAAACTTTAGAGACCTTTGGATCGCCAGAGATTTCTTTTGCTTCGATGTGCGCTTGCACGGTGTTCTTGAGCAAGTCCAATGCTTTTTGATAATCAGAACGCGGCACAGTAAAAGTAAAGTCTGTTTTACCTTCAACCGATTGGTTCTGAATAATCATATCCACATCGATATTGGCATCCGCAATCGGACCAAGAATTTGATACGCAATACCTGGACGATCAGGAACTCCAAGAACGGTAATCTTCGCTTCATCACGCGCAAAGGCGATGCCGGAAATAACTGCGGCTTCCATAGTGCTGTCCTCTTCAAATGTAATCAAGGTGCCCGACTTCATCTCGATGTCTAAAGGCATCAATGGGTCCGTCAAAGAAGACAGAACCCGGGTTTTAACTTTGTACTTACCTGCAAACTCCACTGAACGAATCTGCAATACCTTTGAACCTAAGCTTGCCATTTCCAGCATCTCTTCAAAGGTAATCTTGTCTAAGCGACGTGCATCTTCACAGACACGTGGGTCGGTTGTGTACACACCATCAACGTCTGTGTAGATTAAGCACTCATCAGCTTTCAGAGCTGCTGCCATGGCAACTGCTGAGGTATCCGAGCCACCACGACCTAAGGTCGTGATATTGCCGTTAGGATCAACGCCCTGGAAACCAGTAACAACAACCGCACGACCAGCATTAAGGTCTTTGAGAATCTTGTCACTCTCAATACTCTTGATGCGCGCTTTGGTAAATGCAGAATCCGTGTGTACCGTTACTTGCCAACCAGCGTAACTCACCGCATCGATACCCTCACGGATTAATGCCAGTGCTAATAGGCCAGAGCTAACCTGCTCACCAGTAGATGCAATTTGATCTAACTCGCGCGGGTTTGCATCCGGATTAATTTCTTTTGCAAGGCCGAGTAAGCGATTGGTTTCTCCAGACATGGCTGAAGGCACAACAACTACTTGGTGTCCTGCACGCATCCATTTGGCAACGCGCTTGGCAACATTGGCAATGCGCTCAGTTGAGCCCATTGAGGTGCCGCCATACTTATGAACGATAAGAGCCATAAAAACCGTCTATTTAACTATCTGTAACAAGGAAATGAATCCTTGGAGGTCTAAAAAGGGCTTATTTTACAGGGTTTTGCACCCATTCCGGGAGTACTCGCCTTCCGGCGGATGTGAGATGTGGGTAACTCAGCCCTATACCCGCCACGGCGATCAATTCATCGTTGATATAGAGCAAGGGTGCCTGACGCTCCCAGGGTGGGATATCAGCCTCCTGGTAGAGGTTTTTAAGGGTTTTACGGGGCGTCCTAGGCTTAATCTGGATCTTCTCTGAGCCTAGGCGCTCCCTGAGGGTAATTTGATTGTTCTCTTGGGCAGTTTTTACCCAATCTGCTGGCAGACCCATTTGCTTGGAATTCGCTGGTAATGTTTTGAGAACCCAACGCCCTTCTTCTGAATTGGATACTTGCAGTGCCCCACGCCATAGGTAGATTTTTGTCTCGTCATGCAACCACTCTAATTTGGCATCTGCTTTGACTTTAGCGAGATCACGCCACCAGGCTTGTAGGCGCTCTTGAGATGGCATCGCCAACTGTTGCGTTTGCAACCAATAGCGCAAGACATTGTTTGCTGCTGGTAAGTCATCTTTAGCTAAATTGAGTAAGGGCGCTACTTTCAATTGATCTTTATTGAGAATACTTTTGCCATCTTGTGTTGCTAGTCGGTTAAGTAGTGTTTGTGCTTCGCCAAGAAGCTCTGCACTGCGGGCCATATTAGCCAATGCTTCTGGTTGAATCTTTTCTAGTGCTGGAATGATTCTTTTGCGAACGGCATTACGGCGATATTTTGTATCTTGATTGCTGGGATCTTCAATCCATTGGAGCTTATGTTCTTTTGCGTAAGCCTCAAGCTCTTGTCTACTTTGATTTAAAAGTGGTCGCCATAGGGTGAGATTTTGCTTGCTTGTAACTCCCCTACTTGTTGGCATACCGGATAAGCCAGCTACGCCAGACCCCCGCAGGAGCTGCAGGAGAACGGTTTCTGCTTGATCGTTTTGGTGATGGGCCAAGAGTAAATCTTCGATGCCATATTCTTCACAGAGGTCGGCAAGGGCTTCGTAACGCCCTGCTCTTGCCCTTGCCTCGACATTACCTTTAGCTTCTTCGGTGTTGAGGTGAAGTAGTCTGAAATCAAAATGGATCTTATATTTTTTTGCTAGCTTCTCACAAAAGATTAACCACTCATCTGCTGATTTTTGTAAACCATGATGAATATGAAAGGCATAAATTTGGTTTTTGTTTGGTGCTGCTACCTTAGCTTGCGCTTTGCAAACCGTGTCGAGTAACACAACCGAATCGAGGCCGCCACTTAAGGCAACCGCAATTCGTTTTCCCGGCTTAGGGCTTTGCTGTGATTTCCTTGAACTTGCCATAGCTCATCAAACGCTCATGACGACGTTCAAGTAATGCATCTACCTTCATGCCATCAAAAGTTTTTAAAGATTCAGCAAGTGCTTTGCGCATATTGCTCATCATATTGTCGTAATCCCGATGTGCGCCACCAATAGGCTCAGCAACGATCTTGTCGATTAGACCCAAAGCCTTTAAGCGTTGCGCTGTGAGGCCAAGCTGTTCAGCAGCCTCAGGAGCCTTATCGGCGGTCTTCCAGAGGATAGATGCACAGCCTTCAGGAGAAATTACTGAGTAAGTGGAGTTTTGCAACATTAAGACCACATCACCCATAGCAATTGCTAACGCACCACCGGAACCACCTTCACCAATAATAGTGGCGATGATTGGAACTTCAAGCTCTGCTTGCACAAACAAATTACGGCCAATCGCTTCAGACTGATTACGCTCTTCTGCATCAATTCCAGGAAATGCACCTGGGGTATCCACAAAAGTAAATACCGGAATGCCAAACTTTTCTGCAAGACGCATGAGGCGCATTGCTTTGCGATAACCTTCTGGACGGCTCATGCCAAAGTTTCTGAGAGCACGCTCTTTAGTATCGCGACCCTTTTGATGACCAATCACCATGCAAGGCTGATTTTCAAAACGGGCTAATCCAGCGATGATCGATTGATCATCTGCAAAAGTGCGATCACCATGTAGCTCATGAAAGTCGGTAAATAAAGCGCCAACATAATCTAAGGTATAAGGACGCTGTGGATGACGCGCCACTTGAGAGACCTGCCAAGGAGTCAAATTGGCATAAACATCTTTTGTTAACTGCTGACTTTTTTCGGCAAGCGTTTTAATCTCATCGGAGATGTCTACCGATGACTCATCTTGTACAAAACGCAGCTCATCAATCTTTGACTCTAATTCGGCGATTTGCTGCTCAAAATCCAGGAAAGTCGTTTTCATAGTCTGATTTTAATGTTCAACTGGGGCGGGGTCGATACTTCTCCACATATACCAGGTAGCTACCGTACGCCACGGGGCCCAATTGGCAGCCACCTCCCTCGCCTCATGGCGGCTAACAGGCTCACCGCTGAAGTAATTGAGGGAAATAGCCTTAATTAGACCAACATCGTCTAGAGGGAGGATATTAGGGCGAACCATATTAAAAATGAGGAACATTTCAGCAGTCCAGCGGCCAATTCCCCGGATTGAGCTTAATTCCTTGATAACGCTCTCGTCGTCCATGTCTTTCCACTGATTAGCGTGCAGACGTCCAGAATCAAAGTGATCTGCTAAATCGCGGATGTACTCCACCTTGCGCCCAGATAATCCAGCGGCGCGCAACTCCTCTACAGAGAGCGCTAGGATATTTTTAGGGGTGACTTTCTTTTTGCTGGCGGCAACCACTCTATTCCAAACAGTTTGAGCTGCTGCAACTGAAATTTGCTGTCCAACAATCGATCTTGCCAAAGTATTAAATGAATCGCCGCGCGTCACTAAAAACCCAGATCCAATTTTAGGAATCAGTTTTTTCAGAATACGATCGTGCTTCATCAATTCTTTGCAAGCCTGCTCCCAATAGTCTGGAGCAATTTCCTCAAGAATTGATTCTGCTTTTTCCGCTTTTATTTCTTTTACCGCAGTCATTAAGCCCTACGCCATTCTGTTAAGCCGCCGGGTTTATCTTCGAGAACAATTCCTTGCTCTAGCAATGTCTTGCGAATCAAATCTGCTTGAGCAAAATCTTTTGCCTGTTTAGCAGCCACACGAGCCGCAATATGTTCTTCAATTTGCGCAGGACTTAAGCCATTCTGATCTTTGGAGCCCGCTTGCAAAAATGCAGTTGGGTCACGCTGTAAGAAATTTAGAGCGGCGCCAAGGGCCTTCATTGTATTGGCGAGTAATTGCTTTTCTTCGCCTTGCGCACGGTTGACTTCGCTAGCCAGGTCAAACAAGACTGCAATCGCTTCAGGCGTATTGAAATCATCATTCATGGCATCCGCAAAACGCTTAGCCCATGGATTGTGTGGATCTAGATTGATTGATTGGGCTTTTGGGGCTTGAGCCAAGGCAGTGTATAGACGACCAAGCCCTGAGCGCGCCTCTTCTAGTTGTGCGTCACTGTAATTAATCGGACTACGGTAATGCGCCTTTAGCATGAAGAAACGCAGTACTTCTGGATCAAAGCTTTTTAAGACATCTCGTATTAAAAAGAAGTTGCCCAATGATTTGGACATTTTCTCTTCGTTCACCCGAATGTGACCATTATGCATCCAGTAATTAACAAAGGGAACATCATCTTCTTTGCGATCTTTGCCATACAAAGCGCCTTCGCTTTGAGCGATTTCGTTTTCATGATGCGGGAATTGTAAATCGGCGCCACCACCATGAATATCAAAATGCTCGCCCAGTAAGTCGCAAGACATTGCTGAGCACTCAATATGCCAGCCTGGTCGGCCTTCGCCCCATGGCGATTTCCAGCGAGTATCAGCCGGCTCTTCTGCTTTAGCACTTTTCCATAAAACGAAATCCAGTGGGTCACGTTTGCCATCACCCACTGCCACCCGCTCACCAGCATTTAATTCATCAAGCGTCTTACCGGATAGCTGACCATAACGCGGCAATAAACGCACCGCAAAATTCACATCACCATCATTGGCTTGATAGGCCAAGTCGTTTTCAATGAGTTTGCCAATCATGCCCTGCATTTGGGCGATGTAATCGGTAGCGCGCGGCTCTTGATCGGGATGCATTAAACCCAACTCATCGGAGTCAGCATGCATCGCATCGATGAAGCGATTAGTTAATGCGGAAATGGGTTCGCCATTCTCAATGGCACGGTTAATGATCTTGTCATCAATATCAGTGATATTGCGCACATAAAGGACTTCATAGCCACTAGACCTGAGCCAACGCACCACCATATCAAAGACAATCATGACCCTGGCATGACCAATATGGCAAAAGTCATAAACCGTCATGCCGCAGACGTACATCTTGACCTTGCCCGGCACTATGGGCTTAAAGACCTGTTTAGAACGGCTAAGGGTGTTATAGATTTGCAGCATAGGGCTATAAAGGTGGGGCAAGTAGCGCCAATTTGTTAGACTGAGCGCTGAGTATATCGAATGAGCCCGTTTCACACCCCTTCCTCTATGCCCCACAACGCCCCAGCGCCACACCTTGCCCTGAATAAGGTCTTAGTCCCAGCTTTTGCCACTTTGGTGTCACTGGTACTGATGACAGGCTGCAGCACGCCCGCCCAGCAACGTGCTGATGCAGAAATTCAGGCATTAAATGCCCAGGAGACGAAGTCAGGCCAATTGGCTACACAACCCTATTTAGGTGGTTACAGTCCAACTGATCCCCCTAGGTTGTCGGCTGATGTGGGCTATGACCCATTAAATCCAGAGTTATCAGAGACCGTTGGCGTCCCCTTCTTATCCTTCTTAATTATTGAGCCGGACCCCATCACCAAAAATGCGGTGCCTTCCGATGTAGAAAAACTCATCAAGGCACGTAAATACCAAGATGCGGTTACCCAAATCAATCTTGATCTCAAGAAGACGCCACGCAATGTGCAATTGCGTTTTGTAAAAGCGCGCTTACAAATTGAAATGCGTCAATTCGATCAAGCTAAAAAAACCTTGATTGAAATTACTCAGCAGTTTCCTGAATTGCCAGAACCTTATAACAATCTTGCAGCGATAGCTGCTAACCAAGGTCAATGGATTGAGGCGCGAGATTATTTAGAACTTGCATTAAAGCTACGTCCTAGCTATGCCATTGCCTCGGCCAATCTGGGTGAGATCTATATTCGCCTTGGCGCTCAGGCGTATGAAGATGCCGCGAAAAATGCAACACTGAATCAGCGTCAGTACTCCAACCGCGCTAAAGCACTCTTAGATGTACTGAAGCCTCCCGCAAAGCGTCCTGTTAATCGCGCCCTCAATTCCGCAGATTCTCTGCCAAGTAATAATCCATCCACTAACCTTCCAGAAAGTAGACCTAATAATGGCGAAAGTACTCTTAAAAACCAATAAGGGTGAGATCACCCTCACTCTTGATGCGGCTAAGGCACCGAAAAGTGTTGCCAACTTTTTGCAATACGTAAAAAGCGGTCATTACGATGGCACGATTTTCCACCGCGTCATTGATAACTTTATGGTGCAAGGCGGCGGCATGACTGCCGGCATGAAGCAAAAGCCAACAGGTGCAGAAATTGAAAACGAAGCTAATAATGGCCTCAAGAATGATCGCTACACTGTAGCCATGGCGCGTACCAGCGATCCTCATTCTGCAACTGCTCAATTCTTCATCAATGTGAATGACAACGATTTCTTAAACCACACTGCTTCAAATGCCCAAGGCTGGGGTTATGCGGTATTCGGCAAAGTTACTGGCGGTATGGATGTCGTTGACACTATTCGCAAAGTGAAGACTGGTAGCTCCGGCTTTCATCAAGACGTTCCTACTGAAGATGTTGTGATCGAGAAGGCTACTGTTCTCGAGGAATGATTCCGCAACACGCGAGCGCACTGCTCATATCAGACTTACACCTCACGCCGTCAATGCCCCTGACGGCGCAACGCTTTTTTGACTTCTGTGAAAAAGAAGCCCCTAAGGTTGAGGCTGTATTTATTCTGGGCGACTTATTTGAGTATTGGGTAGGTGACGATGCATCCGCATCCTCACCTTTTCAACAAGAAGTTCAGCGTGCCATCGCCAATCTTTCTGCCAAAGTAAAAACGTATTACCTACATGGCAATCGAGATTTCTTAATCGGCAAAAGCTTTATTAAGAAAACTGGTATGACATTCTTGCCAGATCCTAGCGTTGTTGAATTAGCTTCATACAAATGGGTCTTAGCCCATGGTGATGCTTTATGTACCGCAGACTTTGGCTATCAGGTATTTCGTAGTTGGGTTAGAAAACCTTGGGTGCAAAAACTCTTTTTAACCTTGCCCCTCAATTGGCGCAGAGGTGTTGCCCAATATCTACGTAGCAATAGCCATAGCCAATATCAAACACAGCAACGCTCGGCTGCAAGTCAACTCAAAATGGATGTCACGCGAGAAGCTTGTGCGGCTGTGATGAAGGATCAATCTGGAGACAGATTAATTCATGGGCATACTCACTTGCCAGCCCATCATGAAGAATCTTTAGGTACCCAGACATGGCAGCGCTGGGTTTTATCCGACTGGGATCTCGATCATCCCGAGAGCCTTCACCCTAGGGCAAGCGCCCTACTGATCGATAGCGCAGGAGTGCGCTATCTCGACCTGATTAAGCACTAAGCGCTATTAACTTCTCGGGTCTAGAAATTCAACTAAGAAACTGAGTATTTAGAAAGTGACTGCACCATCTGCGCAAAGATACGTGGATTGGCGGCCATCACTTCACCGCTTTTCAGAAAGCCCTCTTCTCCGCGATAGTTACCAATCAGTCCGCCTGCCTCAGTGATCAGCAATGCACCAGCAGCCATGTCCCATGGCTTGAGATCGCTCTCAAAAAATCCATCATAACGACCAGCTGCTACATAAGCCAAATCCAATGATGCAGCGCCCGGGCGACGCAATCCCGCGCATTGACGTGACATTTCAGCAAAGATCTTTAAATACTTTTCTAAGTCCTGGTCTTCACGATACGGAAAGCCGGTACCGAGCAAAGAATTTGCCAAGCGATCTTGCGTGGCTACACGCAAACGCCGACGATCCAAATACGCGCCCGCACCACGGGTAGCGGTGAATAATTCATCACGTGTGGGGTCATAAACGACGGCTTGTTGAGTCACGCCATTCACTGCGAGCGCAATTGAAACCGCATACTGTGGAAAGCCGTGAATGAAATTGGTTGTGCCATCTAGCGGATCAATGATCCAAACGTTTTCTGCATCTGCATTGTGTTCGCCTGTTTCTTCAGCCAAAAATCCATGGGTTGGATAGGCTTCGCTGAGCGTTTCAATGATGGCCGCTTCTGCGGCTTTGTCCACCTCGGTGACGAAATCGTTGTGTTGCTTACGGTCAACTTGCAAGCGCTCCAAATTCAAGGAAGCACGATTAATGACTGTTCCAGCGCGACGGGCGGCCTTGACGGCCACATTTAACATGGGATGCATAGTATTGATGGACAAATTAAATAAGAACAAGCTCCTTGTAATGCCTGCAAAAAGGTAAATTGCATGACAATACGAAGCTAACGGATTGATTCTAAACGATTAGCATCTATTACCCCCCATAAACCTCCCCATTGGCATTGATGAATATCGACAAATCTGAACTACTACGCTGGGTTTTAGTCGAAACCAGCCACCCAGGAAACGTGGGTTCTGCAGCTCGCGCCCTCAAAACCATGGGGTTTGGAGACCTGCGCCTCATCAACCCCAAGATTAAAGGTGTAGCAGCAAATGCGGATGCCATTGCTTTAGCCAGCGGTGCGGCAGACATTCTTGAAGGCGCCTTAGAAAGCGGTTCTTTGGCCTCTGCCGTAGAGGGTTGCTCCCTGGTTTTGGGCTTAACTAGCAGAGATCGAGAGTTTGGCCCGCCAGCCATGGACTGGGAAAGCGCAAGGAGCCTAATAGCCAATACGACATTAGGAGGGGGACAGGTTGCCCTGCTCTTTGGCCCAGAGAGAACCGGCCTGGATAATGATCATTTGGCCTTATGCACCCATAGAGTGTGGTTAGACGCCAATCCAGATTACCCATCTCTTAACCTAGCCCAGGCACTCATGGTCTGCGCCTATACCCTCAGGGAAACACTCAGCCAGCATGCAGGTGTGCGCAATGCCTTAGCAGGCCGGGAAGAAATGGCTGATTTTGCTGATCCCGCTGCAGTTGCCGCAATGGTGGAACATTGGCGCGAAGGTCTGGAGGCTATTGGCTATTTGGACCCAGCCAACCCCAAGAAACTGATGCCCCGTATTCAAGCGCTGTTTGCCCGTAGCCGCCTTCATAAAGAAGAGATTGATCTGCTGCGCGGCATTGCAAAACAGATGCTCCTGAGAAAATAAGCGCATCCCGTTAAAATCAAGCTATGTCAAATCCACTATTCGACCAAGTCGACTCCATTATTGCCAGAGACCCAGCAGCCCGCAATCGTCTCGAAGTCATTACTTGCTATCAAGGCCTGCATGCAGTTTGGTTGCATCGCATCTCTCATTTTCTGTGGAATCTTGGACTGAAATGGCTTGCTCGCGTGCTGTCCATGTTTGCACGTTTTTTCACTGGGATAGAAATTCATCCTGGCGCAAAGATTGGTCGCCGAGTATTTCTAGATCATGGACTTGGGATTGTGATTGGTGAGACCACTGAAATTGGTGATGACTGCACAATTTATCAAGGCGTTACCTTGGGCGGCACTTCGCTTTATAAGGGCGTTAAGCGCCACCCCACCCTTGGTAAAGGTGTTGTGGTTAGTGCTGGCGCAAAAGTTCTCGGTGGATTTACTGTTGGCGATGGCGCACGCGTTGGATCCAATGCGGTGGTATTAAAAGAAATTCCTGCGGGTGCAACCGCTGTTGGTATACCCGCGCGCATCCTGCATCCAGATTTACCGCAAAGTCCCGATAGCAAAACAAAAGAATACTTTTCTGCTTATGGTGTCACCCCGAATGTAGATGATCCTGTATCAATGGCCCTGAAGGGCTTAATTGATGCCACGATCGAACAGGAAGCCAAGATTGCAGCGCTAGAGAAGGCGATAGCCAAGTTAAGCAACACGCCTGCTGGCGCTGATGCTGAAGGCTCTAGCGATACCAAACGCGATCTAGATGCAATTAAGCAGTGGCTGAGAGAGTAGCGATTCTGGGTTACCCTAGGGAAATCTTGCAAAAGAAATGATGCAAAGAAAAAGGAATAGCATGCTATTCCTTTTTTTATTCAAGTTTGATTTTGAATTAATGCAGCGTACGTGGGCCAGTGCTATCACCGCCTAATGCGCCGCCTGGAAATTCTTCATCTTCATCATCGCCCTCATCATTAGGCATCCCAAATGAGAAACTTTCACCGCCTTCTGGATGACGATTTTCAATTTCATCATCAGTAGCCGCGCGAACATCTTCAACTTGAACCCAAAAACGTAGCGCCATACCAGCTAGCGGATGATTGCCATCCAACACGACCTGGCTATCCGCAACATCCGTAACGGTATAAATTAAAGGCTCATCGTCTTCAGGATCATCTACAGTCGCATCTTCATCTGCATCAGGCACACCTTCAAACTGCATTCCTACTTCTAAAGGCTCAGGGAAACGGGCGCGTGGCTCGATCTTTAACAACTCAGGATCATATTCACCAAAGGCCTCACTAGGCTCGAGCTGAATCGTTGCCTCATAACCAATATCTTGCCCATCAAGCAGAGTCTCAATTTTAGGAAAAGTGCCTTCATAACCACCGTGCAGGTATACCATCGGAGAATCAGGTTCCTCGATGACATTGTTTTGCGCATCGGTTAACTTATAGCGAAGGGATACGATAGTATTTTTTTCAATCTTCATGCGGAATTTGTCGAACATTCGTTTTTTAATCAGTTTCTAAACAGCTTTTTACTTTATGACCTCATTTTACTTGAGCAAACCCTATGAGCCACCTCAGGCTCCCTCAAAGCTCCCTTTAGGCGAGCCCTGGGCCTTATTTGGGGGTATTAGTCCAGACCAGTTCATGACGCGATACTGGCATAAAAAGCCCCTTCTCATCCGCGGGGCGATTCCGGCATTTACCCTCTCAGCCCGGGATGGAGATCCACTAGATAGCCCCATTCCCACCAAAGAGTTACTCAAATTTGCCCTGCAAGAAGAGGTAGAGGCGCGTTTGGTTAAATCCAATCCATGGAGCTTTAATAACGGACCGTTTACTAAAAGGGCCATTCCATCGATCGACAAACCCAACTGGACTTTGCTGCTTCAAGGAATGGAGGCACATCATCCAGCAGCTTCAAAAATTCTGTCTTGGTTCCGCTTTATTCCCGATGCTCGCTTAGATGACTTAATGATTAGCATTGCTGGCATTGGAGGCGGCGTTGGGCCCCACTTTGATTCTTACGACGTATTCCTAATTCAAATGTCTGGCAGAAGGCAGTGGAAAATTTCAGAACAAAAGGATCTGAGTCTCAACCCTAATCTACCGCTAAAAATTCTGCGCAACTTTAAGCCCGAACAAGAGTGGACTTTGGAACCTGGCGACATGCTGTATTTACCACCGCATGTTGCTCATGATGGCATTGCACTAGATGCGGGTTGCCAAACATGGTCTGTTGGATTTCGTTCACCCAGCTTTAAAGAGTTACTTCAAGAAGGCTTGTGGCGCTTAGCAGAATCTTTGGAGGATGTTCCCGCCTTAGAGAACAAGTTTGCAGACCCAAAACAAGGTGCAACTCATACTGCGGAGCAGTTGCCGGAAGAGCTCATCAAACAACTGACCTCAAAACTCAGAGAGCTTAAATTAGACCAAATTGATGGGTTTCTGCCGGGGATTACCGCCTACCTTTCAGAGCCCAAACAACAGGCTCTGTTTGATGCCCCCGATGAGCCGCTAAAGCCCCAAGAATTCCTTAGAAAGCTTGGGTCCAGCAAACTACTACCTCACCCACAAACCCGTATTCTGAGCCTTGGGAAACAGGTGTATTGCAATGGAGAATCTATGACCCAGGGACAAGCCCCAGATATTCTTTCGGCCTGGCAAACCCTCTCCGCCCATAAAGAGCTCAGGGCAAGTAGACTCAAACAGCTTGATCAATCCAGTCTTTATGAGGCTTATTTAGCCGGCTGGTTGGTTTTTGAACACTGAATACGGAGATGGATATAATATTTACTGGAAACTACTTAGGGACATTCCCTCGGTATATCCAAAGAACAATTACCGGTAATTGTTATTAATTTTTTAAAGGAAATTACAAATGAAGAAGTCACTCGTATTCGCTGCTATGTTAGCAATCGCCTTGGCCGCTTGCGGTAAAAAAGAAGAAGCAAAACCTGCTGAAGCTGCTGCTGCTCCAGCTGCACCTGCTGCTGAAGCTCCTGCTGCTGCTCCAGCTCCAGCTGCTCCTGCTGCTGACGCTAAGAAGTAATCTTCTTCATGAAGAAAAAAAGCCGCTGAAAAGCGGCTTTTTTATTTGCTTGAGAAAACTATTACTTCGTTAGCTGCTCCGTTAACAAAGTCAGCAATTGGTAACCAGCAGGCGTATTTTCTGGCTTGCCATCCGCATTCTGTACATAGACATTTGCAGAATTCTCACCAGTACTCTTCACAAGCACCTGATATTTTTTTGCCTTCATACCAGATTCATCTTTACTGCTAAAGAGATTGGAGAAGAAGCCTTTGGTATCACCCAAGTCTTTAGGGTTCACGTAACGAACATAGTAAACACCGCTAGAGCGATTACGATCTTCCACGGTGAAATTAGAGCGATCCAAAGCCAATCCAACATCACGCCAAGCGCGATCAAAGCCAGCGCTGAGCTCGATATAGGCTTGGTTAGTCCCTTCTTGAACAAACTTTGCTTTAGGCGTTTTTGGGCCAAGAGGCACTGCAACCATTGCTTTAGCTTGCTCTTGCGTCATGCCTAAGCGCTCCATCAAACGAGCCAAGAATGCAGCCTCTAACTCGGGATCGTTTGGACGAGCAGTCCAAATAGTAGAAATACAATTTCCAGTGGCGTCAGAGGTACATTTTTCAATCGCACCACGCTGGGTGATGTAAATCTCAGTCTCGCCCGGCTTAGATACTTCTAGGCGAGTTTTGTATTTATCACGCTCACCAGTGTCATATATAGAATCGATTGCACCGCCAATAGTTGAGCGAATCCAATCTTGCGCAATCTTTGCGCGATTTTCTGCCCAGTCTGTTTCCATGATGCCAGTTGATGGTGAATCTATCACCAACAAGAAACCATTCTCTTGCCAAAAATCTTTTACTTGTGGATAGAGCTCAGGGGCTGGTTTTTCAACAACCAACCAACGACGCTCACCATCACGCGCAATTCGCATACCAGGAATACCCGTCATGACATTGCTGCGCATCTGCGTTGATTTTTTAACAGCGGCATTATATTCAGACATCGTAGCCGTACCATCCTGAACGATGTAGCGTCGATCAGCCTGCGCCGTGATCAAGTCGGGTGGATATGACAAATTAGGACCGCGCACAGCGCCCGCGCTCTTGTAGTCAACAGTATCGTTACTAGTAACTGACTTACAAGCAGTCAATGCAGAAGAAGCAATAACGATTAAAGCCAGAATCGATAAATATCGACGGAATAGTTGGAGCAGATTCATCATAATAGGTTGGCCTGTTTTAACGCTGCCTTCAAAGGCTCGCGTAAGGAATTGCTTAAAGGTGTTAATGGCAAGCGAATACCAGCAGTAATCTTGCCCATCTCGTGTAATGCCCACTTCACTGGGATTGGGTTAGCCTCTGTGAACATGGCCTTATGGACCGCAATCAATTGGTATTGAATTTCACGGGTTCTTTTCACATCATCAGACATGGCAGCCACACAGAGCTCATGCATTAAACGCGGAGCAATATTGGCCGTGACAGAAATGTTTCCCTTACCGCCCATCAACATCAGCATGGCCGCGGTGAGATCATCACCAGAAAATACGGAGAAGTCTTGATGGCCGGCACGCTTGAGATCATTGATCAATAAGGTGCCGCGCTCTAGGCTACCTGTTGCCTCTTTAATACCGATAATGCCTGGCACACCCGCTAAACGAACCACGGTATCACCAGCTAAATCAGCAACCGTTCTACCGGGAACGTTATACAAGATCACCGGCAAATCGACTGACTCAGCAATCTTTTTAAAGTGAGCAAACATGCCATCTTGCGTTGGCTTGTTGTAATAAGGCACTACCTGCAAACTCGCATCCGCGCCAACCTGCTTAGCAAATTTGGTTAATTCAATAGCTTCAATCGTAGAGTTGCCACCGGTACCAGCAATCACTGGAATACGTCCAGCAATCTGCTCTACTGTCACGCGAATGAGCTCACAATGCTCTTCAACAGAAACTGTTGGAGACTCACCGCTAGTGCCGACAATAACAATGCCGTCAGTACCTTCAGACACATGCCAATCTAACAAGGAACGCAAGCTAGCGTAGTCCAAGCTGCCATCTTCGAACATGGGAGTCACGATAGCCGGCATACTGCCAGCGATGGGCTTTTTGCTACCTTTGGAATGAGCTGTATTTGTCACCGAATATGCACCGATTTTTAGCTGTCTTAACCCTGAAATTGTAACGGAATGCGCTGTTTTAGCTCACCTTTTACCGCGCACAGGCGCTGAACCATGGCTGGTTTGGGTTGATCTACGTAAATATCCTCATAAGCCACTACCTTAAGACCATGAAGGGAGGCAAAAGTGAGCAATTCCCCTGGATTTAAGAGGAAATTAGGGTTGGATGGCTTACCAAATTCTTCATTCCCCAGGGCGAAGGTTTCGTAGATCAAAACACCACCCTGTTGAAGCATTTTGGGCAATTGGTCTAAGTGCGGACGATAGAGGTAGTTTGTCACTACGATCGCGTTGAACTCTAAACCAATCAGGGGCCAATCAGCCTGCTCAAGATTGAGATGCTTTGGAGTGATTAACGGGTTGCCAATAGAGCCTACTACTGTGACATCTTGATCAACCGCCAAGACATCGTGACCCATGCCTGCCAATAACTCAGAGTGTCGACCTGATCCGCAAGCTAAATCCAGCACCACCCCACCCTTTGGAATGAGAGGCGCAAATCTCCTTACCCAAGGCGAGGCATTCAAAATGGCATCATGTGGGCTAGGCAAGATCAAGACTCAATCGTATGCAAGGCCCATTGCTTCGCGAACCTCGCGCATAGTTTCCTGGGCAACCTTGCGCGCTTTGTCGCAACCATCAGCAATGATGGAACGCAGCAAACTAGGGTCATCCAAATACTTCTGTGCACGCTCAAACATTGGTTGCTGCTCAGCCAAAATTGAATCGATTACTGGTTGCTTGCACTCAAGGCATCCAATACCAGCAGATTTACAGCCCTTATCAACCCATTGTTTCGTTTCTTCATTGGAGTAAACAGTGTGCAGTTGCCATACGGGGCAACGTGCCGGATCCCCTGCGTCGGTTCTGCGGACGCGCGCTGGATCGGTTGGCATCGTACGAATCTTTTTAATCACATCTTCGGGATTTTCGCGAATGCTGATGGTATTGCCATAAGACTTAGACATCTTCTGACCATCGATACCAGGCATCCGTGATGCCGTTGTGAGCAATGCTTGTGGCTCAGGCAGGATAATTTTGCGAGCACCCTCTAAAAAGCCAAAGAGCCTTTCGCGATCAGCCATCGACAAACTCTGCGCTTCTTGTAGCAACGCTTTGGCTTGCTCCAATGCCTCATCATCACCACGCTCTTGGAATGCTACTCGTAATTCCGCATACATTTTGGCGCGCTTGCTGCCTAATTTTTTAACTGCCTCTAAGGCTTTTTCTTCAAAGCCGGGCTCGCGTCCGTATAAATAATTAAAGCGACGCGCTACCTCACGAGTCATCTCTACGTGTGGTACTTGATCTTCACCAACAGGCACCAACTGTGCGCGATACATCAATATATCGGCAGCCTGCAGCAATGGATAACCTAGGAAACCATAAGTCTGGAGATCTTTTTCCTTGAGTTTCTCAATTTGATCCTTGTAGGTGGGCACCCGCTCAAGCCATCCCAATGGGGTTCCCATAGAAAGCAATAGAAAAAGCTCAGCGTGCTCAGGCACTTTGCTTTGAATAAACAAAGTCGCCTGATTGGGATCAACACCTGTTGCTAACCAATCAATCACCATATCCCACACAGACTGCTCAATAACATCCGGAGTCTCATAATGAGTAGTTAATGCATGCCAATCAGCCACAAAAAAGAAGCATGGATACTCGGACTGCAAGCGCACCCAATTCTTTAAAACACCATGGTAGTGACCCAAGTGCAGGCTACCGGTTGGTCGCATGCCAGAGAGAACGCGTTCAGCAAACATCTGTATTCTTTTTCTAAGTGGTTAAGTAATGATGGAGTTAATGGATTAATCGTTTAATGAAATGCGGACCATACTGGCGTGAGGTGGTCCGGTAAGTGCGGCAAACTGCCCAAATCTATATGACTCTCACTTGGATCATGAAAATCGGAGCCCCGAGAGGCCAAAAATCCGTATTGCTGGGCAATCTTTGCAAAAGTTTTGTACTGGTCCGGACTATGGCTACCAGTAATCACCTCAATCGCCAGGCCGCCAATATCCTTAAAGTGTTTATAGAGCTCATCCATTTGCATGGCATTGAGTCTACTGTAGCGACCAGGATGCGCAATCACCGCCACCCCACCTGCCGCCTTAATCCAGCTAACCGCATCATCGAGCTTAGCCCACTGATGAGGTACATATCCTGGCTTACCTTCAATTAAATAATTTTTAAATACATGCTCGGTATTGCGACACACACCCTGCTCCACCAAGAAACGTGCAAAGTGTGTTCTTGAAATCAAGTCATGATTGCCTGCAAAATGAAGTGCGCCTTCATAAGCGCCAGGTATACCTGCTTTGAGTAATTGTTCGGCCATGAGTTTGGCGCGATTACCTCGGCCATCACGAGTACGGCGAAGTCCTTCGATGATGCCAGTATGTTCAGCATCAATTCCAAGACCAACAATATGAATCGTCTCTCCCATCCAAGTGACAGAAATTTCTACACCAGTAAGGTAATCGATGTTTAATGCGCTAGCTGCTTCTCGAGCACGTTTCTGACCACCCAACTCATCGTGATCTGTCAGCGCCCACAAATGCACCCCATTGGCTTTAGCGCGCTCCGCTAATTGTTCGGGCGTCAAAGTGCCGTCAGAAATGACTGAATGGCAATGCAAGTCGGCATTTAGGGGTGAAAAGCTGCTCATGACCCTATTTTAGGTCAAGCTGGTATCAATTACCCGGCGCGGCGCATCTAGGTAGTCACGAGACTGCATCTCAATCAAACGGGACACGGTTCGAGAGAATTCAGCTGTAATTTGGCCCTCAGTGTACAAATCTGGGGCTGGAACCTCAGCAGATATGATGAGCTTGATCTTGTGGTCGTATAAGACGTCGATTAGCCAAATAAAGCGGCGGGCTTCATTTGTCATTCTTGGAGGCATATAAGGCACCCCAGACAGGATCACCGTATGGAACTGGTTCGCAATCTCTAGATAATCATTTTGTGAGCGTGGGCCACAACACAAAGTTTTGAAGTCGAACCAAACTACGCCATCAGCCATATGAAGCGGTCGTAATTCACGGGACTCAATATTGAGGACAGGATTACGAGCCTCTTTTTGATTACCAATTAAGGTTTGGAACATTTGACCAAGCGTTGCTTGCGTTTCCGCATTGACCGGGGTCAGATAGGCTTCGACTTGCGCCATCTGCACACGGCGGTAATCATTGCCTGCATCTACGTTCAAGACATCGAGCTTTTCTTCCAACAGCTTAATTGCAGGAATCAATCGATCTCGATGTAAACCATTCGGATAGAGCTGATCTGGACGATAGTTCGATGTCATCACAAACTGTACGCGGTCAGCAAAGAGTGCGCTGAGTAAGCGATAGAGAATCATCGCATCGGCAATGTCGTTGATGTGAAACTCATCAAAACAAATGAGGCGATAACGATTTGAAATACGCTTAGCAAGCTCATCTAGTGGATCTGACATTCCTGAGAGTTCATGCAATTCACGATGCACTTCCCGCATAAACTCATGAAAATGAATGCGGATTTTCTTTTCTAATGGTGAAGCCGCATAAAAGCAGTCCATTAAGAAAGATTTGCCACGCCCTACGCCACCCCACAAGTAAATGCCACGAGGAAGCATTGGTTTAAAAAACTTTTTCTTTAGGCTATTGCTGCGGATTTCTTTGTAAGCAATCCATTCATCTTCGCATTCCTGAAGACGCTCTACAGCACGAAGCTGCGCGGGATCACTTTGATACCCGCGCGCCTTTAACTCTTGTTGGTAAAACTCAATGGTTTTCAATTACATATTTAATGCACGTGAATCTGTCGCCAATGCTGCTTCACGCATCACTTCAGACAAACTTGGATGTGCATGACAGATACGAGCAATATCTTCTGCTGCTGCTTTGAATTCCATTGCAACCGCTGCTTCAGCAATTAAGTCAGAAGCATTGGCACCAATAATATGTACGCCAAGAATCTCATCAGTCTTAGAATCAGCTAATACCTTAATGAAACCATCAGCACGACCCATGCCTAATGCACGGCCGTTAGCAGCAAAGGGGAACTGACCTGCTTTATAAGCAATGCCTGCCTCTTTGAGTGCTTGTTCAGTTTTACCAACCCAGGCAATTTCAGGATCGGTATAGATCACCCAAGGAATGCAGTTGTAATCGATATGAGGCTTTTGACCGGCAATCACTTCAGCAACCAAGACGCCTTCGTCTTCTGCTTTGTGTGCCAACATAGGGCCGCGCACTACGTCACCAACAGCATAAACGCCTGGCGCAGCAGTAGCACAAGTGTGATCATCAATTGGAATGAAGCCACGCTCATCCACTTTGAGGCCAATCTTGTCTAAACCCAATTTATCGGTGTTAGGTACACGACCAACGGAAACAATTAAGCGCTCACATTCCAACTTAGCAGTCTTACCAGCGCTATCGGTGTAATTGACCACCACACCCTTCTTGTCGGCCTTAACATCGCTAATCTTTACTCCAGTATGAATATCTAAGCCTTGCTTAGCAAAGAGCTTTTGAGCTTCTTTAGCAATACCGATATCGCAAGCACCCAAGAATGAAGGCATTGCTTCAAGCACGGTCACTTCAGCACCAAGACGGCGCCATACAGAGCCCAACTCCAGGCCGATTACACCAGCACCGATTACGCCTAATTTCTTAGGGGCAGAGTCGAACTTCAATGCGCCTTCGTTATCGCAGATCAAGACGTTATCCACAGTAACGCCTGGGAGGTGGCGAGCTTTAGATCCTGTTGCAATGATCACATTTTTTGCAGTAACCGTTTCTTTGTCTTTGCCATCAATCTTTACTTGATAACCATCAGCGCCCTTGCCCTCGAATGAAGCGTGACCTTTCAACAAGGTGATCTTGTTTTTACGGAACAAGTACTGAATGCCACCCGTCATTTTGGTAACGATATCGTCTTTACGAGCGATCATCTTTTTAGAGTCGATGCTTACCGCACCCACTTTAATGCCATGATCTGCGGCGTGATGGCTGATCTTCTCGAACTCTTCCGAAGACGCCAACAACGCCTTAGAAGGAATACAACCCACGTTTAAGCAGGTACCGCCCAAACGTGTTTCACCTTTAGGATCATCATAGGAACTAGATTCAGCACAGGCAACCTTAAAACCAAGTTGCGCTGCACGAATTGCGGCGATGTAGCCACCAGGGCCAGCACCTATTACTACTACGTCAAAAGCTTGGCTCATGATCTTCCCTTCTTACAAATCAAGGAGAAGACGTGAAGGATCTTCTAAAGCATCCTTCATAGCAACTAAACCAAGCACAGCCTCGCGGCCGTCAATGATGCGGTGGTCATATGACAAAGCTAAGTAGTTGATTGGACGAACAACTACTTGGCCGTTTTCAACAACGGCACGATCTTTAGTTGCATGAATACCCAAAATAGCGGATTGCGGTGGGTTGATGATCGGAGTAGACAACATCGATCCGAATACGCCGCCGTTAGAGATGGAGAATGTACCGCCAGTCAACTCTTCAATCGACAATTTGCCATCGCGAGCCTTAGCACCGAACTCGGCAATTTTCTTCTCAATGTCAGCCAAATTCATTTGGTCAACGTCACGCAAAATCGGAACTACCAAGCCACGCGGTGAACTTACTGCGATACCGATATCAAAGTAACCGTGGTAAACGATGTCATTGCCATCAACAGAAGCATTCAAGAGTGGGAATTTCTTCAAAGCATGTGTTGCTGCTTTCACGAAGAAAGACATGAAGCCCAACTTCACACCATGAACTTTTTCAAACTGATCTTTGTACTTATTACGCATAGCGATTACTGGAGCCATGTTAACTTCATTGAATGTAGTCAAAATGGCGTTATTAGCTTGGGACTCAAGCAAACGCTCAGCAATACGAGCACGCAAACGACTCATTGGTACACGCTCTTCTGGGCGATCACCCATTGGAACAGGTGCGCTAGGTAATGCAGCAGATTTAGTGCCGCCTGCAGAAGCATTCAATGCATCACCTTTGGTGATACGGCCATCACGACCAGAACCGGCAACTTGACCAGCGTCGATATTTTTCTCGGCAAGAATTTTTGCAGCAGAAGGAGCGGCCGCTACGCCAGCTTTAGCAGCAGGAGCAGCTGCTTTTACTGGGGCTGCAGCAGGAGCAGCAGCTGGAGTAGGTACAGCAGGAGCAGCAGTGGCAACAGCAGTGCTGTCAATCTTTGCAATCAATTGCTCAGCAACAACAGTACCGCCGTCAGCAACGACGATTTCTGTCAAGACACCAGCGGAAGGTGCTGGAACTTCAAGAACGACTTTATCTGTTTCGATTTCAATCAAGATCTCGTCTTGACCAACAGCGTCACCCACCTTCTTTTTCCATTGCAACAAAGTCGCTTCAGCAACTGACTCGGAGAGTTGTGGAACTTTAACTTCGAAAATAGCCATGATTAATCCTGTTTATATGTATGTGTGTATGTTGAGTTATGAAGACGATTATTTCGTGATCACGTAACCTTTGAGTTTGGCAAATGCCGCATTCAGTAAAGACTTCTGCTGTTCTTGGTGGAGATGGGCATAACCACAAGCTGGTGATGCTGATGCAGGACGGCCTGCATAGCCCAACTTCATGCCATCAGACATGTTCTCCAAGATGTTGTGCTGTACAAAGAACCAGGCACCTTGGTTTTGTGGCTCGTCTTGACACCAGACTACGTCTTCCAATTTCGGATACTTCTTCATCTCAGCAGTCAATGCTTTGTGCGGGAATGGATACAGCTGCTCTAAGCGAATGATCGCTACATCAGCAATCTTCTTCTCAGCGCGCTGCTTAACCAAGTCGTAATAGACCTTGCCAGAACACATGACTAAACGAGTCACTTGCTTCGCATCGATAGAATCATCACGCTCACCAATGATGGTTTGGAAACCGCCTTTAGTGAATTCAGATAAAGGTGATGCAGCTTCTTTGTTACGCAACAATGATTTAGGAGTCATCAAGATCAGCGGCTTGCGGAACTGACGAATCATTTGACGACGCAACACATGGAAGATCTGCGCTGCAGTAGTCGGCTGAATCACTTGCATATTCGTATCGGCACATAACTGCATAAATCGCTCAAGACGAGCAGAGGAATGCTCTGGGCCTTGACCTTCGTAACCGTGAGGCAACATCATGACCAAACCATTCGCACGACCCCACTTCACCTCACCAGAGGCGATGAACTGGTCAATCACCACTTGAGCGCCGTTAGCAAAGTCACCGAACTGAGCCTCCCAAATTGTTAAGGTGTTTGGCTCTGCAGCGGCATAGCCGTATTCAAAACCCAGGACAGCCTCTTCA
This sequence comes from Polynucleobacter sp. JS-JIR-II-50, assembly GCF_018687895.1. Lineage (NCBI taxonomy): Bacteria > Pseudomonadati > Pseudomonadota > Betaproteobacteria > Burkholderiales > Burkholderiaceae > Polynucleobacter > Polynucleobacter sp. JS-JIR-II-50. Next base: position 874,063 of record NZ_CP061307.1, on the reverse strand, counting down.
GAAAGAATCGAGTCAATCACCACAAATGGCGCTTGATCTTTAGTAACGTGCTGAAGAGCGACATAAGTACCGGTATCCCACTTCTCACGATTTTGCTCATGCAATACCGCATGACGGTGGGTAAAGGTGCCTCGTCCGCTATCTTCACCAGATAAACGCACTGGATAGCCGCTTGCAACCAAGGATGCGAAAGCCATGTGCTCACCCATACCCCAATCCACATTCACCTCACCACGACCCATGGCAGCACGATCGTTATAGACCTTAGCAACCAATGGATGCGCCTTGAAACCTTCTGGAATAGTGGAAATCTTCTCAGCCAAACGCTTCCACTCTGTTAATGGAATCGCTGTATCAGCTTCATCGGTCCACTTCTTATTTAAGAACGGAGACCAATCGACTGCAAACTTGCCTTTGAAGTTGCTCAGCACTGGATCGGAGGTTTGCTTACCTTCATCCATTGCAGCGCGGTACTCTTTGACCATGAGGTCACCAGTACCAGCAGGCAATACCCCTTGAGTTTCTAATTTATCTGCATACAACTTGCGTGTGCCAGGATGTGCGGCAATGATTTTGTACATCAGCGGCTGAGTCATTGCGGGCGTATCTTGCTCGTTGTGACCCAATTTACGGAAGCAGATGATGTCAACCGCAACATCCTTATGGAACTTCATGCGGAACTCAACAGCCAACTTAGTCGCCAACACTACTGCTTCAGGATCATCACCGTTTACGTGCAATACCGGGGCATCCACAATTTTCATAATGTCCGTGCAATACAAGCTTGAACGCAAGTCACGCGGATCTGAAGTTGTGAAACCAATCTGGTTGTTAATCACGATGTGCATTGTGCCGCCCGTGGAATAACCACGAACCTCTGACATTGCTAATGTTTCTTGCATCACGCCCTGACCTGCAATCGCAGCATCACCGTGAACCAACACTGGCATCACTTGCATACCCAACATATCGCCACGACGTTCCATACGGGCACGTGCAGAACCCTCAACTACTGGGTTAACGATCTCTAAATGGGATGGGTTAAATGCCAATGACAAGTGAACCGGACCGCCAGGAGTAGAAATGTCGCTTGAGAAACCTTGGTGGTATTTAACGTCACCTGCAGGCAATGTTTCTGGTCCCTTGTGCTCAAACTCAGCGAACAAGTCCTTAGGCATTTTGCCCAAGGTGTTGACCAATACGTTGAGACGACCACGGTGGGCCATACCAATCACGATCTCTTGAATACCTTTATTGCCTGAATCACGAACCAACTCATCCATACAGGCAATAAAGCTTTCGCCACCCTCGAGGGAGAAGCGCTTTTGACCAACATATTTAGCCTGGAGGTAGCGCTCTAAGCCTTCAGCAGCAGTGACGCGATCCAAGATTTGACGCTTCTCATCCACGTTAAATTGTGGGGTTGAGCGAATGGACTCTAATTTTTCTTGCCACCACTTCTTAATCTTCTGGTCGGCAATAAACATAAACTCGACACCGATCGTGCCGCAGTATGTCTCGCGCAATGCTTGGAGCAGATCGCGCAAGGACATTTCGTTTCTACCGAAGAATGTATTGCTAGTATTGAAGACGATATCCATATCGCCATCAGTAAAGCCATAGAAAGCGGGATCTAACTCAGGAATGTCCTGGCGCTCTGTTCGCTTTAATGGATCTAAGTTTGCCCAGCGATTGCCGACGTTACGGTACGCGGCAATTAACTGCTGAACAGCAACGCGTTTGCGGCCCATCTCTGAGTCAGCCGAATCAGAAATCGTTCTAATTGGACCTTGCTTAGCGCGCTCAGCAAATGAGGCAACAATAGGTGCATGGGCAATGTCAGTTCGAGATGAACCGTCTACCGCAGGAACCTGTTTCACGTTATCAAAATAATCTCGCCAATGATCAGCTACGGAAGCCGGATCGTGCAAGTAGGATTCGTAGAGTTCCTCTACGTAGGGTGCGTTTCCGCCGAAGAGATAGGAATTATCTCTCTGATCCTGCATCATGATGCTCACCTTTCATCGGGTTTCCCGAATAAAAACTGTGGTTAAAACCATTCGTTTCACGGCTCTACCGTTTAGCGAATTGATCTGTGCGAATACTGTTGCTACAGGTGTAATTTAACACGAATGACCATTGATACATAAAGGGCTTTCCCTGATTTCAAGGAATTTTGGGGTATCTCCCTATAAAAGAGAATTAATAAGAACTTTCCTACCCCGCTTTAAAGGTTTACCGACAGATTCAATTGATTTTGATTTTTATTCTCTAAATCTTCAAACAATTAAATGAAATTAAGGGAAATATGAAAACAATTACCCCAGAAACGGAATATCTCAGTACTCGCCAAAGCGCCAAGGTTTTACAGGTTTCCTTAGGCACTGTGCAAAAAATGGTGGAATTGGGTGAACTCATTGCTTGGAAAACCCGTGGCGGCCACAGACGTATATTGGCTAGCTCTTTAGAGCAACAATTACAGCGCAGGAAAAGGGCTATGCGCCAAAAGACCACTCAAAACTGTGTAGCCATGGGGATATTTAGAAGATCCGAGAATGGGCAAGAGTTATTAGAATCTATTGCCGATTGGCAGCTCAAAGTAGATATGGAAATGGCAGTGGATAGCCTGGAGGGCTTAATGAAAGCAGTTTCCATTGTCCCCGATTTAATCTTTTTAGATGCCCTCATTCCGCCTATAGAGCAAGTCCATTTAATCCATTATCTTAGTAAAAACAAGGACACACAGCGCATACCTATTCTAGTAGATGAAGGTTTCATAAAGCTACACCCTGGCGTGGTTGCCCTGGCGGACGAGAACTCTGGTGTTAAGCATTCTTTGAACGAAAGCATTAAAAAGGAGCTTGAAGACGGTTTAATTGACCTAAATCCACTGATTATCGGCTACCCCGCAACCAATCCAGAGGCTGAAGGAAGCTGGCTCCATGGCAATCGGCATGAGTTACTAGAACCCCTTTTTGTGGAAGCCTTGGCAAGGAAATGCGCTTAAAAGCCAATTGAGGTAAAAAAGAGCAAATAAAAAGGCCGCTTAAAGCGGCCTTTAGCACTAAAGCTTAGGTAAAACAAGCACTTAGATCAAATAGCTTCCACGATCTCTGCCCTCAATCCACTTTGGCGCCTTACCGCGACCAGTCCAGGTTTCGCCTGTAGATGGATTGCGGTATTTAGGAGCCACTTTACCGCCAGCGCTCTTTACGCCAGCTTTACGGCTAAATAGATCGGATGCCGTTAAGCCATATTGCTCAATAATGACTTTGGCCTTGGCAATGCCATCAGCCTTTTCATGGGCTATTGCTTCTTTAATCTGTTTATCCAGCTGCTCGCGTTGGGCTAAAAGCTCTTTATAAGAAGACATATTCTTTTCACTCTCCGAATAATAGGTTGATTTATAGGGCTTATATAAGCCATATTAGATGATGATTATATATACATTAATCAATCAGGCAATATATATTATTCAGAATAATTAACTATATTTATTAGGGCTATATCAGCTCAGGTTAATAAAAGACATAATCTTTATAAATATTATATTTAATTAAACTGTTTTTGATTCTCTGAGCATAAAGGTGCCACTGGATTTAGCGGTTATCTCCCCCGCTTCATTCAAAACAACGGCTTCGCAGTAGTTAATTGTCTTTCCTGGCTTAAGGATAGTGCCCTCCACCACGATTTTTCCGGTACTGGGACGCAGGAAGCTGACCGACATATCAATCGTCATCGCCCCCAAGGGAACCTCGGAAATGCTCCGAGCTGCAGCCCCCATTGCAAAATCCAGGAGTGTCATGATGACGCCGCCATGGGCAATACCAAAGCTGTTCTCATACTCAGGCTTAAGGTCTAAGCTAATTCGTGACTTACCATCCTTTGCATATTCGGGCACCACACCCAAATGCGCCAAAAAAGGAATCTTAAGGCCAAAGTATTCAATGGGTTTTGTATCGCTTGTCATAGAAATGGTGTTTTTGAGATGGTGGGATTAGTTTGAATGGTCGGGGCGAGAGGATTTGAACCTCCGACCACATGCACCCCATGCATGTACGCTACCAGGCTGCGCTACGCCCCGACGAAAGCAAAATTGTAGCAGTAACTATTTAGAGAGAATCTGCAGAACCGCTTGCAATTCTTCGCGTAGACGCAGGTCGCCGCGAGCCTCTTCAAGGCGATTGCGGGCACCGCTGATCGTAAAACCCTCTTCATAGAGGAGAGAGCGAATCTTTCTGATCAAGACAACTTCATGATGCTGATAGTAGCGACGGTTACCCCTGCGCTTCTGGGGGCTGAGTTGAGTAAACTCCTGCTCCCAATAACGAAGAACGTGAGAGCGAACGCCACAAAGATCGGCAACCTCACCAATAGTGAAGTAGCGCTTTGCTGGTATCGGGGGAAGTTGAGAGCTCAGCAGCGCTGAGCTAGCATCAAACTCGGTTTTCTCGAGCATGTGACTCCACTACATCTTTAAGCTTTTGACTTGCGTGAAATGTAACTACGCGTCTAGCTGCAATCGGAATCATTTGACCTGTCTTTGGATTTCGGCCAGGACGAGCCGATTTATTGCGCAACTGGAAGTTACCAAAACCAGAAATCTTAACTTCTACGCCTGCTTCAAGAGATTGGCCAACACGATCAAAGAAAGCATCAATCATATCTTTTGCTTCGCGCTTATTCAGGCCAACCTGATCAAACAGAGCTTCAGAAAGTTCATTCTTGGTAACGGTATCATTAGAAATCAATTCAGTCATTGCTTGTCTCTTTGGTAACTAATTAATTATTTAATTTATGCCTAATATTAAACCTAGCGCAAACGGGCTGCGCACTTTTTCTCAACTGCGCCCAATAAAGTAGCCATTACCGCATCAATTTGGGGATCCTGCAATGTCTCATTAGAGTTTAAGAGGGTTACTCGGAAAGCCAAACTCTTCTCATCATCCGCCATACTGCTTGAACCAGCCTTAGGCTTGAACTCATCAAAGAGCTCAATATTACGCACAAAATTTTGTTTGCTAGCGGCCATGGCATCTAACAGAGACTGTGCAGAGACGCTATGCTTCACAACCAATGCCAAATCACGTTGCACTGCGGGGAATTTACTCAACTCCTCAGGCGCCGGCAAGCCAAGTTCACAAATAGGAGCTAGGTCTAATTCAAATAAAACAGGTGCCTGCGGTAACTCGTAAGCCTGTTGCAAACCGGGATGAAGCTCTCCGATGAATCCTACTTCAATGCGATTCTTGGCTGTAGTCAAGAATATCCTCGCACTGCGACCTGGATGCAAGGCTGGATGTTGCGCAGCTTCTGTTACGAAATGCAGGGGATCTAAAACACGTTCAAGATCACCTTTAACGTCAAAGAAATCAACCGCACGGGTTGCATTGGCCCATTGCTCCGGAACAAATGCACCGTAAGCAAGGCCACCAATCTTTTGTGGCTGCTGGAAACCGGCTACTTTGCCAGCTTCTTCTTGAACATTAGGATCGCGCTTAAATACGCGGCCAGTCTCAAACAAACGTACGCGCCCTGCTCCGCGATTCAAATTAGCCTTGAGGTTATTTAACAAGCCACCCCATAACGTGCTACGCATCACACCGTATTGACCGGCAATAGGATTTAGCACTGCAATGATGTCTTTTTCAGTGGCGCCAGTTAAACGCTTTTCACTTTCGAGATCCGTGAAACCAAAATTTACCGCCTCTTGATAACCTTGGAGAGCCAAACGCTGGCGCAATAAATGAACACCCCGTTTTGCTTCTGGTTTAGCACTCATCTTCAATGAGGCTACTGGCGGTTGATCCGGAATATTTTCAAAGCCATACATGCGTGCGACTTCTTCAATCAAATCTTCTTCGATCTCAATATCGAAACGATAGCTTGGGGGTGTTACGACAAATGCATCACCCTCTTGCTTAAACTCAAAACCAAGGCGCTGAAATACATCAGTAACGACGTCAATTGTTAGTGGAATACCAATCACTTTTTCTGCTCTAGCCAAACGCATTTTGACTGGCTTACGCTCTGGCGTATTCAAAACCTGATCATCTACTGGACCAGCTTGACCACCACATACCCCAATGATTAAGGCGCTGAGATACTCTAGACAATTAACCGTATTTTGTGGATCTACACCGCGCTCAAAGCGATGAGCTGCATCGGTGCTGAAATTAAAGCGACGCGCACGCCCCTGAATAGCTGATGGTAGCCAATAAGCAGCTTCAACATAGATATTCTGAGTGTTATCGGATACGGCGCAATGATTGCCGCCCATGATTCCTGCAAGAGCTACCGGGCCATTCTGATCAGCAACCACGCCAGCTTCCTGCATCTTGCCTGCAGAGTCGGGCCCCTGCAAAGTGACGGTCTGACCATTTAATAATTCAAGCGTTTCACCTGCTTTAGCCCAACGAACAGTGATATCGCCATTCAATTTATCAATATCAAACACGTGCGTAGGTTGACCCATCTCTAGCATGACGTAGTTAGAGAGATCTACTAATGCAGAAATACTTCTTTGACCGGCACGCGATAAACGCTGCACAATCCAGTCAGGCGTTTTAGCTTGTGGATTTACACCACGAATCACACGACCAGCAAAACGTCCACAGAGTTCTTTATCTTCTACGGTAACTTTGCGCTTGTCGTCAATTGATACTACTGGTGGAGTCCACTTGGGAGCACACAGTGCCGCACCAGTAATCGCGGAAACTTCTCTTGCCATGCCCATCAAAGAGAGGCAATCGGCTTTATTTGGAGTTAATTTAATAACAAAGATTTGATCATCAAGATCCAGATATTCACGAATATCTTTTCCAACTGGCGCATCCGCCGGTAACTCTAAGATGCCTTCGTGATCATCTCCCAAACCGAGCTCACGACCAGAGCACAACATACCTTGGCTTTCAACACCGCGCAGCTTGCCTACTTTGATCATGAATGGCTTGCCGCCGGCTTCAGCAGGAGGCAATTCAGCACCAACCATCGCGCACGGAATCTTGATCCCGGCACGCGCATTGGGCGCACCACAAACAATTTGTAACTCTTGACCAGTACCAGCGTCTACTTTACAAACACGTAAACGGTCTGCATCAGGATGTTGCTCCGCGGACAATATCTGCGCAATCACGATCTTAGTAAATGCAGGTGCTACTGAATGCTGCTCTTCAACTTCTAAACCAGCCATTGTCATTGCATGACCAAGCGCATCACTATCGAGTGATGGGTTTACATACTGACGAAGCCAAGATTCAGAAAATTGCATAGCGGTATCTAATTAATGATTTGGTTATGCAGGGAACTGCGCTAAGAAACGCAGATCGTTTTCAAAGAAGAGGCGCAAGTCTTCTACACCGTAACGCAGCATCGTTAAGCGCTCTAGACCAGATCCAAATGCGAAGCCGGTATAGCGCTCTGGGTCGATACCCATATTACGCAAGACGTTTGGATGAACCTGCCCTGCTCCGGAGATTTCTAACCAACGGCCGGCAAGCTTACCGCTACCGAAGGCCATATCAATTTCAGCAGAAGGTTCTGTGAATGGGAAATAGGAGGGACGGAAGCGAACTTGCAATGCATTCGTTTCGAAGAAGGTTCTTAAGAAATCTGTATAAACACCTTTAAGGTCTGCAAAGGAAACACTCTCAGCAATCCACAAGCCTTCAACCTGATGGAACATCGGCGAATGCGTTGCATCACTATCTACGCGGTAGGTTCTGCCTGGCGCAATCACTTTGATTGGCGGCATTACATCTGCATTAGCGTATTTCTTAACATGCTCACTGGCATACCGAACCTGAATGGGGCTGGTATGTGTACGCAATAGCAAAGGCTTCCCATGAGCATCTTTACCATCGATATAAAAGGTGTCCTGCATTGAGCGTGCAGGATGATTCTCAGGACTATTTAAGGCGGTGAAATTAAACCAATCGGTTTCAATCTCAGGGCCATCTGCTACATCAAAACCAATGGAGCGGAAGATCTCTTCAACACGTTCCCAGGTGCGCATCACAGGATGCAAGCTACCTACTGCTTGGCCACGGCCGGGCAAAGAAACATCGATAGACTCCGCTGCAAGACGTTGCAACAAGACAGCATCAGCCAAAGCTTGGCGGCGCTCTTGTAATGCAGCTTCTACTTGGGTTTTGATTTGATTAATTTGGGCGCCAGCACTCTTGCGTTCATCAGGCGACATTCCACCAAGCGCTTTTAAACGCTCAGTGAGAACACCTGACTTACCGAGATACTTGGCTTTCGCGTCCTCAAGAGCTGCCGCATCGGCAGCTCCGAGGAAATCACGTTTAGCATCCTCGACAATGTGGTCGAGAGAAACCATTGCAGCTTAGTTTAGAAAACTAAGATTAAGCTGCAGCGTTTACTACGGATTTAATCCGAGTAACCAAAGCAGCAAAAGCCGCTTTGTCAGCAATGGCCATATCAGAAAGCACTTTGCGGTCGAGTTCGATCGCAGCTTTCTTCATACCATTCATGAATACGCTATAGGTCATGTCATGCTGACGTACTGCCGCGTTGATACGGGCAATCCACAATGCGCGGAATACACGTTTCTTATTGCGACGGTCACGATAGGCATATTGACCAGCACGCATAACCGCTTGCTTAGCAATACGGAATACGTTCTTACGACGGCCACGGTAACCTGTAGCGGCATCGGTGATTTTCTTATGACGGGCTCTTGCTGTAACCCCACGTTTGACTCTTGGCATTTATTTCTCCTAATCTAGTCTGAGGTTAAGCGTATGGAAGCATGGAGCGAATTGACTTAACGTCAGCTTTCGCAACTTCGGTGGTACCACGTAAGTGACGCTTATTCTTTGTGGTCTTCTTGGTGAGGATGTGGCGTTTGAAAGCCTGTCCTCGTTTAATCGTTCCGCCTGCGCGAACCGTGAAGCGCTTTTTTGCGCTACTCTTGCTCTTCATCTTGGGCATAAAGCACCCCTTCAATTACTTGTGCAACATAGGTGGTAACCGACGGTTACTCTTCCTGTACCCAGAAGCACTTCAAACTACCGATATCTTTCGATACCTCCCTACATAAGAACCAGGTAGAACCTAGTTACTTAGCCTTACGGATGGGGGCCAATACCATCACCATCTGGCGACCTTCCATCTTTGGAAACTGTTCGACTTGGCCGTATTCAACGAGATCCAACTTCAAACGCTCCAACATTCTGACTCCGATTTCTTGGTGGGCCATTTCACGACCCCGAAACCGCAGCGTAATCTTTGTCTTATCGCCATCTTCCAAAAAGCGGATTAGATTGCGTAGCTTCACACCGTAGTCACCATCATCAGTACCAGGGCGGAACTTCACTTCCTTCACCTGAATGACTTTTTGCTTCAGCTTAGCTTCATGCATCCGCTTGGCTTCTTGGTATTTGAATTTGCCGAAGTCCATGATACGGACTACAGGTGGCACAGCCGTCGGAGCAATTTCAACCAAATCGGTCTCTTTCTCTTCTGCCAAAGCCAAGGCTTCACTCAACTTAACTACACCGATGGGCTCTCCATCAATTCCAATCAAACGCACTTCAGGAGCAGTAATTTCCCGGTTAATGCGCTGCAATTTTTCAGTAGCGATCTTCTTAATTCCTTTAAAAAAACAATAAAAACCGTTCTAACCCTAGCTAAGCTCGGGTCCGACTTTCTGGGATATATCCTGCTGGAGTCGGGCAACGAAGGTATCAAGAGGCATTACGCCTAAATCCACTCCGCCACGGGCACGAACGGCCACCGTATTGCTTTCAGACTCTTTGTCACCTACAACTAGCAAAAATGGAGTCTTCTGTAATGCGTGCTCGCGTATTTTATACGTAATTTTCTCGTTCCGCAAATCCGATTCAACTCTAAACCCTTGTTTTTTCAGTAATTGCTGCACTTTTTGTGCATATGCAGCAGAATTTCCAGAGATATTGAGCACTACAGCCTGGGTTGGAGCTAGCCAAACCGGCATGTTTCCAGCGTGATTTTCGATCAAAATGCCGATAAAACGCTCTAAAGAGCCCACAATTGCCCTATGGAGCATGACTGGGGTCTTGCGAGTATTGTCTTCGGCAACATATTCAGCGCCCAATCGAGCCGGCATTGAGAAATCCACTTGAATCGTGCCGCACTGCCAAGTACGGCCAATCGAGTCTTTAAGGTGATATTCGATCTTAGGACCATAAAAAGCACCCTCGCCTGGCAATTCTTCCCATTCCTGGCCTGAGGCCTTGAGGGCGCCACGGAGAGCCTCTTCTGCTTTATCCCAAATAGCATCATCGCCTACACGCTTAGCGGGACGTAAGGCTAACTTTACTGCCACCTCGGTAAACCCAAAATCTTGATACACAGCGCGCACTGCTTTATCAAAAGCAGCAACCTCTGATTGAATTTGATCTTCAGTACAGAAGATATGCCCGTCGTCTTGAGTGAAGCCGCGTACGCGCATCAAACCATGCAATGCACCTGATGGTTCGTTACGGTGACATTGACCAAACTCACCAAAACGTAATGGCAACTCACGATAGCTATGCAAGCCAGAGTTATAAATTTGTACGTGACCAGGACAGTTCATCGGCTTTAATGCATAAGCGCGATTCTCCGACTCCGTCGTGAACATATTTTCTTTATAGTTTTCCCAGTGGCCTGATTTTTCCCAAAGGCCGCGATCCAAAATCTGCGGAGCTTTTACTTCTTGGTAGCCCTCTTGCTGATACACGCGACGCATGTATTGCTCAACTTCTTGCCAAATGGACCAGCCTTTTGGATGCCAGAAAATTAAACCTGGCGCCTCTTCTTGAAAATGGAATAAATCCAGTTGCTTACCTAGGCGGCGGTGATCGCGCTTCTCAGACTCTTCGAGCATATGCAAGTAAGCATCTTGATCTTCTTTACGTAACCATGCGGTGCCGTAAATACGCTGCAGCATCTCATTCTTGCTATCGCCACGCCAGTAAGCGCCAGCCAGCTTCATGAGCTTAAATACCTTGAGCTTGCCGGTAGAAGGCACGTGCGGGCCACGGCATAAGTCCGTGAACTTGCCTTCGGCATACAAAGAAACATCTTCACCCTGCGGAATGCTGGCAATCAATTCTGCTTTGTAGTTTTCGCCCTGCTTCTTAAAAAACTCTACAGCGTCATCGCGCGGCATTACGGTGCGAGTCACTGGCTCATCTTTTTTAGCGAGCTCAGTCATTTTCTTTTCTAAAGCGACTAAGTCGTCGGGAGTAAAAGGGCGGTGATAAGAGAAGTCATAGTAAAAACCATTCTCGATTACTGGACCGATAGTGACTTGTGCTTCTGGAAATAATTCTTTTACGGCGTACGCCAACAAGTGAGCAGTGGAGTGACGGACAATCTCAAGAGCCTCTGGACTCTTGTCAGTGATAATGGCTAATTGACTGTCTTTATCAATCACAAAACTGGTATCCACCATCTTGCCATCGACGATACCGCCTAAGGCAGCTTTCGCAAGACCGCTACCGATGCTTTGCGCAACATCAGCAACGCGAACTGGTGCCTCAAACTCACGTTTTGATCCATCGGGCAGAGTAACTACAAGCATGATGACCCCATCTTATTTACTGAACTTCATTACTGACATCTTTCCCAAAAAGAAAGCGCGGTAGCTTTTGGGCATCCGCGCCTCTTTGAAGCCATGAATAGCACTTCTTTTGGGTCTTATTCGTTGGTAGGCTCGATTGGACTCGAACCAACGACCCCCACCATGTCAAGGTGGTGCTCTAACCAGCTGAGCTACGAGCCTATACAGCCATAGAGTTTATCACCGGCGGCGCACTTGGGTGACCCCTTTGACCTCTTCTAGGCTGTTTTGCACGACTCTCAGCACTTCAGAATCCTTAACTTCAATCGTTAAAAGGATCTGGGCGAGACCTTTTTTGGCTGATTTACGTAAATCAATCACATGAACCCCCTGCCTAGTCAGAATTTCAAAGAGCTCCCGCATTAACTCTGGGCGATCTAAGCCGGTCACCACCAAATCAGCTGGAAAGACGCGTTTTTGCTCTTGATTGACCACAGGATCAGCAGCAGAAGCAGTCCAAGCCGTTTGAATGACTCGCTCAGGCGCTCTCTCCAGCAAACCTCTAAAGGTTTTGCATGAGCGACGGTGAATTGAAACACCTCTACCTTGAGTCACAAATCCCGCAATAGTGTCTGGTGGAACAGGTCGGCAGCAGCGCGCTAACTGGGTCAATAATGAATCCACGCCAACGACTAAAACATCGCCACCTCGCCCCGCTTTATGACTGCTATTGCGTAAAACAATTTCAGGTATTGGGGATGGGGTCTTTAATTCGGGGATTGCCTCAGCTCTACCCTCTACAGCTTTTCCAGATTGCCCAGCCTCTTCATCATCAAGTGCATTAAACCAAGCACGTACTCGTTGGCGTGCTCTTTGTGAACGTACATAGTGCTTATCAGGGCTAATCCAATCGCGTGATGGGCCACCGTGTTTGACAGCAATAATTTCAATGGTTTGACCGTTCTTCAATGCTGTCTCGAGCGGCACCATTGCGCCATCTACACGCGCACCCCGGCAACGATGACCAAGATTAGTGTGAACCGCATAAGCAAAGTCAATTGGCGTTGAGCCCTTCTCTAAAGAAATCACTTTCCCTAAAGGCGTAAGAACATAAATATGGTCATCAATCTCATGGTGCTTAAGCTGCTCCCAAGCATCCTCTTTCCAAGAGATAAGCTGGCGAGCCCAAGCGATTTGCCTTTCGTAGGCAACCTCTGCGCTATGCGTGCCTTGCTGGTGAGTAACGCTTGGCTTATTTGTTTTGGCAGGATTTGGGGGTGTGGTCATACCTACATATGCACCCTCCTTGTAGCGCCAATGCGCAGCTAAACCATATTCAGCCTGCTGATGCATTTCATGTGTGCGCACTTGAATCTCAAATGCGGTACTGTCTTCGTTCATTACTACTGTGTGCAACGATTGATAACCGTTAGGCTTAGGGCGCGCAATGTAATCATCAAATTCTCTGGGTACGGGCTGCCAAACGTTGTGCACGATGCCTAATACAGCGTAGCAAGATTTGACATCGGCGACCAATACCCGAAATGCTCTGACATCATAAAGATTGGCAAAGTCTAATGATTTACCTTCCATCTTTTTCCAGATGCTGTAAATATGTTTTGGTCTTCCAAGAACTTCGCCCTCAATCTGCGCAGCCTTTAATTCTTGCTGTAGTTGCAAGACGATTTGGTCGATGAATGATTGGCGCTCAATGCGTTTAGCATCCAACATCTTGGCAATATCACGATAAGTCTGTGGTGAGAGCGCTCGAAATGCTAAGTCCTCCATCTCCCACTTCATTTGCCAAATACCCAATCGATTAGCCAATGAGGCATCGATGCTCAAGATCTCTTTAGCCCAGGCAGCGGGCATCTCGATCTTCTCTTGCGTAATCCAGCGCAATGTCTGCAGACGGGAGGCGAGATAAATCAGAACTACCCGCAAATCATCGCCAAATGCCAAAAGCATTTTGCGCAACATTTCTTCTTGGCCAGTAACACTTAAGCCACCATCATCACGGACTAGCTTTGCTTGGGCTTGTCGTAAGCCGCGATATCCAATGAGCAGTTTCGCGGACTCTTCGCCAATGAGCTTTATGAGGGCTTCTTTGCCATGGGTGCGGGCAATATTGCTTGCAGCAATTAGTGTCGCCTCATCCAGATTGAGAGACTGTAATACCTGCAATACGCCGGCTGCGTGCAATTCTGACGGCTCACCATACCAGGCATCTACGAAAACTGACTCTTTTGTCGAATTGCTGGGGACATTTGCCATTGGCAATAAGGGGTGATTAAGAACTAATTAACTGAAAAATTCTTTTGCTAAAGCAATCTGCTCGGGTTTCACAAACGCGGGTGCATGTCCCACATTGGGAATCTCAATACTGCGCGCATAAGGATTGACTTTGCACATCTCGGCAACCGTAGCAGCGGAAAGTAAGTCAGAGTTACCGCCTCGGACAATCAACATCGGAATATGAATTTGCTTGAAGGCATGCCACATCGCCATCTCACCTGCTTTAGCCATGATGGGGTTTACTGATGCAAACGGCACTGAGATATCCGGGTCGTAATGCATGATCCATTTACCATTCTTCTGAACTAACATGGGGCCGTTATAAATCTCCCACTCTTCGGGAGTGTGCTCGCCAAAAGTAGCGCAGATTTCATTCAAGCGCTGGAGTGCGTGACTTCGATCTGAAAAAGTAAATGGCTGACCAACGTAAGAGCCTAAGCGTTTGATTGCCTCTGGCTCAATCTTAGGACCCACATCATTGATGATCATTCTCCGTATGGGTGAGTTTGGCATTGCGGCATACACCATGCCAATCAAGCCACCCATTGAAGTTCCCAGCCAATCCACTTGTGCAACGCCAAGCTTCTTAACTAACGCAGCAATATCAGCAACGTACTGTGGCACAGCATAGAGCATTGGATTACTTAAGCGATCCGATTCACCCCTACCAACTACGTCTGGACATACTACGTAATAGTCTTTGCACATTGCCTGCGCAAGCGTCTTAAAGTCGCTGCCCCGTCTTGTTAGGCCGTGAACACACAGCAATACTTTGTTGCCAGGGTTTCCCCAAGCGTGATAGGCCATACGATGCGTGGAATCGCCACTAGCGCACTCTACGTAAAAGGTATCGCCGTCATGAAATACATTTGCTGCCTGAGCTTCGTTATGAATTTCATGATGGAGATGATCATGCTCATGATCGTGGTCATCACCGACCTCTTCAGGCTGCAAGGTCACATGATCGATGCCGTACTTATCCAAAAGCATCGTATTGATTCTGGCCATAATTTCTGGCCACTTCTGCATATCAGCGATTTCAATATGGCCAATCAAGGCTGGGAAGCTAGGGGTCATTTCCCACACATGCAAATCATGTACCGCGAGTACGCCTGGAATATTTCTTAAATCAGTACCCACTTGTAAGTAGTCAATATGAAGAGGCACACCCTCCATCAAAAAATGGTAGGACTCATGCAGAATGGAGATGGTGGACTTGAGAATAAGCAGCGATACCAAAATAGAAAGAATGGCATCGATCGGCATCCAGCCGGTAAGCTGAATCACGACACCAGCAATCAATGCCGCAACTGATCCCAAGAGATCGCCCATGACGTGGACTAGTGCTGCACGGGTATTCACGCTTTGCTTATCGCGAGACAAAACCCATGCCACAACGATGTTCATCAGAAGACCGATTGCAGCAACAACCGTGACAGTCAAACCATCCACTTTATGGGGATTAGCAAAACGACTGACCGCCTCGATGACGATCCATAACACCAAAGCTAGCATCGCAATACTATTAACAAATGCTGCTAGCGCTTCAGCACGCCCAAAACCAAATGAATGCTTCGGAGATGGTGGGCGGCGAGAAATAATTTGGGCTAGGAGCGCTAAACCTAAAGCGGCAGCATCAGTCACCATGTGACCAGCATCAGAAATCAGCGCTAATGAATTGGCGAAATAAGCAGCGGCACCCTCAACCCCTGAAAAACCTAAAGTCAGGACTAAGGCAATTAAGAGTAGGTTTTGATTAGAGGCTTGCTTGCTATGGGTATGCCGTGCATCACCCTTCTTGTGGGCATGCAGGGAAGGATCTACCCCAGATTGATTATGGGGTTTAGATGGCTTCGAATGGAAATGATGGGAGCCCGACATGGTGAACCCATTATTCCATTAATTGATGGCGCTGATTAGAAACCCGTTGTATCAACAGGGGCTCCCGTTTTAGCGATAACCTCTTCTTTGGTCACGCCTGGAGCCAATTCAGTTAATTTCAAACCTTTAGGGGTGATGTCAAGAACACAAAGATCGGTAATGATCTGGCTAATAACGCCTACGCCCGTTAAAGGCAATGTGCAATGCGGCAAAATTTTGAGCTCTTCAGTGCCATCTTTTTTCTTGGCAACGTGCTCCATCAGCACAACCACATGCTTAACACCGGCCACCAAATCCATTGCGCCGCCCATGCCCTTGACCATTTTTCCTGGAATCATCCAGTTGGCTAAATCACCATGTTCGCTTACTTGCATTGCACCTAAGATCGCGATATTAATTTTTCCACCACGAATCATTCCAAACGAATCGGCAGAAGAGAAAATCGATGAGCCAGGCAAAGTCGTAATGGTTTGCTTACCAGCATTGATTAGATCGGCATCAATGGTTTCTTCAGTTGGGAATGGTCCAATACCCAACAAACCATTTTCAGACTGAAGCCAAACTTCCATATCTTTAGGTACATGGTTCGCAACCAAAGTAGGCATACCAATGCCCAAGTTCACGTAGTAACCATCTTTTAATTCTTTAGCAGCACGCGCTGCCATCTCATCTCTAGTCCAAGGCATTTCGATCTTCCTAAGTATTTTGTTCTATTGCTGTTCTATTGCTTTAGTGTTCGGGGGATTACGCTGTTGCAGTCATCGTGCGCTGTTCAATGCGCTTTTCTGGTGTTTTATGCAAAACCAAACGGTGGACATAAATACCGGGTGTATGAATCTCATCAGGATGGAGTTTGCCGTTCTCAACAATCTCTTCTACTTCAGCAACGGTGATCTTGCCAGCCATAGCCACCACTGGATTGAAGTTTCGTGCTGTGTAGCGATAGACTAAGTTACCGGACTTATCTGCCTTCCAAGCTTTTACTAAAGAGATGTCTGAGACGATTGAACGCTCCATGATGTATTTCTCACCATCGAATTCTTTTTCTTCCTTACCCTCGGCAACCAAAGTACCAACACCGGTTTTGGTATAAAAAGCAGGGATGCCACAACCACCGGCACGCAATTTTTCAGCCAAAGTTCCTTGCGGCGTGAATTCCAACTCCAATTCGCCGGCTAAAAACTGACGTTCAAATTCTTTGTTCTCACCCACATATGAGGCAACCATTTTTTTCACCTGGCGTGAATTGAGCAATAAACCCAAACCAAAGCCATCAACTCCAGCGTTGTTAGCAATTGCAGTGAGATTTTGGACGCCCAGATCCTTAACTGCCTGAATCAAGGCCTCAGGAATGCCACAAAGACCAAAACCGCCAACGGCCAATTTTTGTCCGTCTTTTAAGATGTCCCGCAGGGCATCTACTGCAGATGGGTAAGTTTTATTCATAACTTTTGTCCTAATATTGCCAAAATGAGTAAAAAAGCAATCATAACGCTTAAGACGCCGTGGGCTAGGCGGTCTTGGCACTAATTCGGATTTTGTCAGTTAGAACTAAACTAATAGGGCTTAAATGCCCCATTTTTAAGAAATTTCGGAGAAATTGAATGAATTCTGCAGAGTTGGTAGAGCAATATGGTCCCAGAGACTCTATGGACTATGACCTGGTCATCGTTGGGGGTGGCCCCGCAGGTTTGTCGGCCGCCATTAAAGCCAAGCAATTAGCCAGCTCCTCAGGAAAAGAAATCAGTGTGTGCGTATTGGAAAAGGGTTCTGAAATCGGAGCCCACATTCTTTCTGGCGCCGTCATGGACCCCAAAGCACTCACTGAATTATTCCCCAACTGGAAAGAGCTGGGTGCACCGCTCGATACACCCGTCACGCAAGATCAATTTCTATTCTTGACCAGCGATAACTCATACCAAGTTCCAAACTGGATGTTGCCGCACTGCTTTAAAAATGAAGGCAACTATATTGTCAGTCTTGCTAACGTGACCCGTTGGCTGGGACAACAAGCCGAGAATCTCGGCGTTGAGATTTTCCCCGGTTTTCCAGCCGCAGAAATTCTCTACAACGAGCAAGGCGCAGTCCATGGTGTCATCACTGGATCAATGGGTTTAGACAAAGAAGGCAATCCAACGGATCAGTTTCAGCTTGGCATGGAATTACGCGGCAAGTACACCCTCTTTGCCGAAGGCGCGCGTGGCCATCTTGGCAAACAACTGATTGCTAAGTTTGCATTAGATAAGGATGCAGACCCACAAAGCTATGGCATTGGCATTAAAGAGCTTTGGGAGGTTGAACCCTCCAAGAGTAAGCCTGGACTTGTAGTGCACACCGCCGGCTGGCCTTTGGAGAGCGATACCTATGGCGGCTCATTCCTCTATCACTTAGGTGATAACAAGGTTGCTGTTGGATTAGTGGTGGGCTTGTCTTATAAGAATCCCTACCTCTCTCCTTTTGAAGAATTCCAACGCTATAAATTACATCCAAAGATTCGTGAAACTTTTGAAGGCGGTAAACGCATTTCTTATGGCGCACGCGCACTGACTGCTGGTGGTTTAAATAGCCTTCCTAAGACTGTATTTCCTGGCGGTGCACTCATTGGTTGTGATGCTGGCTTCCTCAATGCATCTCGCATCAAGGGAAGTCATGCAGCAATTAAGACTGGCATGCTTGCTGCTGAAGCAGCAGTTGCTGCTATCAATGAGAATCGCTCTGAGGATGTTTTGTCTGCGTACCCAACCGCATTCCAAAATAGTTGGCTGCATACAGAACTCAATCAAGCGCGCAACTTCAAGCCATGGATGTCAAAAGGACTTTATGTTGGCACGCTGATGGTGGGATTAGAGCAAAAGCTTTTGGGTGGCAACACGCCATGGACCGTGCATTTAAAACATGCTGACCATGAATGTTTGGAGCCTGCAGCGCAACACAAGCCGATTGACTACCCTAAGCCAGATGGCAAGATTACGTTTGACCGCCTCTCTTCAGTATTTATTTCCAATACCAATCATGCTGAAAATCAACCAGTTCATTTAACACTGAAGAATGAATCCATTCCTGTGGGCGTGAACCTGGAAACCTATGCAGGACCCGAGCAACGCTACTGCCCTGCTGGCGTATATGAGTTTGTCGAAACCGATGGTAAGGCTCGCTTGCAAATTAATTCGCAAAACTGTGTGCATTGCAAAACTTGCGACATTAAAGATCCCACTCAAAATATCGTCTGGGTTACGCCTGAAGGTGGCGGCGGACCGAACTACGCATCCATGTAAAGCAATGCAATACAACAAACCCCGGTTCCATACCGGGGTTTTTCATCTCAACACGAATAAATAAATAGCGTTATATTTAACCCATGATGATCCTACATACTATGCTTCGCGTTGGCGACCTAAATCGCTCAATCAACTTCTACACCAAAATATTGGGTATGAATTTAGTACGCACTACCGAACGTCCGGAACAAAAATATTCGCTGGCTTTTGTGGGTTTCGGTAAAGGGAATGGGGATGGCCAGTCGGAGATTGAGCTGACTTACAACCATGGCGTTCAATCCTATGACCTAGGCACAGCCTATGGACACATTGCAATTGAGGTTCCAGATGCCTATGCTGCTTGTGCTGCCATCAAGACGGCCGGCGGCAATGTGACCCGTGAGGCTGGACCAGTAGCTGGCGGTGACACCATTATTGCGTTTGTTACCGACCCTGATGGCTACAAAATTGAGCTCATTCAGCGTTAATCGTGGCAGAGCCCGATTCATTTCAATTAGAAATAGTTGATCGCCTTAGCGATATCACCCCAGAGAAGTGGAATGCTCTACTTCCTGATGATGCAGGCCCCTTTCTTCGCCATGAGTTTCTCAGTACGCTAGAGAAAACTGGCTGCGTTGGAGGCAATACTGGGTGGCAAGTGGCTCACCTACTTCTAAAAGATGGTGACCAGCTCATTGGCGTAATGCCCCTGTATTTGAAGCAGCACTCCTACGGAGAATTTGTCTTTGACTGGTCTTGGGCGCAGGCCTATGAGCAACAAGGCATGCAGTATTTTCCGAAAGCGCTTTGTGCCATTCCGTTTACACCCGTTCAAGGCTCAAGGATTTTAATTGCGAGCAATGTAGCTGCTGATTTAGTGCAACAACAATTAATTGCAGGTTTGAAGACTTTAGTTTTACAAAATAATCTATCTTCAGCACATGTTTTATTTCCCCATGCTTCAGAAGCAAAGGGGCTCGAGGACCAAGGGTTCATGTTGCGAGACTCGGTGCAATTTCATTGGCATAACCAAGGCTTTGAGAATTTCGAACAATTTTTAGCAGCCCTCACTATGAAGCGTCGTAAGAATATTCGACGCGAACGAGAACAGGTGGCGCGAGAGCTAATTACTTTTAGACATGTCCCAGGAATATCTTCAACCAATGCTGATTGGGAATTCTTTTATCGCTGTTACGAAAACACTTACTTAGAGCATGGATCGAGCCCCTATCTCAATGAGGCATTCTTGAAGTTATGGGCACAGCGTATGCCTGAAAACTTACATCTCATCATTGCAGAGCGCAATGGAAATCCGATTGCAGCATCTTTGCTAGTTGTTGACCTCGCAAGCTCTAAGGCTTATGGCAGATATTGGGGTGCCATCGAACATATACCCTGCTTGCACTTTGAAACCGCCTACTATCAAGCAATTGAATATTGCATCTCTAATCAGATTCAAACCTTTGAAGGTGGTGCACAAGGCGAACACAAGATGGCGCGCGGCTTCTTGCCAACAACCATTCAATCCGCCCATTTCATTGCAGATCCTCAGTTTGCCAAAGCTGTAAAACACTTCCTGGATCGTGAACATCAAGGGATCGGAGCTTATGTTGATGAGCTTGCTGAGCACAGTCCTTTGAAATCGTCTAAAGTACAGCCATGAATTCTGAAGACATCAAATCTATTGTGCAAGACGGCTCTCATTCCCTTTCCACGGGGGATGCAGACTCTGACTCGCCCTGCATCGGTGTTTGCACAACACTGTACGATGAGATCTGCCAAGGATGCGGTCGCACTTTAGGTGAAGTAAGTAATTGGGTATTCTTTTCTCAAGAAGAAAAGGATTCAGTGTGGAAACGTATTCGTGCAGAAGGTACTGCGACACGCTTTCAGAGGCAAGCCAAAGAAAATAAGCCCACTTAAGGGCTTATTTTTTATTACCAGCCTTACAACTGGGCTTTCATTAGCCGGCCAACTCTTGGCTGCGTAGGTACTCTTCGTAAGTTCCAGAGTAATCCACCACCGTACCATCCATCTTCACTTCTAAGATGCGGTTAGCCAACGCGGATACGAACTCGCGGTCATGGGATACGAAAATCAAAGTGCCATCGTATTTCTCAAGCGCAATTTGCAAACTCTCTATCGACTCCATGTCCATGTGATTGGTTGGCTCATCCATTGCCAGGACGTTGTATTTTTGGAGCATGAGTTTGCCCCAGATCATGCGGCCCTTTTCACCACCAGAAAGGACTTTGACAGACTTGCCAATATCATCACCAGAGAATAAGAGGCGGCCCAATGTGCCACGGATTACTTGATCATCGTCACCAGTATTACGCCACCAATTCATCCAATCCATGAGCAGCTCATCTTTAGCAAACATTTCGGTGTTGTCTTGAGGCATTACACCGACGTTAGCATTCTCAGCCCATTTCACATCACCACTATCCGCAGCAATGCCGTCAAAGCGCTTGCTCAGAATGGTTTTAAGTAATGTTGTCTTACCAGCACCATTTTGGCCGATGATCGCAATCTTTTCACCGGCGCGAACGCCTAATTTGAAATTTTTAAAGATAACGCGGTCATAAGCTTTCGTAAGTGCATTGCACTCTACCGCCATATTATGTAATTTTTTCTCAGTATCAAAACGAATAAATGGGTTCTGACGTGATGAAGGCTTTACTTCAACAATTTCAATCTTCTCCAGTTGCCTCTGACGAGAAGTCGCCTGACGCGCTTTAGAAGCATTTGCAGAGAAGCGAGCCACGAAAGCTGCTAATTCAGCAATTTTTTCTTTGGCTTTCACGTTATTACTCAGCTGCTGTGTTCTCGCCTGTACAGAAGCCAGCATGTAAGAGTCGTAATTACCTGGATAGACTTTTAAAGTGCCATAGTCCATATCGGCCATATGCGTACAGACTTCATTCAGGAAGTGACGATCATGGGAAATGATGACGATGGTGCTCTTAATTTGATTGAGGATGTCTTCAAGCCAATGAATGGAGTGAATATCCAAGTTATTCGTTGGCTCATCGAGCAGTAATACATCTGGATCGGAGAACAATGCTTGCGCAAGCAATACACGCAACTTCCACCCTGGAGCAACATTGCTCATCAGGCCATTATGCTGATCAATAGGAATACCAATGCCTAACAACAACTCACCTGCTTTTGCTTCTGCGGTATAGCCACCGTATTCGGCGTACTTACCTTCAAGCTCAGCAGCCTTCATGTAATCTTCATCAGTAGCATCTGGATTGGCGTAGATAGCATCGCGTTCAGCTGCAGCCTTCCACATCTCTTCGTGCCCCATCATCACGACGTCGAGTACGCGCACATCCTCGTAAGCAAATTGATCTTGACGCAACTTACCTAAACGAATCCCAGGATCCAAACTCACGTTACCGCTCGTTGGCTCTAGCTCGCCACCTAAAATTTTCATGAAGGTGGATTTACCGCAACCGTTAGCGCCAATCAGGCCATAGCGATTACCGCCGCCAAACTTCACGGAAATGTTTTCAAATAGAGGCTTTGCCCCAAACTGCATGGTGATATTAGATGCTGACAGCACGGATGTTTTCTAGCTTTCTGAAATTCAATTGAATAGTTACCCCCGAATTTGGGGGCAAAGACCGTTATTTTAACGGCTTAGAGGTCTTTGTTGGCAGGAAGCCGTGGTCTTGCTTAGACTTTGACCCTAAATGGGGTGAAATTCGTGTGAATATCGTAAAAATCCTCGTTTTCCTTGTGCTTGAGGAAGTTCACAACCCAATAGGTCATGGGGGTTGCTAGAACCTCCCAAGTAGTCTTGAGGACATACTGGGCCAGCGCTACTTGAATGACTTCATGGGTTGGCCAAATGCCATAAAAGGCCAACATATAGAAGAAAGAGGAGTCGACCAACTCCCCTACCGCTGTCGAGCCAATAGTACGCGTCCAGAGAAAGCGCCCTTGGGTCATGATTTTCATCTTCGCCAGAACATAGCTATTGGTCAGACTGCCGCACCAAAAGGAGAACATGGAAGCTAAGGCGATACGCCATGAGTTTCCAAAAACAGTCTCTAGCCCCTGCTGATAATTAGACATATAAGCGCCTGGCGCTACCGGCAAAGTAATCACTATCTGCGCCATGATTGCCGCAAATGCAAGCGCAGCAAATCCAGTCCAAACCGCTCTACGGTCATAGGCATAGCCATAGACTTCAGTCAGAATATCGCCGAAGAAATAAGAGATAGGGAAGAACAAAATACCAGCGCCAAATGGTACCGACCCGAAGTAAGGCAAATTAACCACGGCTGCTTTACCGGCCCCAATGAAGTTCGAGCAGAGCAAGACCACTACAAAGGCAGCCAAAATCAGGTCGTAATAGCGGTGGCGAGGTCTAGGCAAGTCCAGAAGTCCAGAAAAATGGATAATAGAAATAAGAATATCTGTATTCCTGAAAATTCGCAGGAATCAGCTAAAAATCAAGACAAAATGAAATATAGGATGACAAAGCAATGAGCAAAAGTAAGGCTAGCTTTAACTGGGCGGACCCCCTTCTTCTCGATACCCAGCTAACCGAAGAGGAGCGCATGATTCGTGATGCGGCTGCTGAATACGCTCAAGGGCGCCTGATGCCCCGCATTCACGATGCTTATCGCAACGAAACAACCGACCCAGCCATCTTCCGCGAAATGGGTGAGCTTGGTCTCTTGGGCATCACGATTCCTGAGCAGTATGGTGGAGCCAACTTGAACTATGTCTCTTACGGCTTAATTGCACGCGAGATTGAACGCGTAGATTCTGGCTATCGCTCCATGATGAGCGTGCAGTCCTCTTTAGTCATGGTTCCTATAAATGAATTTGGAAGCGAAGCACAAAAACAAAAGTATCTTCCCAAATTAGCCAGTGGTGAATGGATTGGTTGCTTTGGTTTAACGGAGCCAAACTATGGCTCTGATGCAGGCGGCATGATTACTCGGGCCAAAAAAGTACCTGGCGGATTTTCATTAACGGGTTCGAAGATGTGGATTTCCAACTCTCCGATTGCTGATGTATTTGTAGTGTGGGCGAAAAATGATGAAGGCATCATTCGCGGTTACATCCTAGAAAAAGGCATGAAGGGCTTAAGCGCTCCAAAAATCAGCGGCAAGATGGGTTTGCGTGCCTCCATCACTGGTGAAATCGTCATGGACGAAGTATTCGTACCAGCAGAAAATGAATTCCCTGAAGTTGAGGGCTTGAAGGGCCCCTTCACTTGCTTAAACTCTGCTCGCTACGGTATTGCTTGGGGTGCACTAGGCGCCGCTGAGTGGTGTTGGTATGCTGCTCGCCAGTACACCATGGACCGCAAACAGTTTGGTAAGCCGCTGGCCGCCAATCAACTGATTCAGAAAAAATTGGCTGACATGCAAACTGAAATCACTCTAGGCCTACAAGGTTGCTTGCGCTTAGGTCGCATGAAAGACGAAGGCATTGCAGCGCCAGAAATCACCTCCATCATGAAACGCAACTCTTGCGGCAAGTCTTTAGACATCGCGCGCATGGCACGTGATATGCATGGTGGTAACGGCATCTCTGATGAGTATGGCGTTGTACGTCATATGCTGAATCTTGAGGTAGTCAACACCTATGAAGGTACTCACGATATTCACGCCTTGATTCTAGGTCGTGCGCAGACCGGTATTCAAGCTTTTAGCTAAGAACCCGACTTACTAATGATGGCCTTTGCTGCTTTGGCAAAGGCCCCATCACTATCATTCTCCAGCTGTACAAAATTTTCAATCTTGTATTGAGGAAAATTCCGTACGATCGAAGATTGATACGATGGGTCATAATGCTTTACCAATAACTCTTCCACTAACTCCGGAAAACTACCTGCATCAATGGCTTCATTCCATTTAGTGATCTGCACCTTCCCATAATGCGCAGTAAGCAAAGCCAGTTTCTGTTTGAAATTATCAGTATCAGTCAAGAAGTGATGATATTCACGGATCAACCAAGAGACGCGAGTCTGAGTACTTGATCTCAATTCAATACAAGCACCATTACGAATTTTTTCCATCAAAGCATCAGGCACATGAAGGCCACCAACCTTCTTGCTTTCCGACTCTACAAATACAGGCTTAGCTGGATCCAGCGAACGTAACGCGTTCCAAAGCGCAGTCTCAAAACCTTTTTGGGATGGCTGCTCGATATTTGGCTCATTACCTAATACGGATCCACGATGAACAGCCAAACCTTCTAGATCCAGAATCTGAGCGCCTAGAGCGTCGATCTCTTGCAGCACTTTTGTTTTGCCGCTACCCGTCATTCCACAGATTACCTGGAATGTAAATTGTGTTGCAGCATAATCAAGACCATCAATCACGGTTCTTCTGAAGCCCTGATACCCGCCCTCGAGCTGCTTGGCTTTCCAACCAATGCGATTGAGGATGTGAGTAAACGCCCCGCTACGTTCGCCACCGCGCCAGCAATAAATTAATGGGCGCCACTCACGTGGGAATTCCAGAAAATGGTTTTCTAGGTGCGCAGCAATATTTTTAGAGACCAACGCCGCACCCAGTTTTTTTGCTGCAAAGGGCGACTCTTGTTTGTAGAGCGTGCCAATAGTGGCGCGCTCCTCATTGTTCAGAACAGGGTAATTTACTGCCCCCGGAATATGATCAAGGGCAAATTCAGCGGGTGACCTGACGTCAATCACAAGATCAAACTGATCTAGCTCAGATAAAAATTGATCAGATTTTAAGATGTGAGGATTAATCGGCTGCACGACAGACTAGCGCAACTGTTGCAAAACATGCTCAGGCCAAGGCGCTGATGTGTTCGTAGTGAGATCGACCCACACCATGGTTGCTCCACCGATAGCAGCCTCCACCTCAGGCGCAGTAGTCAACGCCATGCTGGTGTAGAGATCTAGACTGGTTCTACCAACAGCACCAATCGAAGTCTTGAGGATTAATTCACCTGGATAAGTGAGTTGTTGAAAGAAATTACAAAAGCCATTAATCATCAACATGGACTCACGACCAGGAGCAACGTCATAACCTAAAGATGTGATCCATTCGCAGCGAGCCTGCTCCATATACCTAAAGTACACGGTATTGTTGACATGCCCATACGCATCCATATCGCCCCAACGAATGGGCATGATCATTTCATGAACCAATTTTCTTTCTTCGGGGATGGTGATGCGCATGAGGGCCAGTAACTTCCTATTTCACTTGTAATGAAAGTTGATACAGATTCGTTGAGCGAGCACCCGAGCGACAAAATGCTAATACAGGGCCAGGCATGGTCCTCAATAAACGGGCCATCTCTCTTACTTGATCAACGTTGATTGCACTAGGCACAACCGGTAGGTATGCGTAATTCAACCCTAACTTTTCTGCTTCAGCTTGAATACTGGCGTTAGTTGGCTGATCTGGACCACCCTCACCATCAGGACGGTTATTAATCACACTCTTATAGCCTTGTGCTGCAATTTCAGCTAAATGACTGGCGTCGATCTGACCGATGGTACCGAACTGATCGCTATGACAGGAAATAGGAAGACTCATGAAACCCTCTACATTGAATAATGAAGTAATAGGGTTTGATTTTAAATCAGGCTTATCGGACTTAGTTGGAAGCCTTTTTATGAGCCGAGAAGAAACGCTCGCTGATTTCCATGCCCACAAGCATAGCAACAACAAATACCAATGCCTTTAGGTGCCCGGCACCCAAGGCAACCAAGGCTGGACCAGGGCAAAACCCAGCAATTCCCCAGCCTGCGCCAAAAATGAGGCTGCCAATGATGAGGGGCTTCGTGATATCTCTACGGGTTGGGATATGCAAGGCGCCGCCAAAAAATGCTTCAGTCCTCTTGCTAACCACATAAAACCCGCCAAGCCCAACCATTACCGCACCTAACATCACAAACATTAAGGAAGGATCCCAAAGGCCTGTTAGATCTAAAAATCCCAATACCTTCTGGGGATTACTCATACCCGAGATGATCAAACCCCAACCAAACAGTACGCCAATTGCATACTGACTCAAAAGGCCAAAATGTTTTTTCATCTTAGACTCCGATCAAATGACGAAGAATAAAAACAGTCACGAAGCCGGCAAACATAAAGGCGCAAGTGGCAACGAGGGAGCGCGGGGATAAACGCGAGAGTCCGCATATCCCATGGCCGCTGGTGCAGCCTGAACCGTAGTGGGCCCCAAAGCCAACCAAAATGCCTGCAATCACAATCGCAATCCAATCAGACTCAATCTCTACAACGGGGAATATTCCAAAAAACAGTGCCGCCATAAATGGAGCTGACACCAAACCTAAAACCAAAATCAGACGCCATGCGGTGTCCGTTAATTTTGGATGCAATAAACCAGAAACAATACCGCTGATTCCCAGGATGCGCCCATGAAGTAATACGTAAAGAGCTGCAGCAACCCCAAGAATCATTCCCCCTAGTAAAGAGGGAATCGGTGTAAATGAGAACCAGTCAATTTGCATTATTTAATCTATCAACTTATAAAATTAGCTGCAAGGGTTAGGCGCAAGACGTACCTGTAAGTAACGCAGACCTAAATAAGCCCCAAAAATAAATCCTGGTAAAGCCAGCAATGAACCGAGAGCTAGGGTAGAAATACCGCTTAAGCCCTGCCCTACTGTACAACCTAAAGCAGTGACGCCACCAAAGCCCATCAATGCACCGCCAACCAAATGATTGGCCGTGTCTTCAGAATTGCGAAAGGATTCCCAGCGAAATGATTTCGTCGCAATTGAGACTGCAGCAGAACCCAGAATCATTCCTAGAACAGCCATAATGCCAACGGTCAGCACTTTAGACGTATCGCTATACATCATGAGCCAGTCAAGTGAATACGCATAAGGAGCTACAAAAGATAAGCTCTCCATACGGCCAGAGTTAGTGACCAAAAATACTTCCTCTAAAGTATTGGGATCTTCAGCAACAAAGCCTAGATTGCCAGATACCCACCATACTGCACAGATTGCCAATCCAACCGCTATGCCTGCAAATAGATTCTCAGCAGTCCAAAATACTTTGCTCGCAAGGGCATAAGCAATAAATGCAGAGCCAATAATTAAGCCTAAGGCCAAATGAAGAATTGGACGCGCAATACCAAGAGGCGCACTCAACAAACTGGGTAAGTCTTGCGGGGTATTAAAGGCTATGAAAAAAGTATCTAGAGTATTAATGCGAATCACGCCCAAGAACCCACGCAATGTCATGTAAGCAGTTAAACCCAGCACCATAAAGACGATCAGTGACTTTAAATTGCCGCCACCGATACGGATCAATGTCTTGCTGCCACAACCTGAGGCTAAAACCATCCCGAAGCCAAACATAACACTACCCACAATAGTGGAGAGCCATAAGAATTTATTACCGGTATACATACTCTTCAGGGGATCAATTAAGCCGAAATAAGACATTAAGGTAAAGCCAATAATGGCAACCCCAATGGCCAAGAACCATTGCTTTAAACGATCCCAACTAGACATGATGAAGACATCAGATACTGCTCCCATGCTACAAAATCCAGTCCTTTGCATGACTGCGCCCAAGAAAAAGGTAATAACAAAGGTTGCCCAGAGGACAGACTTACTTAAAGAATTGATATCTACAACATCCATAGCGACTGTGTCTTGAAAAATTAAGGTTTAAATTTATAAAACTGCTTGTTCAGAAAAGCTGTCACATCCACCTCATCTTCGGGAAATAAATCAAGACGAAGTTCTGCATTACAGAGTGAGACCATCTTCTTCAAATCGGCCAGGGTTTTTACCTTGCCATCCGAGCGGGTGTAGATCATGTCGCCATTTCCAAAGCCCGTTTTCTTGGCATGGCAGGCATAGCACTTTTGCTGATCAATCGTTTTACCATTCGCTAAATCCGGAGTAGCAAGCGCAGGCGCACTAATGAGTGCACTCAATACGATTACAGCAGTGGATCGGAGAAACATCATTTTCATTACAAATCAAGGATTTAGCATTAATCCTCTATTTTAAGGCCCAATGACCGAAATTGCCCTACTCTGCCTGTATGGACAGGTAGACATTAAAGGCATTCATGCGGTTTGCGGCTCTAAAGAGTGGCATTCCCTCGTATTCAGACCAATCAGCCTGCTTGTACGCATCCTCGAAAGGGTCCATATTGACAGCAGCTTTGGACATAGATTCACGCAAGTATTTCAAGTAATTCCTGGTGAAGGCAATATCTTCGGCTGGTTTCACAGAATAGCCGCCATGACCTGGTATGACGATATTGGGGCTCAACCTTTCTATCTCGTCCAAAGCCGCCAGCCATCCCTTGCTGTCTGCATTTCCAACAAAGGGAATGCGGCCTCGAAACACCAGATCTCCAGCAAAAAGCACCTTCTCAGACGGCACATACACTATCAGATCTTCAGGAGCATGGGCAGGACCAACCCTGCTGATAAAGAAATCAACGCCACCAATCGTCAATTTTGATTTCTGATCAATCCATACATCAGCAGAAATGAGCTTGGTATTTTCATTTACCCAGGGAGCGAAATCAATTCTAGACGCAATTAAACGCTGCTTTGCTGTTTCTGAGGAAAGATAGTTTCGCCCTTCACCTTGCGCATAAATCTTCGCACCAATTTTTTTAAATTCTTGCAGTCCGTACACATGATCTGCATGATAGTGACTAACAATAAGTGCAACTACTTTTTGTGAGGTAATCTTTTTGATTTCGGCAATCAACTTTTGAGCAAGAATAGGCGATCCCAGAGCATCAACTACTACGACCCCACCTGGCGTTACAACAAAGCCCGCATTGGATATGAAGTTCTGATTAACGCTACTCCCCATCTCCGGAAAGCCCTGGACAAAATAGGTATGCGGCGCTACCTGCACAGGTTTTAAGAGGACTGAATCAGGGGCATTACTTTGCCCAAAAGCAACACTGAAAAAAACAAGGGATCCCAAAAGGATCCCTACAAGACTTTTAAAGCAATGCATGATGTCCTGCTTAAGGCTTTATGTAGGCAAAACCATCTTTATATTGCAAGTCCGCAACTCGCACTACGCCTGATGGCGTGAAATCCGCATCGAGTGTGAACTGATCTTTTTTCAAGTTACGATTTTTTAAGGTAATCTCGCACACTTCAAACTTCACGCCACGAGATTTAAGAGCCCCAACCAACGGCGCATATTCCACATTATTTTTCTTATCCTTGGCGCCTTCCATCAACATGTCAACGCCATTGGCATGGGTCACAACGATGATGATGGTATTGGGAGAAGTATCCAAATGATTACGAATGTTGCGCAGTCCTTTTAGACCTTGAGTTTCTGCATCATCAATGTGATAAACCACTTTAGTAGGGCCAGAAGATTGAGCTGAAACAACCGAGCAAAATCCCAATGTCAGCACTAAAGCAGTAATAATAGAAAGTAGTTTTTTCATGCTGATTCTCGTGTAAATAATTAGATTGGAGCCATGCCAGGGTTATTTGAAACGCCTTTAATGATTGGCTCATTGAGCTTAACCGCTTTAACGACCTTGACATCGCGCAAGTGGCGCTCCATGACATCCCAAATTGCTTCGCCGCCTGCATTTTTCGCCTCTTCACTGACTGGTGCCCAACCAGCTACTTTGTAGGTTTTGCTTGCATCAATGGCCTTACCATTTAAGCGCATATCCGAAATACGTTTACCAGCGGTTTGTGCTGGATCAATGGTGTATTGCATTCCACCGACGCGGACCATGTCACCACCCTGCTGGTAATACGGATCTGGATTAAACAAGTTATCAGCAACGTCCTCAAGAATAGTTTTGATTGTTTCACCGCTCATATTGGTAACGGTAGTGTATGGGTAGGTAATCGCGGTTTGATCTAAAAGATTTTCACGCGTAATGGGTTGACCAGGCAATAAGCTGGTACCCCAACGGAAGCCTGGCGAGAAGGCAATCTCTGCATTCTTCTGTGCCATCAATCCATCCAAGATAAGTTGATCAAAGCTACCGTTAAAGTTACCACGGCGATACAAGAGCCCCTCTGTAGTTGCTAACTTCTCATTGAGCTTGGCTTCATACGGAGCCCTGACTTTAGCGATTAACTTATTCATCGTTGGATCCGCTGGAATCATATTGGAGAAAATCGGGAATAGCTTGTAGCGGAAATCTATTGGCTTGCCACCCTTCACATCAAAATCCAGCACCCCTAAGAACTTACTATTAGACCCAGCGTTGGTAACCAAAGTTACACCGCCTGCATTCTTCACCTTCACCGGAATAGGCACGCCATCATGGGTGTGTCCACCCAAAATAGCATCCAGTCCGCGTACGCGGGAGGCCATCTTCAAATCTACATCCATGCCGTTATGGGACAGAAGCACAACCACCTTTGCACCCTTGGCCCTCACCTCATCAATGGTCTTTTGCATATTCTCTTCTTGAATACCAAAGGTCCAATCGGGAGTGAAGTAGCGGGGATTTGCAATCGGCGTATACGGGAAGGCTTGTCCAATGATGGCTACCTGTACGCCATTCTGAACTTTCATGACGTATGGGTTAAAGACCATGTCACCAAAGTCAGCCGTCTTAATATTTTGCGCAATAAAGGACACCTTGCCTTTGAAATCGCCATTGACGATCTCCATAACGCGCTTTTCGCCAAGAGTCATTTCCCAATGGGGCGTCATCACATCAACACCCAGGGCAAGAGCGGCATCAACCATGTCCTGCCCATTGGTCCACAGTGCCGTTCCTGAGCCTTGCCAAGTATCACCACCATCAAGCAATAAAGCGCCAGGGCGACTTGCTTTCATTTGCTTAATCAACGAAGCCATATGGGCAAATCCGCCCATCTTGCCGTAGTTTTGTGCGGCAGCAACATAGTCTAAATAGGTAAAGGCATGAGCATCGCGCGTACCGGGTGCAATGCCATTGGCCTTCAAGAAATATTCGCCAACCAAGTGTGGGGTCTTACCTTCCTGCGCACCGATGCCAAGGTTTACATTGGGCTCACGAAAATAAATTGGCAATAGTTGGGCATGACAATCTGTAAAGTGTAAAAAGTGAACATTACCAAATTTAGGCAAGTCATAGAATTTTTGCGCAGTACTTTGTGCATTAACAAAGTTTGATTGCAAGCTCATTCCGCCTGCAGATGCAATAGCTAAGGCCTGTAGAAAATCGCGACGACTTAAAGACATAACATTCCCTTTGTGAAAACAGGCCTGTCGGCCTGTCTTTATTACTTATTTATTGACTGGTGAGGCAGGATCAAGCAGCAATGCCATCACATCCTGAATCTGCTGCTCATTTAAGAGCTTGAAATGCGCAAATCGCGGCATGTTGCTGCATGCGTTGTAAGCCTTGGAATTATTAATACGATTCCAGGTATAGGTCACCACTTCTTGGGAATACCCGCGCATCTTTCCATAACCCGTTAAAGATGGG
The DNA here is from genome assembly GCF_018687895.1 of Polynucleobacter sp. JS-JIR-II-50. Lineage (NCBI taxonomy): Bacteria > Pseudomonadati > Pseudomonadota > Betaproteobacteria > Burkholderiales > Burkholderiaceae > Polynucleobacter > Polynucleobacter sp. JS-JIR-II-50. The sequence continues at coordinate 841,655 of NZ_CP061307.1, read as the reverse complement.
CCAATATTTCCATAGGAAATTTCTTTAGGATCGATTTGGTGACAGTTGTAGCAGCCACCACCTATGACGGTGTCGGCTTTATCAGTCCAGGTAGCGCCACGACCGCTCTGCGCAATCGCCTCGCCCTTCTTCCAGTCGCCGATGTACTTGCCATCGGACGGCTGCTTAATGCTGTCCATATTCATTTTCTGAATCTTTTCACGCATCTTTTCACCCTGCTTGCTATTAGCAAATACAGGGTCAGAACAAAACTTTTGGGTTTCATCTTGCTGAATTCGGTCTAGGCCAGCTATGCCATCAGCCTTAAAGCCATCCTTCATCATTTTGTTGAATTTAGGATCATTGGCTTGTTGCGCCATTACATTGCCATGCATCACTACTGAAGCCAAAGCAAAACAGCTAATAGCTAAGAGGGATTTTATATTCTTCATGTTCATAGTCTCTATCTCTTATCCGTTAGCGCTTTAAGCCAGGGGTTTCAACTGTGCCGCCATTAGCGTTCTTAGCCATATACATGGATAAAGCAATCGTTACATCAGAGGCATAAATTGGGAACGGGAAACGTTGCTGACGATAGCAATCATTTAAACGTTGCTGCATCGTCCAGAACTGCCCACTCGATACACGATATGCGGGCCAGTAACCCCAGCCTAAGGCAGCGCCCTTTTGAGTGGTGATGTTCGGCAAGTCTTGCAAGCGGATACGCTTACCATCTTCACCATGGCATGAGGCACATGAGAAATCCATTGGGCCGCCTTGGAAGAAAAATGCACGCTTACCGAGCTCATACATTTCTTTTTCTTTCGGATGCGCTGTGCTCACCTTAATTTTGTCGCCTTTAGACAAGGTGACTACGTAAGCAACAATGGCCTCCATATCCTTCTTAGGGCCCTTTTGAAACGGGGCATCAATCATCTCTTGCGGATCACGGCCCTGTAGCTTCTGCATACAAGTCATTAAACGGGATTCGAGATCTTGAACCTTATTGGTGTCTTTAAAGTAACGCGGTAACTGAGCTGCAGCACCCTTTACTACACCTGGCCCCAAACCTAAATCACACTTTTCTAAAGTAGCGTTCTTAGGGCCAGCAGGCTTTTTCCACAACTCCTCACCAGCTGCCTCGTAAAGCTCTGAAGGGTTGCCATCAGCAATCATCTCGCGATATTTTGCAATATCGTCTGTAGCACTATTTTGCGCTGATACAGAAGATGAGACCATTAATAAAGCAGCCGCCATTCCTGAGGCTAGCCCTAATGTAAATTTACGCTGCATTTGCAACCCTTTCAAAACACACTAGATGGTAAAGATTTATTGATTCAACCTGCAAATTAAGAAGCTGTTGCTTCGTCGGTGCGCTTGTCACCTTTGCTATCAACCCAACTCACCACAATCTTGTCACCTTTGGCGCCCTTGTATTTGAAGTTCAAGAATGGATCCTTAGAAACCGCAGGGCCAAACTGACCATTCAATACATCTTTACCGTTAGCTTTGACATTGATAGTAGTAATGTGCCACGCAGGAATCGTTTTACCAGCAGCATCTTTACGCTGACCAGATTCCATATCGTGCTTCATCAAAATTTTTACATCCACAATTCCGCCGTTTTCGGCCGCTCTTACGCGCATTGGATCAGACATATCTTCCTCTTGTAATCTAGTAATTAATTAATGGTTTTATTTGGGCTGGGGTTAATTAACCGCCACAACCACCCAAAGTTACTTTTACTTCCTTAACAGCCATACTCCATTTGCCATCGGCTTTTACCAAGGCATACACATTAGAGGTTTGACCCATCTTGATACGAGTAGTAACAAAAGGCTCAGTACCAGCTGGAATATAGAATTGCGCAGCTAAGGCGCTTGGGTTTTTCTCAACCAAAATTGCCATTTGCTCTGCTTTAAGGGTTGTGACAATTCCAACTGGAACGACCGCACCATTTTCTGCGATATCCGGAGCATTCAAGGTAACTGCACTAGATTTGTCTGGGCTACCCGCACCCAAGATCTTGAACACATCATCTAGGCTCTTACCTTCAAAAGCGGCTTTATTCCACTCTTGAGCTTGGGCTACGCTGATAAGACCCGCAGAAGCCATTAAGCCGAAAACGGCTGAGTATTTCAATAAACTGCGTCGCTGCTGATTCATAAAAACTCCTTTAATAATCCACTCTTAGTCTCAAATATAGCGGTATTTCAAAAAACCCTCTGTAAAACTATTGTCCGGTAAGTACCCAGCGTACTAGAGTCGCCCTGTCCTCATCGGATAACTGGGACTGTGGCGGCATTGGGATCGCTCCCCACACCCCCGATCCCCCATTTTTGACCTTAGCCATCAGCTTTTCTTGAGCCCCACTCTGCCCCTTATATTTAGCTGCTATATCGGCAATTGATGGGCCAACCAATTTCGCATTTGGGGCATGGCATGCCGAGCAGTTTTCATTCTTAAACAGCGCTGCAGGACCCTTTGTGCTTGCAGCATGAGTATCAGAGGCATGTGCGAGCCCCTCACCTGATGTGCCTGGCAGTTTATCAAGCGGCGGCTTGGTTGAGTCTGATCCACGATATGGGCCATAGAGGCGATTTTGCTCTGCAATATTGCCGTGAGCATTTCTAGCGAAGTCTGGAAGCGTAGAGCCAATTTGTACAAACTTCACGCAATTATTCATGCAAGATGAGCCATTGACATCGGGTTTGCCGTTCACACTCCAGAAGCCATGGTTACGCGTCATTCCATTGCGGTTAGGCATCTTCTTCTGTACGTCGGCAATATTGGTATTGCTCAATACAAAATCATCTGGAACAATTTCACCCAAACTCAAAATAAATGCAACCAGAGCATAAGTATCGTCTGGCGTTAAAGATCTCGGCGCATTCCAAGGCATAGCCCGATAGATGTAGTCCCACAAAGTAGAAACGCTTGGTACCTTCATCAAGGTAGTACGCTGAGGTTGCTTACGATCAGCTAAAGAGGCAACCTTACCCGTCTTTACATCATCAACAGTAGTTCCACCTGCAATCGGCGTAAAGATTTCATTAGACTCACCAAAGACACCATGACAGCTAGCGCATTTAGATTCCCAAATAGCTTGACCCTGCTCTACCGAGCCAGATCCTTTAGGTAACCCCTTAAAGTCTGGGCGCACATCGATATCCCAAGCCATAACCTCGGCTGGAGTGGCGTTGCGGCCAATCCCCGGAAACTTAGCAGAGCCCTGAGTATTTTGCGCATAAGCAAATTGAATTGATAAGGCTGCTAAAGCTGCAACAGTTACGCGAGCAAATAATTTATCCAACTTGTACATTACTCACCTCACCGTTTGAATCCAATTTCCATGACTGAATTGCATTGTTGTGATAAATCGAGCGATTACCACGCACATCACGCAAGACCTTAATTGAAGGCTGAATATAGCCAGTGTCATCTACAGCTCTCGATTGCAAGATTGCGGGCGAACCATCCCATACCCAATCTATATTGAAACGGGTAATGGATTTAGTAAGCACCGGAGTCTCTAAACGTGCAGTTCGCCAGTTATTGCCGCCATCAAAAGAAACGTCAACGCGTTTAATCTTGCCACGACCAGACCAAGCCATGCCACTCACGTTATAGAAGCCTTTATCTAGCAATTGCTGGCCGCCAGAAGGGGTGGTTATGACTGACTTACATTCTTGAATGGATGCGTATTGACGGTGCATGCCATCTGGCATGAGCTCAATATAGTGAACAGCTTCATCTTTCGCATTCCAAGGCATATCGCCAACCTCTAGGCGACGCAACCACTTCACCCAGCTGACGCCCTGCACACCAGGAACCACTAGACGCAATGGGAAGCCGTTTTCCGGGCGCAACATTTCACCGTTCATGCTCCAGGCAACGATTGTGTCTTCTAAGCAGCTTTCTAGATTGATGGTGCGCGTCATGCCAGAACCATCGCCGCCCTCAGCAAGCATGAACTTACCTTTTTTCAAATCAGCGCCGCATTCTTCAAGTAATACTTTGAGAGGTACGCCAGTAAACTCACAGCAAGAAAGCATACCGTGGGTGTACTGCACTGTTGGTACAGCTACGTTACCCCACTCTAAGCCAGTATTAGCGCCACACTCAATAAAGTGCGTACGCGAAACTGAAGGTAATCTCATCAAATCATTCATCGTAAAGACGCGAGCGTTCTTCACCAAACCATTCACCATGAGTCGATGGGTTTCAGGGTTGAGGTTGTACCAACCTTGATGATGACGCTCAAAGTGCAAACCATTTGGAGTGATAGTTCCAAACAATCCCTGCAATGGAGTAAATGCAACTGATGCTGCAGAAACGCGCGTTAAGCCAGGTGATTCACGACGAATAAGATTAGATTCATAAATAGATGGAACGCCATAAGGCATAGTGGCAACGTTCTTACCTAAAGTGGTTTGCCACTCTTGCTTCTCTAAGATTGCTGGGTCACCTTCTCCAGCAGCAAAAGCCATCGGCGCAGCCAAGCCAGCGGCAGCACCACCTACCGCTGATAAAAAGCCTTTACGCAAAAAACCGCGACGACTCTCATCCAGGCCATTGGCATTAATGTCGGCAATTAATTCCTGAGAAATAAAGTGCTCTGGCGCCTTAACAAGGCGAGCTCTATTAGCAGACTTCTCAACCGCGGAGATATCCTCAGCACTCAATTCAATTTGCTTCTTAGTCATTTGACCTCTGCTTAACAAGTTAATCTATAAAAACTTAATGAATACCTTCAGCAATCTTTGCGCAGACTGTCTGGCACATCTCAACGGTTGCATTATCCGCAATCGAGTAATAAACCGTCACACCCTCTTTTCGCCTCATTAGAATTCCGGCTTTATGAAGAGCTAGTAAATGTCTGGATACATTGGCCTGGCTTGTGCCACACATCTCCACTACCTCAGAGACGGATTTTTCACCATTACAAACTGCGTACATGATGCGTAAGCGTGCTGGTTCAGAAAGAACGTTGAAATACGCGGCAACCTGCGAAAAGACCTTCTCCATCTGTTTTGGAGTGAGATTTTTTGTCGCTTTTTGAACCCTGGATTTCACTTAAATCGATGCCTTATATATATGCGTATATGCGCATATATTTGACTCCGCATGGGCTAAATTCGATATAGTGAGATACCCTATATTGCTTAGCAATACAATCAATCAATGGATACGGACGCAATACTTCTCTCACTAAAGCTTGCACTGTGGACTTTAGCCATCATCATCCCTTTTGGGATCTGGGTGGCATATTCCCTGCTAAGCCTTAATAGAAGCAAGCCTTGGATTGAAGCTGGACTAGCCCTTCCCCTAGTCTTACCGCCAACCGTGCTGGGCTACTACCTACTAGTGGGGCTGGGCGGCAAAAGCATATTTGGAGTCCCTTTGGTGTTTTCCTTTGCGGGAATCCTGATTGCCTCCCTCATAGTGAACCTCCCATTTGCCATTCAGCCTATTCAGCGCGCATTTGAAGCCATCAACCCAGATATTAGAGAAGCGGCTCAGGTCAGCGGACTCTCGAAATGGCAGATCTTTCGACTAATTGAGCTACCTCTAGCTTGGCGCGGCATTACCAGTGCGGTAGTTTTAACATTTGCCCATACTCTCGGGGAGTTTGGGGTCGTGCTAATGGTGGGAGGGGCTATTCCAGGGGAAACTAAAACCGTATCAATCGCAATTTATGACAAGGTTCAAAGCTTTGATACCTCTGGCGCAGGTGCTTTGGCCTCATTACTGCTTGGAATATCCCTCATCGCGATTGCACTTTCCTATGGCGTCTTTGGTAAAGGCTTACACCGCTCAAGCCGAGGTAACTCCTGATGCTGAAGCTAAAAATCAGCCAAACCCTTCCAAACCCACTTCAGATCACACTTGAATGTGCGGCAGGTCAATTACATGCCCTGGTTGGCCCATCTGGTAGCGGCAAAACTAGCACGCTGAGAACGATTGCTGGACTAAGTCAATCTAAGGCCGGAAAAATTGAATGCGATGGTCAAACTTGGTTTGAAGCTAACGAAATAACGGGCGTTATACAGAACCTGCCGCCAGCACAACGATCTTGCGGATTCTTATTTCAGCAATATGCCCTCTTCCCACATCTTTCTGCTATTGAGAATGTCCTCATTCCCTTGCAGAATTCAGCAAAAAAAGTCGCAGAGCGAAGATTGATTGCTCAAGATTGGCTGAGCCGCATGGGAATTGCTGAACTAGCCCACCGCTTTCCAAACCAGCTCTCTGGTGGGCAGCAGCAACGTGTGGCACTTGCTCGCGCATTAGCCCGACAACCTAAGATCTTATTGCTTGATGAACCGTTCTCAGCAGTCGATGCGCCAACCCGTCAGAGTCTATATAAAACTCTTGCAGATTTACGCAAGGACTTAAATATTCCTATTTTGCTTGTTACCCATGATTTACGTGAGGCGGATCTACTTGCTGATCGCATTACTGTAATTGACAATGGCATAAGCCTACAAACTGCTGCGCCTCAAGTGCTGTTCCAAAGACCCAGAAACTCACGTGTAGCCGAGTTGGTTGGCATTAATAATATGTTCCATGGAATATTTAATGCGGGCAACCTCTCCTGGGAGGGCTGTGAAAAAACTTTCACCGTAGCCGATAAAGGCAAGATCCCGCCAAACGCACAAGTAGCATGGGTTATTCCGCAAGATGGATTAAGCATTCACAGCACAGCAACCGCTACAAGTATTCCTGCTTCGGTGGCAGCAATGAGCAGCTTAGGTCAAATTGCAGTAGTTCAGCTACAAATTCAGAGTAGTACACACAAACTTGAGTGGGTTGCCTCGTCTTCTGAAGTGAAAAGACTCAACATGGAAATAGGCAGTAAATTACATATTGAATTAGATGGCAATCAGATTCACATCATGCCATTACGCCCCATCAACGACCCAAGGCGATTTATTGATCGTTAATCTACAGCGAATCAACAAATAAGAAAAACCACCCGAGGGTGGTTTGGTGTCTCCTCCAGCCTCTAACAATCTCGGCATAGAATTTAAGGCTCCAATCTAACATCCATTAGAAAGCCCTGTATTCGCACTTACCCTTGATTACCAATATTTAAAAGGCCTCTCAGCATCAACATCCCCACCCAAAGCTCTCATACCCATATTGCAATGTGGGCAAGTAAGACCGTCCCACTCCAACAGATGATCACTAGAGTGGCAACTGGTACAAACCGGTGGCATGCTAATTTCAGTGTTGATGCTCCCTGGATGAGCTACAGTATATGCATCAATCGTTGAGCAGGTCTTACAAACCATTGCCACCCTCGAAGAGTGAAGCCCAACCTCTTTGCCTATGCCGCTAATGCATTCAAACTTACAAGAGCGGCACACAAATTTATATCTAGCCATAATTTAATCCCACTAATTTTTTTTAGATTGAAGCGCCAATTTCTTCATATGGGCATCTTGAATGAGTAATTGCCTTTCTTGATTGGCCACCCCAATAGTGATCTTTCTGGCTATAAGATCGGCATAGACACCGTCAATCTTTTTAAAGAAATCCTCGTAAACTGCAGTCTTTTCGGAGCCTAAGCCCTCCAAAGCAATCGGCCGACAGGAATTTGCTTCAGACAAATAGCTCGTTAATGCCTTGGCCTGCTGATCGGTTAATTTATCCGCCGAACTAAAAAGTACCTTTGCATGAGAGTTATTTCTGGTAACGGCAATAATCTGGGCATCTACTAACAATGCGTCAGCACTTTGATTGCTTCGCATAATACAATCATTAAGTCGCTTGGCTACAGACCCTGAGTGGTCTGGAGCCATTGCTATCATTGGTAGTGGAGCTTTAGCAACTTGAACTGGATTATTGGGTGCAACATTTGTCGCACATCCACTAAGGAATGCAATTCCTATCAAACTTAATTTAAAGATGTTTTTCATTGAGTAGCCCATTAGTTATTGATAGACAAAATCAGCGCGTCGATTTTCTTTAAACGCCGCCTCTGTCTGATTTGGGTTGGCTGGCTTCTCTTTTCCAAAGCTTACCGCCTCTAACTGAGATTCGCTCACGCCTTGAGCAAGTAGCGCTTTCTTAACGGCTTCTGATCGTTTTTGACCTAGCGCAAGGTTGTACTCGGTAGTTCCACGATCATCGGTATTTCCCTGGATTATCACAAAAGCTTTTTGCTTTTGAAATGCCTTTAAGTAAGAAGCATGTGCGGAGATTGTTGAAACATATTTTGGGTCAACGGTATAGCTATCAAACTCAAAATAGATTGAACGCTTGCCATAAACGCTAGACTTCGGATCGCTAATAGGATCGTAAGTAGAAGAGCCTCCAGCGTTAACAGTAGCGACGCCGTTGGCGTCATCTAACTTAACGCTACTGCAGGCGGAAATAAATAAAACCAATAATGCCAATGGCAATATTTTTACAAATTTAAACATGATGAGATTTCCCATGTATGGCTACAAGTAAGTAGCCAAATAGCAAAGGGACATGCCTCTAAAGCACGTCCTACCTAAAAAATATTAGGCCTGGGCCTTGGGTGGCTTAAATGCTGAATCGGGAAAGTTTTGCGTAAATAAAACATCGTTTGCCAAGGTAAATTTAAGGGCACTTAGCGGTGGATGAAAAATAGCAATTTGGATCTCGCTAATATTTGCCGTTACATGGCTCATTAAAAAAAGTGTGCGAGATTCCTGTTGACCATCATTAGTATCATTGCTTACATGACTATGGTCAGAAATAAAAGTGGAAAATGATGTTTGATGCATTTGAGCACGCTCAATAGCAGCATCGATAAAAACGCTGCCAGCCGCAACCTTGAATGAAATCAAGAAAAGGCAAATAAGAATCACGAGAGATCTATTTCGGGATCGCATGGCGCGATTTTATACCTAAAAAGAATTGGCCTATAAAGATTTACCTCTGAAAACTACTTAATCCTGCGTTTTAGACCGCTTAGGTTCAATCCGATGAAGATAAAAGCCAACCAATAAGTTAGCTTTTATCCGCAAAGATGAAACAAAACTTATTTACAACAACCGCCACCGCCACAAGAAGAATCGGTACCGCAAGTATTAATTCCTAAAAGTGGGTACGCTGGGCAAAATCTAAATAGCCCTGTTGCAAGCGGCACCACACCAATCCAACCCCATACACCAACAGTTCCCGTTACAGCTAGACCAATTAATACCAGACCAACCACCATACGTAACATACGATCAACACTACCGACATTGCATTTCATATTAAGACCCCTTTTGGTTATTTACTGCAGTAATTTTGATACAACACATCCATTACAGCTAAAGCTACATGACTCGAAAGAGAGTAATAAATTTGCTTACCCTCCCTTCTAGTCTCCACCAGCTTTTCATTGCGCAATACCGTTAATTGCTGCGAAAGAGTTGGCTGGTGAATATCGAGACATTCCTCAAGCTCACTTACACATTTTTCACCCTGGCCAATCTGACAAAGCAACATCATGCGATCTCGATTGGAGAGAACCTTCATTAAACGGCAAGCATCATCTGCTGATGCTTGCATCTTTTTGAGGTTGATATTGATATCGAGTGTGTTCATGTTGAAATAATTAATTTAATGGCATACCGACCAAAGGACGACCCTCAAGAGTCCAAAGATATAGGGAGCCGTCATATAACTTAGTTGATTTATTGCCCACTAATTCAGACATGACAAACCAGCCTCCAGCTGCCAAATGGCCAGTATTGCAATACGCAATAGTTGGTCCTTTGATGCTTAAACCATTAGCCGCCATTAATGCGTCATAAGTATTTTTCTGCCAGAAATACAATGCACCATTACTTGGCTTTGCCAATAATTCGGGCGCCAATTCTTTTGAATGAGCAATATGGCCAAAAGTCACAACATCTGGACGTTTTGTAAGGCCCAAATATTGAGCAGGCTGACGGGCATCCAATAGCTGCGGCTTACCCGCTTTAGAAGCAGCAGCCACATCATCCGAACTGGCAATCAAATCCTTGCGATAGGCCTTTGATGCCCAGTTGCCAGCAGTTTTTTGCGAACTGGCTATAGTAAATTCACGCCCTTCGCTTAACCAACCGGCAATACCACCATCCAATACGGCAACTTGATCTTCGCCATACACCTTAAACGACCAATAGGTTCTTAGGGCTTCATCAATATCAGACATATCTTGTCCAATAGGCACGAGAATAATTGGCTTATCAGAATTGATACCCAAAGATTGAACCAACTTCTCAAAGTCCGCTTTTTCTGGAATCAGAAACTTAATTTTTTTACCATCTACGAGACGTTCTACGCGCACTTTTTTGAAGTCTAGGAGAGAGGAATTCGTAATATGGCCACCGACTTCTACCAAGGATTTTTTACCCGTTTTTTTGTCAGTATCAAATTCTGGGTTCCTGAGGTAGCTTGCCAAATCAGTTCTGACTTCAATAATCTGGACTTCAGACATATTATTAGTCAGCCAATCAGCGCTTACAACGGGGCCAGGCAAATTAATTGCGTGAGCTAAAGTTGTTAATGCCGCTAATGCAATTACTAAAAACCATTGGATCTTTTTCATTTCCACTCCTCTATGAATTTACAACTGATAAATGCTCAGAAAGACGCTCCATCAAATCTATCTTGCACTCCGTTAATACGTGATGCTTTCTAGAATTCAGGACCAGCTCTCGATCTCCTCGATTAGCCGCTAGCTGCGCAATCTTTTGATCTCGCCCTAAAATCAATTCGTCAATCTCGACAGCAAATAACTGAATCAATGCGCCCACCCACTTAGCAACTGGAGCCATGCGACCCTTAACTACCATCCGAAATTCTTCAAGGGACTTAATGGCAAGCTTTGATTCAGCCATTTCCTCGCCAGTTACCCACTGATTGGTGGTAAATAGACGCACCGGCAAACCTCGTTGATTTAAGGCAATGGCAATAAGATGATGAAACGTATTACTTTCTCGTTTAATTACATGAAAGTGCCCATGCTCCTCACGAGGCATTTCATCAGCGGAATGGGCGTGGTAATAAAACTCATACCCACTTTGCTCATCAGCCAAATCATTATTTGGGTAATGCTGCCACTCCATAAAATCTCTTGCACCGCCTAAAGCAGCCTCATTCAGAGTGCGGCCAGTGTCTGCATAACGCATCTGAATATTTGCCAGCTCTTGAGCGGCTAGCCAGAGATTAGATTGGGTAAGCATTTTTGAAAATTACTCTGCAGCTTTACGCTTTTTGGGGCCGCAAGGATTTGCAGGTCCACATGGGTTTGCTGCTTTCTTCTTAGCTGGGCCACAAGGATTGGTAGCTTCTTTTTTAGGACCACAGGGATTCTTTTGCTCCGCACTTGCCGGATTCGCAGGGGCGTCTGCCGAATGGGCGAGTGGAGCTGATGCTATACCAGCTAGGGCCATTGCCAATGCAGCTACTGAAGATTTCTTAGACATATCTTTCCTTTTGAAAAATTAAACTTGTGAACTCACAGGGCCTTTAGATTTCCTTTCCATCCAAGAGCCCAAGATAAATACAACGATTGCAGCAACGATCATGCCAATATCAATAGATAAGCTCGAGATATTGAAAGCATCAGGCAATGCATCTGCTTTTGCATACTCGCCTAAAGTCGTTACGAACTCGATAGTTGGGTAAATTCCAGCAAATAGCACCGTACCAAGCAATAAACCAAGTAGAAATATCGCCGCATCAATGCGTCCAGACATCAACCCCACCACAGAGGTTCCCGGACAATAGCCACCAATAGCAAAACCAGCCCCAACCAAAGCCCCGCCCAAGGCAGCAGCCCCCAGAAATGCCGGCGGCACGAATAAACTGCCAGCATCAACAAACCCAAATCGCTCCAAAATCAATAGCCCCACAGCCGCAAAAACAATGGCAGTGAACATCACCTTAAACACAGACCAATCAGTTAAACGAAATTGACCAGTTAATTTATTTGGATTACCAAAACCGGCACGCTCCAATACAAAACCAAATCCAGCCCCTAATAGGAGCCCTGAAAGAATTTCACTCATCTCATTTCTCCTCTTTCAAGAAAAGGCTTGTCAATAAACCTACCGCAAAGAATGTTCCCAGGAATGTAAATCCAGCCAAACTTAGCACCGCGGCACCAGATAAGCCTAGGCCACTAGTACATCCTGCCGCAACCCTTGCACCAAAGCCTGCAAGCGCGCCACCAAAAAGAGCTGTCCATGGACGCTTAGATCCGCCTAAAAACTTTGCGCCATCCATCTTGAATTGAATTCTGTGCGCAAAAAATGCAGATGCAAGTGCTCCGAGAGCTACGCCCATGACTTGCCAAGTAATCCATGCATTTAATGGCTTACCTTCTTCAATCATTCCTCCCAAGTAATTATTTGAATTTGTTGCAACAGGTGCGACATACATTCCAACCCATGCAGTTAAGCGTGTCGTAAAGCCTGTTGCTCCAAGTCCATGTCCAGTGACCACAAATGTCGCTAATAGAACCATCCCCAAAAGAATTCCCGCTAAAAGCGGGTTCATATATGGCGCTGGTTTAGCCAATGCTACTTTATTAACCATCTTGGTAGACCTCATTTAATAATTAAATAATATATTTTATTATATATTATTTAATTAGAATTGGTATGTCAAGCCTACTAGGACCGATAACAGGGGGCAAATTTGATCCACATCAATAAATAGTAGATTCAGATCTTTATGGTTTGGACATCTGCAATCAAGATTTTAATAAATGGCCCTCAATTACAGATGGATGCCACCAATTAATAGCGCGCATCTTTGGGCTTGCCGCCATTAGGCCAGTCCTTATCCTTACCAATAAAGTCTGGGCGAGCCATATGAGCAAAGTACTCAGCAACATCAAGAGCTTCCTGATCACCTAAACTACCTCCCTGCCCTAAAGGAAATTTGGTGTTGTGACCCATCGGCATGTTTTGCTTGATAAATGCCGCAGCAGTAAAAGTGCGCGCCATTCCAGCGCCTAAATTGAAGGACTCATCACCCCACACCATTGGAAACACATACCGACCATCAGATTGTTTTACGCCTTCTCCATTAGACCCATGGCAAACAGCACATTGCGCTTGGTAAATCACCCTGCCATTTTCAATATTTGGGAGTAGCGTTTTATCAATTTTCCCAATACCTCTTCCTGGAATCTGCTCATCCTTTTTATAAGGCCCGTTAACCCACTTCATGTAGGCGACCATTGCCTTCATTTCAGCCGAATCCTTTTCTAACGCCTTACCGTTCATCGATCGTTTAAAGCATCCATTAATTCGATCCTCAAGATCAATGATTTTTCCCGCGCGTGGGGCATAAGCAGGAAACTGTGCCGCTACACCAACAAATGGGGATGCATTCGCTACAGTTCCAGCATTGGTATGGCAGCTACTGCAGTTAAGGCTGTTGCCAACGTGATCAGGAAGCAAAGTACCCGTCTCTGCCATTAGGCGCATACCGTAAACCAGCTGCCCTGAGTTTGATTTTTCTAGCATATTTGAAAATCGAGGCGTTACAAATTTAGAGCTATCTTGTGAAGTTAAATTTAGCTGTGCCCGAACTGCCTTAACCTGATTAACTGAAACCTCAGGTGCAGAATTCCCCCATGAAGAACGTATGAAGGTAATAATTCCCGCCAACTCCTCATCTCCGAGTGAACCATATTCGGGCATACCAACGATGCGATGGTTTGTTTTTGTTGCCGCTGATTTCCAACCGCTCAAAACAACGTGAATTACTGAAGTTGGGTCGTCAGAAAGAATTGATTTGTTACCAGCCAAAGGAGGAAATATCTTTGAAACCCCTTTCCCGTCATTTCGATGACAGGTGGAACAAAATTGCACATAAGCCAAACCATTTTTAGACTTATATAGCTGCGATTTTTCCAAAGCTATTATTGGCTGGGCCTGATTGCTCTCGTCTAGACTCAGTGATTTAAGATACACAGCAATTGCAGTAAGATCTTCATCAGTGAAATGTTGTGTGCTTAAACCAATGACTTCAGTCATTGTTCCATATGCGGTTGCATGTTGATTTCTACCAGTTTTCAGGAACGCTACGATTTCTGGTGGCGTCCATAAATTACGGAGATTCACTGCATGCCAACTATCAACCGTAGATCCAGACAAAAAATACTTACCATTTGATCCGGCCTGACTCATTGCCTTTTCTTGGAACAAAAGACCTCTAGGGGTATGACACGACCCACAATGACCCATGCCTTGAACAATATATGCACCACGATTCCATTGTTGGGTTTGACTTGCCTCTGGTTGATAAGGCTTACTGCCGCCAAAGAGAATATTCCAAAAGCTTAGGCCCCAACGCATGTTGTATGGCCATTTCATCTGACTTTGGATATTCACTTTTTCTACGGGCAATACACCATGCATTAGATGCTGATAGAGTGACTGCATATCCTCGACAGACATTTTTGAATAGGATGGGTACGGCATAGCGGGATATAAATTATGGCCATCAGCGGTAACACCCCTTCTCATAGCCTTATCGAATTGTTCAAAACTATACCCACCAATTCCAGTCTTTTTATCAGGCGTAATGTTTGTTGAATACAATGCGCCGAAAGGTGTTTTTAGCTCCAAGCCACCAGCCATTACTTTGCCACCCTTTTCGGTATGACATGCAACACAGTCGCCAAGGTGCGATAAATATTCACCCCGCTTTATGGAAGACTCTGTTGAGCTCGAATTGTCCACTGCGAAGGAGAAAAAACTATGGCTAAATGCAACACAAAAAATAATAGTCTTAAAGAATCGCATCATATAGCCCTGAGTATCTTGATCGCAATGAGTCCAATTGCTCTTTACCCACTCAGTATGGGGTAAACCCATATCGGCAACTTGACATAGATCAAATCTAGTTTGTTTTTAAGTCTCAAGATAGCAAATTGAAAATAAACTCATGCACAATTACAAGGTCCGTTGAAATCCTTGGGAATGATGATTTATTCCCAACATGGGTCGCGCTATTCCACCAATTGAGTCTTTCTGATTTTGATAATGAACATGACATCTACACTATTTATACGCACCTCAAAGTACATCGCGTACTTATGCATGATCATGCCAACTCTTTCGTTTGCCTTAGACGGTGAAACGATCATGGTTCATGGTGGAGCAAATCCTGCTGCGATGCCCTGTATTAGTTGCCATGCCCCAGATGGCAAAGGCATGCCATCAGCGGGATTTCCGCGGCTTGCAGGATTACCTGCAGCGTACATTGAAAAGCAACTATATGACTTTAAGTCAGGCAGTCGAAAAAATTCTCTGATGCAAGGCATTTCTTCAGCACTAACAAACGAGGAAATTATTGCAGTGGCTAATGCTTACTCTAAGCGACCAAAAGTTAATGTAAATACTAAACAAACCGGACTCCCCGTTCCCGGTACTGGCGCATGGATTGCTCTGCGTGGCGAATGGAGTAAAAATATTCCTGAATGCACTTTATGTCATGGTCCAGACGGCGTTGGTGTTGGTGATTCTTTCCCTCCATTGGCCGGTCAATCTCCGTTGTACCTAGAAAATCAACTTAAGGCCTGGAAGGCAGAAAAGCCCACTGCTGCCAATAAAAAGGGGGTACCACCTACGAGAAGCAATGATCCCAATGGGTTAATGCAACATATAGCCGCCAGCCTTACTGATGCGCAAATTAAAGCTGTTTCGGAGTACTTTGGAAATTTGGGCGATGCAACAGAACCTTTTGATGAATCCCAGCACAGGCTCAGGTAATTTAAGGACATCGCATGAATAAAAATACAACTATGAAAATTTCAATTGGCAGTTTAGTAGCCTTATGCCTGCTCCTTAGCTCACCAGGTACGTTTGCAGTGGACAAGTCAAAACTAGAGGATCAATCCCAAATTCCCTCAAATACCCACAAGGTTGGAAAAACACAATACTTCATTCCCCCATCAGACTCCGAATTACAAAATAATGCCTTTGGCGAATTAGTTCGGCGCGGAGAGGCTATCTTTGTAAATACAAAAGCACTGGCACCCCAATTCGTTGGCAATGAGATGAATTGCGTGAATTGTCATATTGATAGAGGGCGTCTTGCAAATTCTTCTCCAATGTGGGCTGCGTATCCTATGTATCCTGCTTACCGCAAGAAAAATAATAAAGTGAATACCTATGCCGAGAGGCTTCAAGGTTGCTTTACCTTCAGTATGAACGGAACTCCGCCGTCAGCTGATAGTGAAGTTATCTTAGCCCTAACGGCTTATTCTTATTGGCTATCAACTGGTGCGCCTGTTGGAAAAGCACTCCCAGGACGAGGTTTCGATGAACCTCCTCCCCCTAAAGGTGGTTATGACATTGCTCGTGGAAAAGTGGTTTATGAAAAGCAATGCCAAATCTGCCACGGATCAAACGGCGAAGGACAAAAAGTGGGAGCAACCTATGTTTTCCCTCCTCTCTGGGGTAAGAATTCTTATAACTGGGGAGCAGGCATGCATCGCATCAATACTGCGGCTGGATTCATACAACACAATATGCCTTTAGGTCGAGGCGAAACCTTAACCGACGTGGAGTCCTGGGATGTTGCTGCTTTTATAAATATGCATGAACGCCCCCAAGACCCACGCATAATTGATGGGGATATTGAAAAAACTCGCAAAAGATTCCATGCTGATGATGGCGTAAACCTGTATGGCTCAGTTGTTGACGGTGTACTTATAGGTAAAGGTGTTAAATAGTCTTCATTTATAGCATCGTAAAAAAAGGGAGCCTAGGCTCCCTTTTTAATATCTAAGAATGAGAAAGTTTTAGAACTCGCCCTTTACTGTTGTTAATCCAAGAGCGTCCCAGTCCAACATGCCGCCGCGATAGTAGTAGATCTTGGTTGCAGGGAAGCCATCACGAGTCATGGCAGCCATTGCCATTGGGCTTTGTGGGCAAACAGGGCCGTTACAGAATGCATAAACCTTCTTTGCTTTGGAGCAATCCCATTTAGTTGAGCCTGCGGCAGGCTTTTTACAACCCAACTCGTCCATACGCATTGCTACCTCTGTGTAAGGAATGCCTATTGACCCAGGAATAGTACCTTTTACGCGATCATCCACTACGCGCATATCTACCACGAGCGAGTCCTTGTCATTCAAGGCATTGAGAACATCAATCTCATCAACTGGGGTAACGCCCTTAATTGGGATTAATGGCTGTAACCAACCTTTATTTTTGGCGCAAGGCGTCATTACGCGAGTAATTTCAATTGGACCCTTAGATGTCTTAACAACAAAATTAGTAGACTTATCGATAATTTGCAGCAATTCAGGGCTTGCTGGCGCTCCAGATTGAGCTGCTGCGACGCCTGAAAACAACATCAGACCAAGAGAAAGAAACTTTTTCATAAAACCCTCTTTGTATTATTTTTTTACTTGGAACACCGTTTTAAATGCTTCTATACGTATTTATGCATATTTACGTAGTGTGAGCCCAAGTTAGCCTAAACTTAATACTGAGAAACCCCTATTGTTGATGGTGTTATCCCCTTTAATATCGCCTATAGCTAGTTTTTTAAGCTTTTTATTCATCAAAACACTGGAGTATTTATGAAAAATAGTCGTCGCCAATTTATGATTTTGTCTGCTGCTGGTGCCTGTACTTTGGCATTGAACGGTAAAGTTCAAGCTCAAGCAATGGTTGCAGAAACTGATCCGCAGGCTGCTGCTTTGGGTTACAAAGCGAATGCAACAACTGTCGATAAGGCCAAATACGCTAAGTATGCTGCCGGACAACAATGTAGCAACTGTGCATTATTCCAAGGCAAAGCTGATGCGGCTGCTGGCGGTTGCTCATTGTTTGCTGGTAAACAAGTTTCTGGTAAAGGCTGGTGCTCCGCTTACGCTAAGAAAGCGTAATTAAGTACTTCAAATAAAAAAGACTGCTTCGGCAGTCTTTTTTATTTGTATTCAGCAATCAAGAGCCTTCTTGTGAAAACTTTTTTAAACGGTTCATACTTGGCACCTGAATACTCAGCCTACTAATATTCGAAATTAAGCCTTGCTCAGCCATAGACGCAAGCGCCCTGCTAATAGTCTCAAACTTCACATCCATCATTAAGCCCATGTCCTCTCTTTTAAAGAGTGGTGCAACTGCCATATCGCCAGAAACTTTAGCAATTCGCAAGAAAAATCTAGCCAAACGAATTTCAATTCTTCCGGTATTAATTTCAGAAAACCAAGATTCTGATTGAGCCAGTGCCTCACCCCATTTCTTCACAATCTGCCTATGCAAGCGTGGCGACTCTTCTCCCAAACTAGAAATAATGGCTTTGGGTATGCGGCATAAATGGATGTTTGATAAAGCAGTGGCTGAATGAGCATAACTCTTACCCAACAAAGCCTCCATTCCGAATAAATCACCCGGCATTACTAATCGGACTATTCTAGTAGAGCCATCGGAATTGATATGCAATAGCTTTATATAACCTTCACGCAAGGTAAATAAATGCTCAGCAGAATCTCCCTGTGTATAAATCCCTGTATTTGCTTCATATCGTAGATCATCAATTGGCGAATGAATCTTGGAAAAATCTTCTTCATTTAATTCGGCAAAGAGTGCGGAGCTCCGGATGGAACAAGCATTACAGTCACTATTACCCTGCCATGCGCTTTTTATTTCAATAGTCTTCATAGGAAAGCCGTCACTTCTTAGCAACCAATCCCAATATTGCAGACATGCCAGTGTGGCGCGGGCCCTCAGAAAGCTCTTTCTCGTAACTTACAAGCTCAAGAATTTCAAAGTATTTGGCGAGATCTCTAATTAACTCTTCTGTATAGAGATGCTCTATTAATGATGGGCCGCCAGTTTTGTAATCTAGTTGCTTAGGGGTATAGCCCTGAAGAATGAAGATGCCGCCGGGCTTTGTTGCCTTATAAGCTTGCTCAAAGATTCTAGCGCGCATTGCTGGATCGGAAAATTGAATGAAGATACCTATCACCGCATCATAAGTATTTTCTTGCCACGCATAGCTATCGGTATCAGAGAAGGAATACTCAACTTGCACTTGATTATCTTTGGCAAACTGCTTTGCTTTAGCAAGCGCGATATCAGACGCATCAAATCCAATAACCTGCATGCCTTGCTTAGCAAGCCAGACGCCATTGCGACCTTCGCCGTCAGCAATACAGAGAACCTTATCTTTGGGCTTTAGATATTGCTTTGTTTTCTCAACAAGATACTCGTTAGGCTCTTTGCCAAAAATGAACTCTTCTTTATCAAAGCGTTCGTTCCAAAACTGGGTGGCATCCGCGAAACTCATAGACCTATCCTGATGAACTTGATTATTTTTTGAGTCCACCAACGAGGTCATTCTTTAAGTCGTTAATGTTTTCAAGGCCAACTGCAATGCGTACCAAGCCATCAGAAATACCTGCAGCTTTACGAGCCTCAGGCGTCACACGGCAATGCGTTGTTGTAGCTGGGTGAGTAATAGTCGTGCGGGTATCACCCAAGTTTGCAGTAATCGAGCAAAGCTTAGTTTGGTTAATCAGTTTGAACGCAGCTTTCTTGCCACCCTTCAAGGTGAAAGACACAATCGCCCCACCCTCTTTTTGCTGGCGCATTGCCAACGCATGCTGAGGATGCGATTTCAGGCCAGGATGGTAAACGCGCTCTACTCCAGATTGCTTCTCAAGCCATTGAGCCAAGGCAAGCGCATTCTGACTCTGCTGCTTCATGCGAAGCTCTAAAGTCTCGAGGCCTTTGAGGAAGACCCAGGCATTGAATGCGGATAGCGTTGGGCCTGCAGTTCGCACGTAGGGGAAGACTTTGCCCATGATGAAATCATTGCTACCCACAATTGCTCCACCCACTACTCGGCCTTGTCCATCTAAGTACTTAGTGGCTGAATGAATCACCACATCAGCACCAAGCGCCAATGGTTTTTGCAAAGCAGGCGTACAGAAGCAGTTATCCACCGCGAATAAGGCACCTGCTTTTTTAGCAATCTTTGAAATCGCTCTGATATCAGCAATCTCAGTTAAAGGATTGGATGGCGTCTCTAGATAAAAGAGTTTGGTATTGGGTTGCACAGCAGCCTGCCATGATTTGGTATCAGTCAAATCAGCATAAGTGGTTGTGATGCCAAAGCGACCCAAAATATTGGTGAACAACTGAATCGTTGCACCAAATACCGAGCGTGAGCAAACCACGTGATCACCTGCTTGTAAATGAGCCATTGCCATTGTCAGAATGGCAGACATTCCGGAAGCGGTAGCAATACAAGCCTCACCACCCTCTAGGGCAGCCAAGCGATCCTGGAACATGCTTACGGTTGGATTAGTAAAGCGAGAATAGATAAAGCCTTGGTCAGCATGTGCAAAACCATCAGCAGCTAACTCTGCACTATCAAAACAGAAGCTGGATGTCAGAAACATTGCCTCTGAATGCTCTTGGTATTCAGCAGTGCGACGAGTACCAGCGCGAACCGCTAAGGTCTCGAGCGCTAGCTTAGAAAAATCGGGTTTTTTACGGATAGTTTTGCTCTTCATACTGCTATTTTGACACCGAATTACGAATTTGCCTCGAGTGAGGCAAATTCCTGTCGCTTTTTAGTCTTCGGTGGCCAAATGCAGGTGGAGCTGTGAACGGGCGAAGTCGCTCGAATCCTTCTGACGATCAGCCTTCGCGTCAGAGGTATTTCTAGCGGCCTCCAACGCATCAAGATAGGACTCGGTAATGTCACCCGTAATATAGAAGCCATCAAAGCAAGATGCTTCAAAGTTCTTGATATCGGGGTTGATATCCCTCACTGCCTGCTTCATGTCTTCTACGCTTTGGTAGATGAGCTGATCAGCACCAATCATCTTGTTGATTTCTTCATCGGTACGCCCATAGGCTACTAATTCGCTGCGCGTTGGCATATCAATACCGTAAACATTCGGGAAACGCACTGGAGGCGCAGCAGATGCAAAGATCACCTTTTTCGCACCGGATTCACGAGCCATCTGCACAATCTCAAATGAGGTTGTGCCACGAACAATGGAGTCATCCACAATCAATACTGTCTTGTCTTTAAATTCAATACGCATGGCATTGAGTTTTTGACGAACAGACTTCTTACGAACAGCCTGGCCTGGCATGATGAATGTACGGCCAATATAACGATTCTTAAAGAAGCCTTCACGGTAATCCACCCCCAATTTCTTTGCTACCTGCATAGCTGCTGGACGGCTGGAATCCGGAATCGGCATCACCACATCGATTTCATCGACATTAGTCTCTTTGCGGATCTTCTCAGCCAAGTAATCGCCCATACGCATACGCACGTTGTAGACAGTCACACCGTCAATGGTTGAGTCTGGACGGGCCATATAGACGTACTCAAAAATGCAAGGTGTTAACACTGCATTCGGTACGCATTGACGTGAATAGAAATTGCCATCCAAGTCGATATAAATTGCTTCGCCTGGATGAACGTCACGAACGAAGGTAAAACCTAAGCCTTCGAGCGCTACAGACTCAGATGCAATCATCCACTCAGGACCTTGAGGAGTATCGATACGGCCGATACATAAAGGACGAATACCGTACTGATCACGGAATGCCAATAAGCCATAACCTGCTATTAAAGAAACTACTGCATACGAACCTTTAACGCGATTGGTTACACCTGTAACAGCGTTAAACATCGCGCCCTCATCTAGGGCTGCACTATTAGTTTCTTTTTGAAGTTCATCAGCCAATACGTTAAGCAATACTTCAGTATCAGAGCTGGTATTAATATGACGACGGTCACGATAGGCCATCTCCACACGCAGACTTGGTGCGTTAGTCAGGTTGCCGTTATGCGCCAAGATAATGCCGTAAGGAGCACTTACATAAAAAGGTTGCGCTTCTTCTTCGCTACTTGCAGAACCCGCAGTTGGATAACGCACTTGGCCAATGCCAGCGTTACCAACCAAGCTACGCATATTACGAGTTCTAAATACATCTCGTACCAAGCCATTAGCTTTATGCATCGTGAACGAGTTACCGTTCATCGTTGCAATACCTGCCGCATCCTGTCCGCGATGCTGCAAAAGCAGCAGCGCATCATAGAGAAGTTGATTTACTGGTGAGTGGGAAACAGTTCCGACGACGCCGCACATATCTCTAGATTCCTATTGTTAATTTAGGAGTAATGGTAGGGGTAACTTTAGGCATTGCATCACCTAATTGTTTAGCCCAGTCGGCAGGAAGCCAACTTTTTATTAAACCGGTTGCCATATCAATTGCTGGTCTGGTAATAGCATTCTTCCAGGCCATACTTTGCGGAATGGGTGTGAGCGCAGCCAAGGTAGCCAATACTACTATGACCAAACCGCCACGGATCACACCAAATATCAAACCCAAAAAACGGTCAGTGAGACTAAGACCTACTGACAAAATAATCTTCTGCACCACTCCACCAAACAGACCGCAGATGATCAGGGTTAATACAAATAAAATGATGAAGCTCACACCAAGACTCAGCAATTCATCCAAATGAAATGTCGAGAGCCACTCGGTTGAGAGGTAGTTACTGTAGTGATAAGCAACCCAAGCAGCCGCGAACCAAGAGGCTAAAGCAAGCACCTCTTTAAATAAACCGCGCGAGATGCCTACCAACGCAGAAACCAAGAGCACAACTAGGGTGAAGTAATCCACCGATGTTAGCTTGAGGGTGGACAAGTATTCCATTACTGTTTACCGGACTCGACGAGTCTTGGCGAAAGTCCCATCGCCTTAATTTTCTTTTCCGCTGCTTCTGCAGCATCTTTATCGGTAAAGGGCCCTGCGCGCACAAGGAAAATCTTGCCGCCATCAGCACCCGCCTTATTCAAGACATAACTAGGAATGTTTTGATTTTTGAGTCTTGCGGACAAGGCCTTTACATTCGCCTCAGATGCAAAAGCGCCAATCTGAATAACGTATTTACCTGAACCATTCGAAGCGGCAAGTTTGGCAGCATCATCCGTCTTAGACTTAGGTTCTACTTTAGTAGCGGTAGCAGCAACGACCTCTTCACCAGCTGCCAATCCTAATGTTGCGGATTTATTTGCAACAGGTGCTGTTGGCTTGGTTTCTGTTTTTATTTCTGCTTTAACTTCAGTCTTGGGCTCTGCTTTTGCCTCTGCTGGGGGCACAACTGCAGATTTAGGAGTTTCTTTAGCAGACTCAACGGGAGCCTCTACCTTCGGCTTTTCTTCAGCCTTTGGTTCGGCACCCGGAATAGGTAAGCTGGTAACAATGTTTACTGCGATGTCGTTAGATGATGCCTTTGGTTTATTATCCAAAATACGGGGTAAGCCAATAACAGCAATTAATACGAGGACAGCAGCACCAATCAGACGATGACGCGCTCTTTGCTGTTCTGGATCTTCTGTGAGGGCAAGTTCTTCAGCTTCTGCTGCACGCTGAAAACTGCGTGGGGCTGCTCGTTTGGCGGTGCGACTACCCCTTGAACCTATCTCAAGGTCATCAGACTGGGTTTTTCGCTTAAAAAAGCTTGGTAAACGAATCATGGATCAGTGGGCCTGGTTGTTTCGGTAAGTCATTACGCCTGCAACGGTATAGAAGGATCCGAAGGTCACAATTCTATCACCCTCACCCGCCAAAGATAGCGCTTTTTGATACGCTAAAGCAGGTTCTGGGAAGCACTCAATACCCCCATCCGCCCCATTTTTAGGCTTTACGCCCATAGCCTCAAGCTTCTCGGCCACGGCCTTAGCACTGGCAGCTCTGGGGGTCGGTAAATCGGTACAAAACCAGAAATCTACGATGTTTAAGAGGGGTTTAATCACCCCCTCAATATCCTTGTCAGCCATAGCTCCAAAAATGGCATAGGTGTAGGGGTGGTAACCCATCTTATCGAGCCCCTGAGCCAAGGTAGCAGCAGCATGGGGATTGTGAGCAACATCCAATACCACGGTAGGCTGACCCGGGAGAACCTGGAACCGGCCTGGTAGCTCAACCAAAGCAAAGCCATTGCGAATGTCCTGGGCGCTCACAGGCAGACGTTGATGTAAGGCCATCAAGGCAGCTATTACTGCCGAGGCATTCAGAATCTGATTGGCACCCCGCAGCGCTGGGTAGCCAAGGCCACTAAAGCGCTTTTTGCGCCCTGCCCAACCCCATTGCTGCTTATCACCCTGGAAGTTGTAATCGCGCCCCTGCAACCAGAGATCACAGCCAAGCTTTTCAGCATGGTCAATCAATGATTGTGGCGGTACAGGATCGCCACACACCGCGATATGTCCTGGACGGAAAATACCCGCCTTTTCTAGGCCAATAGCTTCGCGTGTGCCACCCAAAAAATCCGCATGATCAATATCGATACTAGTCACAATTGCGCAATCGGCGTCAACGATGTTGACAGCATCTAAGCGACCACCCATACCCACTTCCAAGACAACTGCATCCAAATTGGACTTAGCAAACAGGTGCATGATGGCTAAAGTAGTGAACTCAAAATACGTTAAGGTCGGAGCATCGACCAGGCTCACGCGAGCATTTTCAACGGCAGCAAAATGTTCAAGCAAGAGATTGTCTTTGACATCTTCACCATTGATACGCGCACGCTCATTGAATTTGAGTAAATGTGGAGAGGTATGGCAACCGACTCTATAGCCAGAAGCCAACAGAATGCTCTCCAGAAATGCACAGGTAGATCCTTTGCCATTTGTACCGGCAACCGTAATCACTGGGCAATCAAAATGGAGATCTAATGCAGCCTTCACGCGATTGATGCGCTCAAGCCCCATATCTATACCAACAGGGTGCGCAGTCTCGAGGTGGCTAAGCCAAGCCTCTAGGCTAGAAAATAATATGGGGGCTTGGTGTGCTGAGCTCAAGCGCTTAAACGACTGCGCTACCCGCGATAGCAGGCTCAGGAAGCTTTTGCAACAAAGCAAGTAAACGCGCAATTTCACTGCGCATCTGACGACGATCAACAATCATGTCAATACCGCCCTTTTGCATCAGGAACTCAGATCTCTGGAATCCTTCAGGCAATTTTTCGCGAACAGTTTGTTCAATCACGCGTGGGCCAGCAAAACCAATTAACGCTTTTGGTTCGGCCATCACTACATCACCCATGAAGGCAAAGCTGGCAGAAATACCACCCATCGTAGGGTCAGTAAGCACGCTGATATAAGGCAAGCCTTTTTTAGCTAACAAGGTCAACATCGAGTTAGTCTTCGCCATTTGGAAAAGGGATAACAAGCTTTCTTGCATACGCGCACCGCCAGTAGCAGTGACACAAATGAAAGCGCACTTCTTATTAATTGCCTCTTGTACTCCGCGGGCAAAACGCTCACCCACTACTGAGCCCATCGAACCACCCATGTATTGAAATTCGAAACAAGCAGCCACTACAGGAATAGCTTCAATCTTGCCACCCATCACAATGAGGGCCTCAGATTCACCAGAAGCATCATTCGCTTCTTTAATGCGATCTGGGTATTTTTTAGAGTCTTTAAATTTCAGCGGGTCAGTTGGATAGATATCAGCACCGATTTCGTAGCGGCCTTTTTCATCTAGCAAGCTGTCTAAGCGCAGACGCGCTCCGATACGCATGTGATGACTACATTTTGGGCATACCGATAAATTGGCTTCAATGTCAGTGCTGTACAAAACAGTTTCACAACTGGGGCACTTGACCCACAATCCCTCAGGTACTGACTTGCGATTTGCAGGATCAGTATGTTGAATTTGGGGTGGGAGTAATTTATCTATCCAGCTCATCAGTTTTTAGCTATCCAATGCGTCGCGTATCTCACGAATGAAGGTTTCCAGTGATTGTACCGCCTGCCCAGGGGGCGCATCCTCCAAAAGACGAATAATTCGGCTGCCGATGACAACCGCATCAGCACTGACTGATACCGCTTTGGCGCTAGCTGCATCACTAATACCAAAGCCGACAGCGATCGGAATATCCGTCTCTTCACGAATTTTCGGGATGATGCTGGCCACATCCTGCGTATTGAGGTTAGAGGCGCCAGTAACCCCTCTCATAGAAACGTAATAGATATAACCAGAAGCTATTTTGGCCGCCTCTTTAATGCGCTCATGTGATGAAGTAGGCGCTAATAAGAAAATCGGGTCAATGCCGGCAACGCGCATACGAGCGGCAAAGTCCACACACTCTTCTGGTGGGTAATCCACTACGAGAACACCGTCGACACCAGCAGCCTTTGCTTCGGTTGCAAAACGCTCTGCTCCCATTTGCTCAACTGGGTTTGCATAACCCATCAAAACAACTGGTGTATTGGCATCCAGCTTGCGGAATTCTTTCACCATCTCTAAGCAGCTATGCAAAGTGACACCTTGAGTCAGTGCGCGTTCCGATGATCTCTGAATGACAGGACCATCAGCCATTGGATCTGAAAATGGCACACCTAACTCAATCACACTCGAACCGCCGCGAACTAATGCATGCATGAGTTCAACGGTTTGTTTAGGATCTGGATCGCCTGCAGTAATAAAAGGGATCAATCCTTTTTTGCCTGTTGCTTTTAGCTCCTTGAAGAGCGCAGTAATTTTTGACATAAGTATTTCTTAAAAGTAATTCTTAACCTTCTGAACCTGTTGCCTGTGCAACGGTATGCATATCCTTGTCACCACGACCAGAGAGGTTGACCAGGATGGTCTTGTCTTTTGGCAAGGTCTTAGCAAGCTTACAGGCATAGGCAATGGCATGAGAAGACTCAAGCGCAGGAATGATACCTTCAATCTGGCAGCAATCATGGAATGCTTGGAGCGCCTCTTCATCTGTAATCGCCACATAGTCTGCGCGACCAGAATCTTTTAACCATGCATGTTCAGGACCAACACCGGGATAGTCCATACCAGCAGAAACAGAATGTGTTTCAGAGATCTGGCCATTCTTGTCTTGCAATAAATAAGTACGGTTGCCGTGCAACACGCCAGGTGTTCCAACGCATAAGGCTGCTGAATGCAAGCCACTACCCAAACCATGTCCTGCAGCTTCGACACCAACCAGTTTCACTTCCGGGAAATCAATGTAAGGGTAAAAAATGCCCATCGCATTAGAGCCGCCGCCAACACAAGCTAAAACATAGTCAGGCTGACGACCAGTCATCTCTGGCATCTGCACTTTGCACTCTTCACCAATCACGCTCTGAAAATCTCTCACCATCATTGGATAAGGATGTGGTCCTGCGACAGTGCCAATGATGTAGAAAGTGTTATCCACGTTGGTAACCCAATCGCGCATCGCTTCATTGAGCGCATCTTTCAAAGTCTTGGTACCAGATTCCACTGGAACTACCTTTGCGCCAAGTAACTTCATGCGGAATACGTTTTGCGCCTGACGGGCTACGTCCACAGAGCCTTGATAGACCGTGCAGTCTAAGCCAAAGCGAGCGCAGATCGTTGCTGTAGCAACACCGTGCTGCCCTGCTCCTGTCTCCGCAATAATGCGAGGCTTACCCATGCGCTTGGCCAACATCGCTTGACCAATCACGTTATTAATCTTGTGTGCGCCAGTGTGATTTAAATCTTCTCGTTTCAGATAGATTTGTGCGCCACCCAGCATTTCGCTCCAACGCTTAGCGTGATAAACCGGTGAAGGTCTACCAACAAAATGTTTGAGCTCGTAATGAAACTCTTCAATGAATTCTGGATCGTGTTGATACTTTGCATAAGCTTCTTTAAGCTCATCTAAGGCAAACATCAATGTCTCAGAAACAAACACGCCGCCGTAAGGACCGAAGTGTCCTCGTGCATCTGGCTTGTCGTACATAGCTACCTCTTTTGATTTATCTATAGCAAATTATTGGGATGATGCTTTGGCATCCGCTGCGCGCACTGCTTGAACAAATTGGGCCATGAGCGCAGGATCCTTAACACCCCTGCTGCTTTCTACGCCACTACTGACGTCAACCGCGCAAGGATGCAGGCGTGCAATAGCCTCGCCCACGTTGTGCGTGTTCAATCCACCACTCAAAACGACCCGAGGCGCGTTTTCGCTTACCCATGTCTGTGGAATCCCTTGCCAATCAAAAGGAACGCCTCCGCCACCATATCCCTCAACCAGGGCATCCAGCAGAAAAGCGTTTGCATCCCCATATTGTAGGGAAAAATCGTCAAAAGCGAAGCCAGTTCCTACACGAGCGGCCTTCATCCAAGGCTCGCCTGCAGCAAGCTGGGCGCAGCGCTCTGGGGTCTCATCCCCATGAAACTGCCATAAGGTGATCGAGGCAGCAGCCCGAATTGCTGCAAATTGCTCATCTGTAGCGTTTACAACCAATCCAACGGCATCTACCCCCGCAGGAAGCCTAGAAATGAGCTGCGCAGCGATATTAGGGCTTACAGCCCGCACGCTAGGGGGATAAAAGACGAAGCCAACAGCATCCACTCCCGCAGAAACAGCAGAATCGATGTCAGCAGCTGTCTTTAAGCCGCAGATTTTGACCCTAGTTCGGCCCGGAGAATATGTCAGTAAGCCCATAAATGAATGATAAAGCCTGGGGCCTTTATTTCCCTTGCTCTTTATTTTGTTTCCCGATGACCTTGGCAGGCAGCCAAGAGTTTTCAAGCCATGGCTGTGGAATAGCAAATTCGTCTGGGTAAGTAATTTTAGCCAAATATAGGCCATCGGCCATAAAAGTAGGAGCGGCGATTTGCCTATTCTTAGCAGCCAGGACTTCGGCCATCCACTCCGGCTTTTGTCTACCCTGACCAATTTGCAAAAAACAGCCGACCACATTGCGGATCATGTGATGCAAAAAGGCATTTCCCCGAATTCGGAAATACAGCCATGGTTGCTCAGAAATAACCTCAATGGAGTAAATCGTTTTTACCGGTGTTTTACTTTGGCACTCGGATGAGCGAAAAGAACTGAAGTCGTGTTCGCCAATCAGGCACTCTGCTGATTTTTTCATGGCTTCCACATCAAGCCATTGATTTGGTGGGACCAGTAAGTAACCTGCGCGTGAGTGCGACATCGGCGAACGACAAGGTCCCGCTTGCAAGGCATAAATATATTCACGCTCATACGCGGAGAAGCGCGCACTGAACTGATCGGAAACCGGCTTTGCCCAGTTCACCACAATCGATGAAGGTAAGAATGAGTTCACCCCCCTTACCCATGAAAAGTCTTCACGCTCAACATTGGTATCGAAATGCACAACCTGTCCTAAGGCATGAACGCCAGTGTCAGTTCTACCTGCGGTAATTGTATGGATAGGATATTCCGCACAAGCCTGCTCACCAACAAAGGCAGAAATCGCCTTTTCTAATTCATCTTGTACTGTGTTGTGATTTACTTGGGTTTGCCAGCCTGAATAGGGGCTGCCGTCATACTGAAGGCCAAGGGCTATGCGCATGGTTTAGGTATTGCGATGCGAAATTTCTGTCAACAAGCCCTGCGCTTCAATGGTGATCGCTGGATCGACAGAATTACTGATACGAAGCACTTCATCCAAAGACTTCTTAGCTGCAGAGAAATCTTCGATCGTAATGTAAGCGCGCGCTAGATTCAATTTCACGCGTAAGGTATCGGCCAAAGGATTGGCTACAGGAGCGCTTGGTATTACAGGTACATCTTTTATAGGCTTTGAAAGATCGAGATCAATACCATCAAACAATGCCTTTGCACGAGCCGGCATTTCAAAATGAGAGCTGGCTGCAGGTTTCTCATTTTTAGCAACATGCTGTGTATCAGCATGAAAGCTTGGCGCTTCTGAGCGACGCGCATTGCGGGCTAATCCCCAGAGCAATAAACCTGTCAAGCCAATCAAACCAATAGCCAGAATAGCCGGACCAAATCCACCTAAGCCAAAATTGCTGTCGACCGCCTTCTTCTCCTTAGATTTATCTAGGAGTCTCTGTAAGTCAGCAATATTCTTTTCTAGCTCAGCAACCCGAGCTTTAGTCTGCTCCAACATCTTCTCTTGAGCAACCAACTCTTCAGTGTAGCGACGCTCTTGATCGTTGCCATCAGTGCTTGAACCAATCTTCAGTCGATCCTTGGGAACAACTTCCCCTGTTTTAGGATTACCTGATTTTCCATTAGCAGTGCCCGCTTCTTTTTCGCCATGTTCTGCTCGCCACTCTTCGTTAGCATCTGCTACAAACTGATTTGCCTCTGCCGGACTAATAGAGCGCAGCAGCGCCAGACTAGGTTTGGACAACTCAGCCCCGGCGCCCAAGCGATTGATGCTACCGCTAGCAAACGCATCGGGGTTGGCCCTATACAAGGCCATCATGGTTTGATCTAAGGTAGCACCATCCAATTGGGGCGCCATGATGGCAGCTATTTCAGATAAGGACTGCCCCGACTTTACGGTGATCTTCTGCACATCACCAAGTAACAATGTGAATGCCTTAGTAAGACTACCGCTAGACCAATTGAGATTAACTAGTACATCTAAGAATGGATCATCAGTCATTGGTACAGAATTGACTGTCTCTACCAAAACCATCAGTTGCTCTTGACGATTGCGATACACCATTGCCTGCGGATTGAGCTCAAGAATCTTTTGTGAAATGCCTAAGCGCTCATAAGATGCCTTATTAGGCATTGTCACATTCAGGCTAGATAAAGCACCTTGCTCATCTGCACCAACTCGAACTGGGATCTCTACACGCAGTGGCTCGCCGGGGCGGGACTGAAGTTGAGGAGCGCCTAAGCTAATCGCACCAGCGATAGATGACCAACTAAGCAGAACAACACAAAGTAGCTTTAAGCCTAGTTGACCAATACGAAACATAAAAGAGAAATTACTTCTCAAGCAGAATGCGAAGCATGCGGCGCAATGGCTCAGCTGCGCCCCACAAGAGTTGGTCGCCAACAGTAAATGCGCCCAAATACTCTGGGCCCATTGCCATCTTATGCAAACGGCCAATAGGTACAGTCAATGTACCGCTGACAGCAGCAGGAGATAAATCACGCTCTGTAGTTTCACGATCATTCGGAACTACTTTTACCCACTGATTATCTGCAGCCAGAATCGCCTCGATCTCTTTGAGTGGAATATCTTTTTTGAGCTTCACAGTCAAACCTTGTGAATGGCAACGCATCGCACCTACACGAACACACAAACCATCGATTGGAATGCTGCCAGGTGTGCGGAATGCAGGTCGACCTAGGATCTTATTGAACTCAGCGCCACCCTTCCACTCTTCTTTAGTTTGGCCATTCTCAACAGGCACGTCGATCCAAGGAATCAAACTACCCGCTAAGGCAGTATTACGGAAATTCTTTTTCGGGAAATCGGCAGAACGCAATGTCTCAGTAACCTTACGATCAATGTCCAAGATCCAAGAAGATGGATCAGCTAACTCAGTAGCTACGCTGTCACGCAAAGCACCCATCTGCAGTAATAGCTCACGCATATTTTGAGCACCAGCACCAGAAGCTGCTTGATAAGTCATCGCGCTGATCCACTCAACCATGTCAGCCTTAACCAAGCCACCCATAGCCATCATCATCAAGCTCACAGTGCAATTAGCACCGATCCAATTCTTCCCACCAGCAGCTAAAGCTTTATCAATCACCGGACGATTAACCGGATCTAAAACTAAAACTGCGTCATCCTTCATACGCAATGCACTAGCAGCATCAATCCAGTGACCATTCCACCCTGCTGCACGCAACTTAGGGAAGATGTCATTGGTGTAGTCACCACCCTGGCAAGTCAAAATGATGTCACAACGTGACAATGCTTTGATGTCATTCGCATCTTGCAAAGTGCTTTCGCTCTTAGTCACTTTTTGACCATTGAGCAAAGGTACTTCGCCACCCGCTTGGCTGGTACTAAAAAATACAGGTTCAATCAGATCGAAATCTTTTTCAGCAAGCATACGCTCCATGAGAACGCTACCAACCATACCGCGCCAGCCAACTAAACCAACCAAAGGTGTTTTTGTATTTGCCATGATGAACTATCTAGTGAATGTGTTTGATTTGCTTCTAGTGAATTTATTACGCAAGCGCTGCAACTACAGCATCGCCCATTTCAACCGTTGATACTTTTTTCGTGCCTTCGGTATAGATATCTGCTGTTCTTAAACCTTGCGCTAAGACTTTCTGCACTGCTTTTTCAATGCGATCTGCTTCTGCAGGCATACCTAATGAATAACGCAACATCATCGCCGCAGACAAAATGGTTGCCAATGGATTGGCGATACCCTTACCAGCGATATCCGGCGCAGAACCATGGCTAGGCTCATACAAGCCCTTATTGTTCTTATCTAAAGATGCAGATGGCAACATGCCGATAGAGCCAGTCAGCATCGCAGCTTCATCAGACAAGATGTCACCAAACAGATTGCCAGTTACCACTACATCAAATGCTTTAGGCGCTTTAACCAACTGCATCGCAGCGTTATCCACATACATATGGGATAACTCAACATCTGGATAGCCTTTAGAAACCCGAATCATGACTTCACGCCAAAGCTGAGAAGTCTCTAATACGTTTGCCTTGTCTACGCTGCACACTTTTTTACCGCGCTTGCGTGCTGCTTCAAAAGCAACATGTCCAATGCGCTCTACTTCAGGTTCGCTGTAATGCATGGTGTCAAAACCTTCGCGCGCACCTTTAAACAGCGGCAACTCAGAAGTACGAATACCGCGTGGCTGACCAAAGTAAATATCACCATTGAGCTCACGCACAATCAAGATATCCAAGCCACCAATGATTTCTGGCTTAAGACTTGATGCAGCAGTGAGCTCTGGGTAACAAATGGCAGGCCTGAAGTTAGCAAATAACTCGAGGTGTTTACGCAAACCCAAAATTGCTTGTTCGGGGCGCAGCTCGCGCGCAAGTGTGTCGTATTTCCAATCGCCTACCGCACCAAACAAGATAGCATCCGCTTTTTTAGCGAGCTCTAAGGTGGCGGGTGGTAAAGGATGTCCAGCGACGTCATAAGCCGCTCCGCCTACGGGAGCTTCTTCTAAATCAAACTGAGGGCCAAGTGCTTGAAGCACCCGAACGGCTTGTGCAACGATTTCCGGGCCGATACCATCGCCCGGTAGAACTGCAATTTTCATGAAAGGCCTTTAAATCAACGAAATTACGGCAATTGTGTCGCAAGCCAAGGCATTTTTAGAATGCGCTCGGCTTCATAAGCCTTGATTTTATCTGCATGTTGCAGGGTTAGGCCAATATCGTCTAAGCCGTTAAGAAGGCAATACTTTCTAAAAGGGGCTACTTCGAAGCTATAAGCAGTGCCATCAGGGGCAATAACCTGCTGTGCTGCTAGATCGATTGTTAATTGATAGCCGTTAAACGCTTGGGTTTCGTTAAAAAGATGGTCAACCTGCATTTCAGTCAAAACAATCGGCAAAACACCGTTTTTGAAGCAGTTGTTGTAGAAAATATCTGCAAAACTAGGTGCAATCACCGCTCTAAAGCCAAATTGATCCAAGGCCCAGGGAGCATGCTCACGGGAACTGCCGCAACCAAAGTTCTTGCGAGCCAACAGAATGCCAGCACCTTTGTAGCGTGGTTGATTGAGAACAAAGTCCGGGTTAATGGGACGCGTACTGCAATCTTGACCAGGCTCACCATGATCGAGGTAGCGCCATTCATCAAACAGATTTTGACCAAAGCCAGTCTTCTTGATTGATTTTAGAAACTGCTTCGGAATAATGGCATCGGTATCCACGTTCTCGCGATTAAGCGGAGCAACTAAACCTTTGTATACCGTAAATTTTTCCATGATTCGACTTTTACTCTATTTACTCTAAATGTTTTACTTCACAGGGGTAACAACAACATCCTTACCCTTGGTTTGAGATTGATTATTTTGCGTGTTGCTTGATCCGCCCATTGAGGTTCCCATGTTCTGCAAGTCTTTACCAACACCTTCCATGGTACTGCTGCATGCAGAAATAATGATTCCAGCGATGCCAATCATTGCGAGTCTAGAAATTAAAGAGAGTGAAGAAAATTTCATTGATGAGTTTCCTTATGAAATCTTACGTACGTCAACAAAGTGACCTTCGATCGCCGCAGCAGCTGCCATGGCAGGGCTAACTAAATGTGTGCGACCACCATTGCCTTGACGACCTTCGAAGTTACGATTCGATGTTGAGGCGCAACGCTCTCCCGGCTCCAAGCGATCTGCATTCATGGCCAAGCACATAGAGCAACCAGGTTCACGCCATTCAAAGCCAGCAGCCTTGAATATACGATCCAAGCCTTCACGCTCTGCTTGGGCTTTTACCAAACCAGAGCCAGGAACAACTAATGCCAACTTCACATTGGCGGAAACTTTTTTACCTAAGCGATCTACAACCTTAGCAGCAGCACGCATATCTTCAATGCGACTGTTAGTGCATGAGCCGATAAATACTTTATCCACAGAGATACTGCTTAGAGGCGTGTTTGGTGTAAGGTTCATGTACTCCAAGGCACGCTCCATTGCTGAACGCTTGTTTGGATCACGCTCTTTTTCTGGATCAGGAACACGCTCACTAATCGCAAGCACCATTTCCGGTGAAGTTCCCCAGGTAACCTGTGGAGCGATTTCTTCTGCACGCAATTCAACTACGGCATCAAACTTTGCATCAGGATCTGAATGCAAGGTTCTCCAATATTGCAATGCCTGCAACATCGCCGGGCCCTTGGGCGCATATGGACGACCCTGAATATATTCAATCGTAGTTTCATCTACAGCAACTAAACCAGCGCGAGCGCCAGCTTCAATCGCCATATTGCAGATAGTCATACGACCTTCCATTGAAAGGTTGCGAATGGCTTCGCCAGCAAACTCAATGGTGTAACCAGTGCCACCAGCTGTTCCAATCTTACCGATCACTGCTAAGACGATATCTTTTGCTGTTGAGCCAGGTTGTAATCGGCCATCTACGCGCACCAACATGTTCTTGCTTTTTTTCATCAGCAAAGTTTGTGTTGCTAAGACATGCTCAACTTCAGAGGTGCCAATACCGAATGCCAGAGCACCAAAGGCGCCATGGGTGCTGGTATGAGAGTCGCCGCAAACCACGGTCATGCCAGGCAAAGTTGCACCCTGCTCAGGTCCAATGACATGAACAATCCCTTGGCGGGTGTCATTCATCTTGTATTGGGTAATCCCAAAGGCATCGCAGTTTTGATCCAAAGTATCTACTTGCAACTTGGATATCGGATCAGTAATTCCTTCGGAGCGATCAGTCGTTGGTACGTTGTGATCAGAAACAGCCAAATTAGCGGAGATGCGCCAAACTGGACGGCCAGCCAAATTCAACCCTTCAAATGCCTGAGGACTAGTTACCTCATGCAGCAGCTGACGATCGATATAAATCGTGGCTGTGCCATCTTCTTCAGAGTAAACAACGTGGTCATCCCACAATTTGTCATAAAGCGTACGAGACATGAGAGACCTTAAATACCTTATTTACGAACTGAGATGTTCGGAACTTTGCGCGCTGTTTCGCCAACGTACAACTGACGTGGACGTCCAATTTTATACTCAGGATCAGTAATCATTTCCTCCCACTGAGCAATCCAACCTACTGTTCTTGCCAAGGCAAAAATACAGGTGAACATTTCTGTTGGGATGCCTAAAGCACGTTGCACGATGCCTGAGTAGAAGTCAACGTTTGGATAGAGCTTACGACTCACAAAATAGTCATCTTCCAAAGCAATCTTCTCAAGAGTCATGGCCAACTTGAATAATGGATCATCCTGGAGGCCAAGTTCATTCAACACTTCGTAACAAGTTTCACGCATCAACTTTGCGCGTGGGTCAAAGTTTTTGTAAACGCGGTGTCCAAAGCCCATCAAGCGAACGCTAGAGTTCTTATCTTTTACTTGAGCGATGAATTCATGAATCTTATCTACACCACCATTTGCCTGAATCTCATTCAACATCTCCAAGCAAGCTTCATTTGCACCACCGTGAGCTGGGCCCCAAAGACAAGCAATACCAGCAGAGATCGCTGCAAAAGGATTGGTGCCTGATGATCCGCATAAGCGCACTGTTGAAGTGGAAGCATTTTGCTCATGATCTGCATGCAATGTGAAGATGCGATCCAAAGCACGAACCAATACTGGGTTTACTTTGTACTCTTCACATGGTGTTGCAAACATCATGCGCATAAAGTTAGCGGTGTATGACAAAGAGTTATCTGGATAGATAAATGGCTGACCTACAGAATATTTATAAGCCATCGCAACCAAAGTTGGCATCTTCGCAATCAAACGAATTTGCGCAATTTCGCGCGCCTTAGGCTGACTGTAATCAATCGCATCATGGTAGAAAGCAGCCATAGCGCCAACCAAGCCAGTCAATACCGACATTGGATGCGCATCGCGACGGAAACCACGCAAGAAGAATTGCATTTGCTCATGAACCATCGTGTGGTGCATGACCATTTCTTCAAAGTCTTTTTTCTCAGTGGCATTTGGCAAGTCGCCATTGATCAAGAGGTAGCAAACTTCCAAGAAGTCACAGTTATTAGCTAAATCTTCAATTGGGTAGCCGCGATAGAGCAACTCACCCTTATCGCCATCGATGTAGGTAATTTTGCTATTACATGACGCAGTAGATAAGAAGCCTGAGTCGTAAGTGAACTTACCAGTCTGACCATAGAGCTTACGAATGTCGATTACATCAGGACCCACTGTCCCTTTATAAATTGGCAGATCAATATCTGGTGTTCCATCCGAAAACGAGAGTTTTGCTTTGATGTCCGATTCAATCATTTCTAATCCTTAGTCATTCAAAAATATGATTAATACACTATTCAATCATGCGTCTATACCGCTACCGCACCAAATTGCTGAATTACTTCTCTCTCAGCCTTAGTAAAACCATCTTGAAAGAGTCTGTTTGCATCTCTTTCTCCAGGCTGGCTACAGAATCTTTACGACCAATCAATAAATCCATCAAGTCGTTGTCATCTAAAGCTAATAACTGGCTTAAAACCATTCCATCCTCTACGCTTAACTGAGTGCCGTAACGCTCAAAGAAACGTTGCAGAATTAAGTCGTTCTCTAGCAAGCCCCTGCGGGCATCGCTCTTTAAACGATATAACTCTGCATTGCCGAGGGTCATACTGCCCTACGAACCATCAACTCCTTGATCTTGCCAATTGCTTTCGTTGGGTTCAAGTGCTTAGGACATACATCTACGCAATTCATAATGGTGTGGCAACGGAACAAGCGGTATGGGTCTTCCAAATTATCCAAGCGCTGATTGGTATCCTCATCACGGCTATCGGCAATAAAGCGATAAGCCTGCAATAAACCAGCTGGGCCAACGAACTTGTCTGGATTCCACCAGAAAGATGGGCATGAAGTTGAGCATGACGCGCATAAGATGCACTCATACAAGCCATTCAACTCTTCACGCTCTTCAGGACTCTGGAGACGCTCTTTTTCAGGAGGAGGATTGTCATTTACCAAGTAAGGCTTGATAGACAAATATTGCTTGAAGAACAAAGTCATATCAACGATCAAGTCGCGCACTACTGGCAAGCCAGGCAATGGGCGCAATGTAATGACCTTAGGCAAAGTCAACATATTAGTCAAACAAGCCAAACCATTTTTACCGTTGATGTTCATAGCATCTGAACCGCACACGCCCTCACGGCATGAGCGACGATAAGAAATCGTCTCATCTTGCTTCTTCAAAGAAATCAAAGCGTCCAACAACATACGCTCACCAGTGAGCTCTAACTCATAACGTTGCATGCGTGGAGCAGCATCGACATCTGGATCGTAGCGGTAAATTTCGAATATACGGATATCACTCATCTTCTATCTCTTTTGCTTAGAAAGTACGTTCTTTAGGAGGAAAGGACTCAACAGTGAGAGGCTTCAAGACAACTGGCTTGTATGAAAGCTTGTTTCCCTCGCTGTACCAAAGGGTATGCTTCATCCAATTCTCATCGTCACGCTCTTGATGGTCATCATGCGAATGCGCACCACGACTCTCTTTACGAGCAGCCGCAGAAATCATGGTTGCATTTGCAGTCTCGACTAAGTTAGCCACTTCCAAAGCCTCAATACGTGCTGTATTGAAAATCTCGGATTTATCCTTAACCCATAAGTGCTTAGCGCGCTCTGTCAATTTAGCCATTTGACGAACACCTTCATCCATCAGCTCTTGATTACGGAACACACCAGCATATTTCTGCATGCACTTACGAATGTCGTTTGCAACATCTTGCGCATACTCGCCTGAAGTTGAGTTATCCAACTTCGCAATACGCTCCAATGTTTGCTCACCAGCATTCGCAGGCAACGGCTTGAACTCGCGATTTTTCAAATCTAGGCCAACAATATGGTTACCTGCCGCACGACCAAATACCAATAGGTCTAGCAGTGAGTTAGTACCTAAGCGATTCGCGCCGTGTACGGATACACATGAACACTCACCAATCGCATACAAACCATTGACGATTTCATTATGAATTCCATTTGCTGGAACAACCACTTGACCATTGATGTTCGTAGGAATGCCGCCCATCTGATAGTGAATCGTTGGCACTACTGGAATCGGCTCTTTAGTGACGTCAACGTTCGCAAAGTTAATACCAATCTCATAAACAGAAGGCAAACGCTTCATGATGGTCTCGGCACCAATGTGTGTCAGATCGAGCACAACATAGTCACCGTTAGGACCGCAACCGCGCCCTTCTTTAATTTCTTGGTCCATACAGCGGGATACGAAATCGCGTGGAGCTAAGTCTTTATAGGTTGGCGCATAACGTTCCATGAAGCGCTCGCCATCCTTGTTACGCAAGATACCGCCTTCACCGCGACAGCCCTCTGTCAACAACACACCAGCACCAGCTACGCCAGTTGGGTGGAATTGCCAGAACTCCATATCTTCCAATGGAATACCTGCACGAGCTGCTAAGCCCATACCGTCGCCGGTATTAATAAATGCGTTGGTCGATGCATCCCAAATACGGCCTGCACCACCGGTTGCCAACATCACAATCTTGGCCTCCAAAATATAGACCTGGCCTGTTTCCATTTCAAGAGCAGTAACACCAACAACATCGCCTGCATCATCACGAATTAAATCGAGGGCCAACCACTCAACAAAGAAGTTTGTTTTGGCGCGTACGTTGCGTTGGTACAAGGTATGCAACATCGCATGACCAGTACGGTCAGCGGCAGCACAAGCTCGCTGCACTGGCTTCTCGCCATAGTTTGCTGTGTGACCACCGAAGGGGCGCTGATAAATCGTGCCATCTGGATTGCGGTCGAATGGCATACCAAAGTGCTCTAACTCATAAACAACTTTTGGAGCTTCGCGACACATGAACTCGATCACGTCTTGGTCACCTAACCAGTCAGATCCCTTGATGGTGTCATAGAAGTGATAGTGCCAATTGTCTTCACTCATGTTGCCTAATGAAGCACCGATACCACCCTGGGCGGCAACTGTATGTGAACGTGTTGGGAATACTTTAGTTAATACAGCAACATTCAAGCCGGCTTCAGCCAACTGTAATGATGCGCGCATACCGGAACCACCTGCCCCAATAATCACCGCATCAAAACGGCGGCGTGGCAATGATTTTTTAATTGCAGTCATCGAATTACACTTTCCACAAAATTTGAACGGCGTAGGCCGCACAGGCTACGAGATACAAAACTGTTAACACTTGGAGTGTTAAACGAATGCTGACGGGCTTGATGTAATCCATCCAGATATCGCGGATACCAATCCAAGCGTGATAGAACAAGCTGATGAATGCTAAGAGCGTCAATAACTTCATCAATTGGTTGCTAAATAAAGCAGACCAACCTTCATAAGTAGCGCTACCAGTGATGCAATAGTCCACCAACAAAACAATCGTAAACACCACCATCACAATCGCAGTAACGCGCTGAATGATCCATTCTTTAAGGCCGTAGTGCGCGCCTACAACTAAGCGCTTTGGTCCAATTTGATAAATAGGCATGAAATTTCCTTAAATGATGTGCGCTTAGTACACGCCGAATAATTTGAGACCCACTACAGCAGTCAAAGCCAAGCCGAGGAACAAAACAAAAATGGCCGAACGATTTGCTTCAGACTTCTCAACGCCGATTTCTAAATCGAGCAAAAGGTAGCGAATACCAGCACAGAAGTGGTGCAAGAAAGACCAGATCAAGCCGAGGCAAATAATCTTGACCAAAATGTTGCCGGTGAAAGCTTGGAATTTTTGGTAGCTCAGCTCAGACGCAAGGCTCTGATCGAAGAGATACAAAATAAATGGCAACAAGAGGAACATCGCTGCCCCGCTAATACGATGAAGAATGGAGACTTTGCCGGCCCAAGGAAGGCGGTATTTAATCAACTGGGCAAGACCAATATTTCGGTAAACCGGTCTATCTTTTTTTACATTTTGCTGTGAATCAACCATGGGTAATCTCTATCTTTAGGTGGAGGTTCATTGTGGTTTTGTTGTATCGCAACATATTCTATTGGAAACCTTAAGGCTGGTGGGGATTTTTACGGGTTTATAGGGGTTTAATAGGGGTTTTAACGGATATGTTCATCAACGCACTTAGTTCAATTTGTTTTCGTAATGCTGCTCTGAAGTGTCGTATCTAGCGTGACGAATTTCTACTGGTTTATTCCCGTAGGTGAAAGCCACCCGCTCTACAGAAAGGAGTGGCGCGCCCTCTTCCAGGTGAAGGTGCTTTGCCAGCATTTGATCAGCAGCTACAGCCTTAATTTTTTCTTCCGCCCGCACCATATGAGTGGCATATTGCCCCTCATAAAAGGCATACATGGGACCATGCCAAGCATTAAGGACCTCAAGGTCTAAACCCTTAAAACGAGAGCCAGGTAGAAATATCTCTTCAAAAACAATGGGTTTACCCGCAAAACTCTGAATTCGGTCAATGTGAATAATGGGGTCGCCTGCCTTTAATTTAAGCAATTCGGCCACGTAAGCGCTAGCTTTAGTCTTTTCACAGGTCAAAAATTGGTTGGTTAGGTGAAATTTCTCACCAGAATCCGGGGCTAAGCGTAAAAAACGATACTGCCAGTCGTCTTCTTGGTGGGTGGCGACAAAGGTGCCCTTCCCTTGGCGGCGAACCAGTAAATTTTGGGCGGCCAGCTCATCAATGGCTTTGCGGACAGTGCCTTGACTCACGGCATAACGGGCGGCAAGCTCCATTTCACTGGGAATAGCCATCCCCGGAAGCCATTCCGCGGCTTGCAAACTAGCCAAAATCATCGCCTTGATCTGCTCGTACAGAGGGCTAAATGAGGCAACAGGCAAATTCACGTCAGACAAATTAACTCCAGGCCGTGTCAATTGGATAAAATTCAAGGTAATTCTAGTCTTATATAAGACATCATTGACAGTGTAAAGCTAAAGTCCCTACACTTGAATGGATAATAGAAAAGTTTTCTTTATTTAACCCACTTAACCTTCCTTTGGAGTTCTCAGTAATGGCAAAAGCCCCAATGCGTGTCGCTGTAACCGGTGCAGCCGGTCAAATCGGATATTCCCTTCTATTCCGCATCGCCAATGGCGACCTGCTGGGCAAAGATCAGCCCGTCATACTGCAATTGCTTGAGATTCCCGATGAAAAAGCTCAAAAAGCCTTAACTGGCGTCATGATGGAGTTGGAAGACTGCGCATTCCCGCTATTGGCAGGCATGTCAGCGCACTCTGACCCAATGACTGCTTTTAAAGATATCGATGTTGCCCTTTTAGTTGGCGCACGTCCACGTGGTCCTGGCATGGAGCGTAAAGACTTGCTCTCCGCTAACGCACAAATTTTCACAGCTCAAGGCAAAGCATTAAATGCAGTTGCTAAGAAGACTGTAAAAGTATTGGTTGTTGGTAACCCAGCCAATACCAATGCGTACATCGCCATGAAATCTGCTCCAGATATTCCTGCGAAGAATTTCACAGCAATGTTGCGCCTTGATCACAACCGCGCCCTCTCACAATTGGCTAGCAAGTTGAACAAGCCAGTAGCTGATATTGAGAAATTGGTTGTATGGGGCAACCACAGCCCAACAATGTATCCAGACTATCGCTTTGCAACGATCGATGGCAAGTCAGTCAAAGACTCTATCAACGATGCAGCTTGGAACAAAGATGTATTTATTCCTACTGTTGGTAAGCGTGGTGCAGCCATCATTGAAGCGCGTGGCCTGTCTTCTGCAGCTTCTGCAGCGAATGCGGCTATTGATCACATTCATGATTGGGTTCTCGGCACTAACGGTAAGTGGGTAACGATGGGCATTCCTTCTAAAGGCGAATACGATATTCCTGCTGAAGTGATTTATGGCTTCCCAGTAGTTTGCGAAAACGGTGAATACAAAATGATCGAAGGTTTAGAGATCGATGCATTCTCCCGTGAGCGCATGAACCACACCTTGAATGAGTTACTCGAAGAGCAGGCTGGCGTTAAGCACTTGCTCTCATAAGGAAAACTAGATGAAGAAAAACCTTCTCGCCATTAGCCTTGTGCTTGCTAGCGCTTTAGGCGCTGCAAATGCATTTGCTGATGAAGAAGCATTTACTTGGACCTGTCAAGAAAGCAAGCAGTTCAAAACTGCTGGCACAACTGAAAAGATCCGCTTAACTTGGGAATCCAAAACGTATGATTTGGATCGCCAAACTTCATTGCCAGGCAGTCTTCGCTACAAAAATACCAACTCTGGTTTCGACCTTGTGGTGTTGGGTAACAAAGCAATGTTATTCAACATTAAAGCGGGTGTACGTCTTGCCGATTTCTGCCAAACAGCAGATATGAAATCCGGTAAGTTGCCACACTTGTTTGCTGGCGCAGAACCATTTGTGCAGAATTAATTTCTCACACCGCATCAAATAAAAAAGCCGAGACTTCTCGGCTTTTTTATTGCTTAGCGTTTCTTTTGCTTGTTTTGTTTCTTGTATTTGTTTTAACTAGTGAAACAAAGGTTGCTGTGATGGCGCATCGTCGGGCATTTCAGCATGCACCGCCTCGCCTGAGCGATCTGGGAATAAAGGCGCCCCACAGTCATCACAGAGTTCTGGATCAAATAGCATTGCGTGACGGAATACATCCTCTACTCCTGCGTCATGCAAGGCATCACAAATCTTCTTAATTGGACTCTCATCATCTGACAGGTCATTTAAAGCGTCGCTTGCTACGCTTTCCCTGTCATACAGCGGCCAGATTACCCCATACATTACT
Source organism: Polynucleobacter sp. JS-JIR-II-50 (assembly GCF_018687895.1). Lineage (NCBI taxonomy): Bacteria > Pseudomonadati > Pseudomonadota > Betaproteobacteria > Burkholderiales > Burkholderiaceae > Polynucleobacter > Polynucleobacter sp. JS-JIR-II-50. Next base: position 798,571 of record NZ_CP061307.1, on the reverse strand, counting down.
TCGGATGAACCTTTTACACTGAACGAAATTCGATACTCATCCGCCTGCTCTTCACCAAAGGCGCCGACCACACAAGATAAGCCAGCCGGCAGAATTCCGAGAGTACTTTCCAAGAAATTGACTGCTGCGCGAATACTCAAAGGTCGCACATGCTTATCAGCCAAACGGCAGTTTGTGAAATACGCCTCTGGTAAGAGCAGCTCGAACTCACAACCAGGGAGTAGAGATGCAATCGGCTCCTGCATTGCAGTTTGCCAACCAATCAAACTCACACCCCGCTCTTGGCGAGCTGGTGGCTCAGCCTGCCAACGGAAAATGGGGGAGCCGCTCGGCGCACTTAAGGCGGCAATAATAAAACGCGGATCTGCTAATACGGCAATCGTTTCCGACATATTACGCAACTCAAGCTTGACATCTTTTCCGGAGATTGCCGCGGTTGCCAATGCTTCAGTCAGTACGCGCGTTTGACAATGGGAATGCGGCATTTGATCAATGCTGTAAAGCCAAGGAACAATGGCAATGCGCGTGTCAGTTGAAGCAATCGCGCTATGTAGGGCCTGAGCAGTTGACTCAATAATATTGGCAGGCAATGGGCCAGATGGAATCTGATAACGAGTATGCGCAACGATAGGCATAGCTAGTAACAACACATCCCACTCCCGCCCTTCATGCTCAACCCTCAAAGACTCAGCCAAGGTTTCGGCTATGTCAGCAAGCACTTCAAAGGCTACCGTATTGATGCGAAAGGTTTGATCTAGGGCGGCATCAATCACGTTTTGATTTTGACTTTTGAGCAAGCGCATTAAGCGCACGTTCAGGCGCTCTTCCCAGAAGCGATCCTCGATCTGACTGCCAGATGCGGCCAAAGAAATAGCGTCAGCTACCATCTTCTCCACTTCTGGAGAATTCCGTTGCGATGCTTTAGTGCGATGCACGGCCATTATTTTCTTTCTGCCCTTCTAAATACAGGCTTATCTACTTTTGATTCAGCGGCATAGTACTTGTAACCATCTAAATTAAAGCCCTTTAAATCAGCGGGATCCGTAATGCGATTCTCAACCACATAGCGAGCCATCAAGCCGCGAGCTCGCTTGGCATAAAAAGAAATAATCTTGTACTTACCATCCTTAGCATCCTGAAATACCGGGGAAATGACCTGGCAATCCAATTCTTTAGGCTGGAGTACCTTGAAATACTCTTCTGAAGCCAGGTTCAGAAGGACTGGCTTCTTTTGCTTTTCTAGAACCTTCTTGATGGAATCGGTTACGCGACTCCCCCAGAATGCATAAAGATCCTTACCTCTGGCGTTTTTGAATGAGGTGCTCATCTCTAAGCGATATGGCTGCATCAAATCCAGAGGCTTGAGCGCACCATAAAGGCCGGACAAAATTCGGATGTGATCTTGGGCAAACTCTACCGCTTTGGCATTCAGCGTCTTAACGTCAAAACCATCATAGACATCCCCATTAAAGGCATAGATCGCCGGCTTACTGTTTTCTTCTGTGAATTTCTTAGACCAATCCCGGTAGCGACCGACATTCAGAATGGCCAGCTGATCGGATAAACCCATCAATTTGGCAATGTCTTGCGGTGCTAGCTTCTTGAGATCAGCAATCAGCTTGGCTGATTCCGAGACAAACTCGGGCAAAGTCGGTGCCTTAACCTTGGCGGGGGTCTTGTAATCCAAGGATTTAGCAGGTGAAAGAACGATCAGCATGGCACAATTTGTTTATGTATTTTTACCATTCTAGCGACTACCGGATATATCCGCTGTAAAAGACCGATCATTACCCCTGCCCTTATGAAACCGCTAGAGACACCGTCTTTTCCAAGTCGCCTACCATACGTTGGAACCACCATCTTTACAGTGATGTCCGCTCTAGCGGCAGAGCATCAGGCGATTAATCTTGGGCAAGGTTTTCCGGACTTTCCATGCGACAGAAAACTCATTGCTGATGTGAATGCCGCCATGTTGGCAGATCACAATCAATACCCACCTATGGCTGGAGTTGCAGAACTTCGTCATGGCATTAGTCAGAAGATCAGCAGTTTATATAGCCACCACTACGATGCTGAGACTGAAATCACGATTACTGCGGGTGGTACACAGGCCATATTTACAGCCATACTGTCTTGCGTTGGTCCTGGCGATGAAGTCATCATCATCGAACCCGCCTTTGACTGCTACCGACCTGCAATAGATTTAGCTGGAGGTAAAACGATTGCCATTTCATTGCAGGTTGTACGTGATGAATCAGGACAAGTGGCTTCGTATCAAATTCCGTGGGATGTATTAGCAAATGCAATCAATCCTAAAACGCGACTCATTTTGATTAACACTCCGCATAATCCGACTGGTATGGTGTGGGATACATTAGACCTTGATCACCTAGCAGCCTTAGTTCGCAATACTTCCGCCTTGATTCTGAGCGACGAAGTCTATGAGCATATGGTCTATGACGGTGCCAAGCACCATAGTATCTCCTCCCATCCAGAGTTAGCAGCTAGGAGCTTTCTAGTTTCCAGCTTTGGCAAAACTTATCACGTCACCGGTTGGAAAGTGGGTTATGTGGCTGCGCCATCTGCGCTAACAAAAGAGTTCCGCAAGGTACATCAGTTCAATGTATTTGCCGTCAATACCCCTATGCAATATGGCTTAGCTACTTATCTTGCAGATGAAAACCATTATTTAAATCTTCCCGCCTTTTATCAAGCTAAGCGAGATTTTTTTAGGGCCGGCTTAAGTAAAACCAAATTTACATTGCTTCCTAGTCCCGGTAGTTATTTTCAATGCGCTGATTACTCCGCGCTAGGAATCCCTCAGGCTAAACTGAATGAGGCTGATTTTTGCAAATGGCTTACCAGTGAAGTTGGGGTAGCCGCCATTCCAGTTTCTGCTTTTTATGAACAACCTACCGAGTCTGGCGTCATTCGTTTTTGTTTTGCAAAGCAAGAGCAAACTCTCGCCAATGCGTTACAGCGCTTACAAAATTTATAGAGGAAAAAATGGCAACCCCAAAATCAAAAGAAGTGATTGATGTTTACAGTTGGCCAACCCCAAATGGCCATAAGGTGCACATCATGCTCGAAGAATGTGGCTACCGCCTAGGTCGCGACTGGATTGCTCATCCGATTGATATTGGTGCCGGCGATCAATTTACGCCTGAATTCCTCAAGATTAGCCCCAACAATAAGATTCCAGCAATCGTTGACCCTAGTGGTCCAGACGGAAAACCGATCAATGTCTTTGAGTCTGGCGCCATCCTTCTCTATTTAGCCGGCAAGACTGGCAAATTCTTGCCCCAAAGCACCCGCGGTAAGTACGAGGTGCTGCAATGGCTGATGTTCCAAATGGGTGGCCTTGGCCCCATGCTTGGGCAAAACCACCACTTCAGACTCTACGCACCTGAGAAAATTGAATACGCCATTAATCGTTACACCAATGAAGCCAAACGCATCTATGGAGTATTGGATGGTCAACTGAAAGATAATCCTTATATTGCAGGCAAAACTTATTCCATTGCTGATATTGCGATTTATCCATGGACTCGTAATTGGAAAAATCAAGGCATTGAAATCAATGATTACCCGCATTTCAAAAAGTGGTTTGAAAAGATTGGTGCGCGACCAGCAGTTATACGTGGTTGTGAAGTATTAACCGCATTACGCAAACCCTTGCACGATGACAAGGCTAGAGAGCAGTTATTTGGTTCCACACAGTATCAAAAGAGGAAATAAGATGAGTATTCAATCTGTAGGCGTCATTGGTGCAGGCACTATGGGCAATGGGATTGCACAAGTATGTGCAGTGGCCGGTCTGGATGTCGTGATGGTTGATATTAATGAGGCAGCGGTGCAACGTGGACTTGAGCAAATCAGCAAGAGTTTGGATCGTCTTGTCAAAAAAGAAACGTTGACTGTTGAAGCAAAGGAAGCTGCTCTCAAACGTATTAAAGGAAGTACTTCTTATACTGACTTCAAAGGCTTGGGATTAGTGATTGAAGCTGCAACCGAGAACCAAGCAATTAAAGAAAAGATTCTCAAGCAAGTAGACGAGGTCGTGAGCAAAGACACCATCATTGCCACCAACACCTCCTCCCTATCGATTACCAAACTAGCGGCACTTGACTCAAACCCTGCCCGCTTTATTGGCATGCACTTTTTCAACCCGCCACCCTTAATGGCTTTAGTGGAAGTCATTCGTGGCTTGCAAACTAGTGACGCTACCCACACTGCCATTATTGACATGGCTAAGCGTGTTGGCAAAGAGCCGATTACTGTTAAAAATTCACCTGGCTTTGTGGTGAATCGCATTTTGCTACCAATGATCAATGAGGCTTTCTTTGTTTTATCGGAAGGTCTTGCTAGCCCAGAAGATATTGATGCTGGCATGAAGTTGGGCTGCAATCAACCGATTGGCCCACTAGCCTTAGCAGATCTCATTGGATTAGATACTTGCTTAGCGGTAATGGAAGTGTATTTTGAAAACTTCAGCGATTCCAAATACCGCCCTTGCCCATTACTTCGTGAAATGGTTGCCGCTGGATATCTCGGTCGCAAAACAGGTCGCGGCGTATACGCCTACGATAAATAATTTCATTCACAACCCCTTAACCTAGATATCCCCATCGTGAACCCCATCCCACCTTTAGTTCGCAAACTTGGCTATGCCGGTCTTATTCCATTTATTGGGCTAGCCCTCATGGTGCAATTGGCACCAACACCCATGAATTATTTAAGCGCTGAATCTTTAGCGGGTTATGGTGCCGTGATTACCTCCTTTATGGGGGCTTTGCATTGGGGCGCCAATTTACATCTTCTAGGTAAGGCGCCTGCTGGTGATCGCTGGGAAGACCGTAATGCATGGATCTGGGGTGTCATCCCCGCTTTAGTAGCTTGGTTAGCACTTCATATTTACATTCCAGTGGGCTTGCTTATTTTGGCTTCCACTCTAATCATTCAGCGCAATATTGATCAGAACACCTATCAATATTATTTTGCCGACGAAGCCGCCCGCTCTGCTTTTATGACCATGCGCAATCGCTTGACTTATATTGCAGCAGCCTGCCTTACTTGGGCATCCTTAGTTATTCTCTTTATTCAAGCCTGATGCAATGAGCAGTCTTTTTGATAGCGCGCCGCCTCCACCCTTAGCAGAGGCACTGCGCCCAAAAACGATTGAAGAAGTGATTGGACAAGCGCATTTATTAGCCAGTGGTAAACCACTCAATCTAGCATTTGCCTCCGGCAAGCCTCACTCGATGATTTTGTGGGGTCCTCCAGGCGTTGGCAAGACTACGCTAGCGCGTCTCTCCGCCAAAGCATTTGATCGTGAGTTCATTGCGATCTCTGCAGTCCTAGCGGGCGTTAAAGAAATCCGGGAATCCATTGAGCAAGCCCAACAAAATATGGCTCAGTACGGCAAGCAAACGATTTTATTTGTCGACGAGATTCATCGCTTCAATAAAAGCCAGCAAGATGCCCTGCTACCCCATGTGGAGTCGGGTTTATTCACCTTTATTGGTGCCACTACCGAAAACCCATCATTTGAAGTGAACTCTGCACTCTTGTCGCGTGCTCAAGTCTATGTCTTGAAATCACTCACTCCTGAGGAGCTGAAATTACTCTTTGATCGAGCCCATCAGCACGCGATGCCCGATGTGCAATTTGAATCAACAGCAATCGATACCCTTATCTCTAATGCTGATGGTGATGCGCGACGCCTTCTCAATTTAGTTGAACAAGTGCGCAATGCGGTCCTCACACCAAATGCGGAAGTAAAAATCGTTGATCAGAAATTTATAGAGAACGCACTGAGCGCTCAAGCGCGGCGTTTTGATAAAGGTGGCGATCACTTCTACGATCAAATCTCCGCTCTACACAAATCCGTTCGTGGATCCAACCCCGATGCGGCCTTGTATTGGTTTTGCCGTATGCTAGATGGCGGCGCCGATCCCCGTTACTTAGCCAGACGCATTATTCGGATGGCTTGGGAGGACATTGGCCTAGCTGATCCAAGAGCCATGCAATTGGCTAACGATGCCGCGCAGACCTATGAAAGACTAGGATCCCCTGAGGGTGAGTTGGCTCTTGGGCAAGCAGTGGTTTATCTTGCAGTTGCCTCTAAGAGCAATGCAAGCTACAACGCTTTTAATGCTGCTCGCGCTTATGTAGCAAACGATCAATCCAAACCCGTTCCGAATCATTTGCGCAACGCACCTACCAAACTGATGAAAGAGCTTGGACATGGAAAAGAATATCGCTACGCCCATGATGAGCCGCATGGCTATGCCGCCGGTGAAACTTATCTTCCAGAAGGCATGAAGGAGCCTCATTGGTACGAGCCAGTGGAGCGTGGCCTAGAGTCACAGATCAAAGAAAAGCTAGCGTTCTTAAAAAAGCTCGATGAAGAGCATAAGAAGAAATAAGGCGATATGAGTACAAAGATTTCGGCTACTTTTTATTACGATATTGTTTCGCCATTTGCTTATCTGTACATTAAGCAAAGACAGCGCCTTGAAAGCAAGCTAGAGATTAAACCTGTTCCTATTCTGCTGGGTGGCCTACTCAGAGCTTCTGAAAATAAGGGTCCAGGAGAAGTTGCTGCCAAACGCCCTCATACCTATCAGTTTTGTGTATGGCAGGCGGAGAAGTTAGGCATTCCGTTTCGCTTTCCAGAGCATCACCCTTTTATGACAGTTGCCGCCCAACGCCTTTTGGTTGAACAAAATGCCGATTGGGTGATGGTTGAGAGCGCTTTTGATTATGTTTGGGTGGAAGGTAAGGATCCCAACCTATCTTGGCCAGAATTTTGTAGCTACTTAGGACTTCCCTCAGATACACCTAAACCTGAAAATCCAGAAGTGAAGGCAAAGCTGATCGCTAATACCAATCAAGCAAAAGCCGATGGCGCCTTTGGAGTGCCGGCCCTGATAGTGAATCAACATTGCTTTTGGGGTGTTGACACTATTGACTGGACACTGGACTACCTTGCAAGACCGGGCATGTTTGATGAGGCTTCCTATGCTTATGCCGGCAATGTTCCTAATGGTCTAGGCTAATAAATCATTTAACCCTCTAGTGGTCTTGGGCAATACAATCAAATACAAGCTATTTTTATCTTATTGAAGGAGTTCTTATGCGTAAGCTATTTGCCGCCCTTGTTGTTGCTGTTTCTTGTTTTACTAGTCAAGCAGCATTTGCAGGTCCTAAGGTTGAATTTAAAACTACGATGGGTAACTTCGTCGTTGAATTAGATGATGCGAAAGCACCGAAGAGTTCCGCCAACTTTTTGAACTACGTTAAGAGCGGTTTCTATAACGGCACCATCTTTCATCGTGTGATTGATGGCTTCATGATTCAAGGTGGCGGGTTTACGCCGGACTTGAATCAAAAGCCAACTGATTCCCCAGTGGTTTCTGAAGCGCAAAATGGCTTGAAGAATAATGTTTACACGATTGCGATGGCTCGAACTTCAGACCCTGATTCTGCAACTTCACAGTTCTTTATTAATGTGAAAGACAATGCGGCGCTCGACTACCCTAATGCGATGGGCAATGGCTATACCGTGTTTGGCAAAGTGATCTCTGGCACGCAAACCATAGATGCCATTCGCAAAGTACCGACCATGATTGCCCCAGCTCCGCGTATGGGCAGAATGTCTGATGTTCCTACTAAGTCTGTCATCATCGAATCTGCAACGATTCTGAAATAATTAGAAATTGCTAGGTAAGCTGCGATGATTTTGCTCGATGATGCGCAAAGCACCGCGGCCTTACCCACTAGTCGCCAATATGAAAATGCACTGCACTACTGGCGTGTTCTTCCAAGCGGTGATCATGCGGTAGATTTAATCGCCACCCAGCAGTGCCTTGCTGAAATTTCTGCCGCGCTTGCAAAGGGCGAATTTATTGTTGCTGCCTTTGCTTACGAGTTAGGTAGACAAATTCATAATCTACCTGAGCGAGTCAATCACTCAGATCATCACCATCCCCTCATTGAAGCCTGGTCTTTTGCGGAATTCAAAAAACTGTCTAAGCAGGATGTCGATAGCTTCATTGCTGAGAAGCTGGCTTCGCTAGATCTAGCTCAAGCAAGCGCCGGAGTAATGGATGTTCAGCAATCCTTGAATGAGGAGCAATTTACTGCCGATATTGCAGCGATACAGGAATATATTCGTAGTGGTGATAGCTACCAGATTAACCACACCTATCGAATCACAGGCAAGACTTATGGCACTCCACTCGCCTTATATAAAAGCTTAAGGGATCGCCAGCCTGGGCGCTTTGGTGCTTTTATTGAACATGATGGCAGCTTTTTACTGTCGCAATCGCCTGAACTATTTATTGCGCGAGATGGCGACACTATAAAAGCTATGCCAATGAAGGGTACTGCAAGCGCCCTATCTGCTGTTGCGAGCGCCTTATCGGATGACCCAAAGAATCAAGCTGAGAATGTCATGATTGTTGACTTGCTACGCAATGATCTCAGTCGCATCTCTCTTCCGGGTACGGTATTAGTGCCCAATCTATTTGAAGTTGCAAGACATGGTGATGTGTTGCAAATGACTTCTACCGTGCAAGGTCAGATCAAACCTGAAATTTCTTTATTCGATATTTTCAAAGCGGTATTTCCATGTGGCTCTGTTACAGGAGCTCCAAAAAAACGCAGCATGGAAATTATTCAAGAACTAGAACCCGAAGATCGCGGCTACTATTGCGGTGCCTTAGGCTGGCTTGACCCCAACGGCAATTTTGCCCTTAGTGTTCCCATCCGTACCATCGAAATTAGGCAAGATCACGACTCTCATGCATCAAGCTTTACCCTTGGGGTTGGCGCAGGAATCACCAATGACTCAGATGCAGGCCAAGAATGGCAAGAGTGTCGAATTAAATCCGCATTCCTGATGAACCTACCCAGCGCCACTGGTTTATTTGAAACCATTGCGGTTGTTAATAACGAGCCCCAGAAATTACATGCTCACATGCACCGTCTGTCTAATTCTGCTGCAGCTTTAAGAATCCCTTTTCAACTTGAGACAGCCAAGAATTTGATTTCAAGCACTTGTGCATCGCTTGATAAGAGTTTGTCATATCGATTAAGACTAGACATCTCGCCTGCTGGTGAGATGTCCGTTGCAACTGCTGCAATGGATTTAATCAATCAACCAGTCAAAATATTTTGGGCCAAGGATATTCTTCAAGGTGATGTGACGATGTTCTCTGGGGATGCTTTACTGCGTCACAAAATTAGCAATCGATCCCTTTATGACCAAGCTTGGCAAGAAGCCGTGAACTTAGGTGGATTTGATGCCTTATTTATCAATGAACAAGGCTTTGTTACTGAGGGCGGAAGGACTAGCATTTTTGTCAAACCTCACCGCAGCTCTGAATGGCTTACACCGCCAGCGTCAGCTGGCCTCTTGCCTGGGGTAATGCGTGCCGCCCTGCTTGCAGACCCCATACTAAATGCCCGCGAAGCCAACCTGACTATTAATGATGTTTCAATAGCAGATGAAATTATGCTTAGTAATGCACTACGCGGCGCCATCAAAGCCCATTTTTAGAAAGTCAGCATGAAGTATTGCTCTAACTGCGCCTCTGTATTAACCATCAAAATTCCAGCGGATGACTCTCGTGAGCGTCATGTCTGTGAAGCGTGCGGCAGCATTCATTATCAAAATCCTCGCAACGTAGTCGGAAGTATTCCGGTATATGGCAAGCAAGTTCTCTTATGTCGTCGTGCGATTGAACCTCGTTATGGCTTTTGGACTTTGCCTGCGGGCTTTATGGAGTTAGGTGAAAGTACTAGCCACGGGGCTGCGCGCGAGACTCTGGAAGAAGCTGGTGCCGCCGTGGAAATTGGACCACTCTATTCTTTACTGAATGTGCCCCACGCAGAACAGGTGCACCTATTCTATTTAGCCACAATGACTAATCCAGAATTTTCTGCCGGCGAAGAAAGTCTTGAAGTAGCCCTTTTTCATGAGCATGAGATTCCATGGGAAGAATTGGCCTTTCCCACTGTCAAGCAAACCCTTGAATGGTTCTTTGCTGACTGCGCTGCTGGCAACTTAGAGGCTGGTAAGGAATTTCATGTGCGCAGTCGTGACGTCTTACCCTCTGAGAGAATCTAAAGAGTCAACATGGGTCAGATTGCCTGGCTAGGGCCCAATGACCCTTTCCCAAATCCACTGCTTGAGGCTGATCCCGATCCCAGCGTTCCTGGGCTCATTGCCGTCAGTGAGCGGATATACCCAGGTCAACTAGCTCGCGCCTATCAACAAGGTATTTTTCCCTGGTACTCAGACAACCAACCTATTCTCTGGTGGTCGCCTGATCCTAGAATGGTGTTAAAGCCCAGCGCCTTTAAATGTAGTGAATCTTTGCAAAAGAATATTCGACTCTTTTGTCAAAACACGCAATCACAGATATTGGTTGATGCCGATTTTGGCGCAGTCATACGTTCATGCGCAACGAGCACTCGCAAAGATCAGGATGGCACTTGGATTACCCATGAAATCATTGATGCCTACACCGCACTTCACGAAGCAGGCAACGCCCACAGTATTGCCGTAATTGAAGATGGCCAACTTACTGGCGGACTTTATTGCGTTGCCTTTGGAGGAATGGTATTTGGTGAATCTATGTTTAGCCGTAAGACCAATGCGTCAAAAATCGCCTTAGCAGCCCTAAGTGCATGGTGCCTGATAAATGAAGTCCAGATGATCGACTGCCAGCAAGAAACGGCTCACCTATTGTCCTTAGGCGCCACCCCAATATCCAGGCAGGCCTTTTTAGAGCAACTGCAAATATCCTTAAATCAAACTAAGATTGAGAAATCCTGGACTTTTGACAAAGCAATCTTGCATCACTGGTTATGACTCAGCTTAAAGAACTTCCCCTAACCACCCTGCAGTTCTATGCAACCGCTCCCTATGCTTGTAGCTACCTGCCCAATAAAACAGCTCGCTCACAAGTAGCCACGCCATCTCATCTGATTCATGCGGATGTGTATAACGATTTACTCAACGCAGGCTTTCGACGAAGTGGTTTGTATACCTATCGACCATATTGCGACGAATGCAAAGCCTGTATTTCTACACGTATTTTGGTAAATCAATTTACGCCTTCTCGCAGCCAGCGCCGCGCCCAGAAAAAACACTCTGATCTTCAGGCCTCCGTCCTCAATCTGGGTTACCAAGAGGAACATTACCAACTCTATCAACGTTATCAAACTGAGCGGCACGCGGGTGGCGATATGGATAGCGATGATCAAGATCAATACATGCAGTTCTTATTACAAAGCCGAGTGAACTCCCGTATTGTGGAGTTTCGGGATGGCCCGCATGACCCGCATCCAGGTCGCTTACGGATAATCAGCATGATCGATATCTTGGAACAGGGGATCTCTTCGGTTTATACCTTTTATGACACCACAAGCCCTACTGCAAGTTATGGCAGCTATAGCATTCTGTGGCAGATCGAACAGGCTCGCATATTGGGTTTGCCTTATCTTTACCTTGGCTACTACATCAAGGAAAGCGACAAGATGTCGTATAAGGTGAAATATCAACCCATGGAAGGTTTGATTGATGATCATTGGCAAGAGCTCCCTGAGTCATAATATCTACCCATGATCGATCGTTACTCCCTCCTCCGCCCCTGGCTGTTTTCTATAGACCCAGAAAAGGCGCACAACCTCACCTTAAGCAATATGGACCGTGCGCAGCGCTGGGGTTTATTGGAGCATTTAGTAAGCAAGCCCATTAATGATCCACAAACACTCTGTGGCATTGATTTTCCTAATCCAGTTGGATTAGCGGCAGGCTTAGATAAAGATGGCAAGCATATCGATGCACTCGCTGCATTGGGATTTGGATTTTTAGAAATCGGCACAGTCACGCCACGGCCACAGCCTGGCAATCCTAAGCCACGCATGTTTCGTTTACCGCAAGCTCAGGGCATTATTAATCGCATGGGCTTTAATAACGATGGTGTTGATGCCTGCGTTGCCAGAGTGCATCGCTCTCAGTTTTGGCAAAGTGGTGGTGTACTTGGTTTAAATATTGGTAAGAACGCCAGCACCCCGATTGAAGAAGCTTCTCGAGATTACATCCTAGCAATGGAAGCTGTTTATGAAATCTCTACCTATATCACCGTCAACATTTCCTCACCGAATACCAAAAATCTGCGTGCCTTACAAGGCGAAGAAATGCTCCGCGAATTATTGGGAAGTCTTGATGAAGCCAGGAAGCGCCTAAGCGATCGTTATGGAGTACGCAAGCCACTCTTCTTGAAAATTGCACCCGATCTAGATCATGGTGACATTAATCTCATCGCTGATCTCCTGCTTGAGTTTGGCATTGATGCTGTCATCGCTACCAATACAACCATCTCTCGCGATGCAGTCAAGGGAATGGAATTTGGTGAAGAGGCCGGCGGCTTATCTGGCGCGCCTGTGCGCAATGCTTCTAATATTGTCATCAAAGCTTTAAAGGCGAGATTAGGCAATCAATTACCCATCATTGGCGTGGGCGGCATTATGAGTGGCGCAGATGCCCGTGAAAAGATCATTGCAGGTGCCAGCTTAGTGCAGCTCTATAGCGGCTTGATTTATCGAGGCCCAGACTTAGTCAACGAGTGCGCCGCCGCTTTAAGGCAAGCCTAAAACAGCCCTAATCCCCTGTTTCCCTATAAAACGGGATATTTTCAGCGGATGCGTTTGTAAAATAGGATTTCATAATATGCAATTTCGTCCGAAATCGCTACAATGAGGCCTATGAACACCAGCAAAATCATCAAATCTCCCAAACCTACCGGCGAGGTTGGCAAAACAGCCATCCAGGTAGTGGAGCGCATGATGAATTTGCTGGACGCTCTTGCCGAGCAAGAAGAGTCCAGCAGCCTGAAGAATCTCGCAGAGACAACTGGTCTGCACCCTTCCACTGCCCACAGAATTTTGAATGACCTGGTTGCTTGCCGATTGGTTGAGCGTGGCGACGGCGGTACCTATCGCCTTGGCTTAAAACTTTTAGAGCTGGGTAATTTAGTGAAGGCGCGCTTATCCGTGCGTGAGGCCGCTCAACTACCGATGCGTACCCTGCATAAGCTCACTGGTGAAACCGTCAACTTATCCGTACGTCAGGGCGATGAAATCGTCTACGTTGATCGCGCATATAGCGAACGCTCAGGCATGCAGGTGGTACGCGCCATTGGTGGTCGTGCACCTTTACACCTCACGTCGGTTGGCAAACTCTTCCTAGCAAGCGATGATCCTGGACAAGTACGCGCCTATGTCACTCGCACAGGTTTATCCGGACACACTCGGAACAGTATTACCGAATTAGGCAAACTGGAAACTGAACTTAATCACGTTCGTAAAGTGGGTAGCGCTCGCGATGATGAGGAATTGGAATTAGGCGTGAGCTGTTTAGCTGCAGCCATTCTGGATGACACTGGAAAATTGGTTGCCGGCCTCTCTTTGAGCGCCCCAACGGATCGTATACAAGCAGATTGGCTCCGCGCCCTTCAAGAAACTGCCCTGCAGATATCCAAAGGCATGGGTTTTAAACCCAAGTCTGCCGAGCCGGGCTCAGCAGCTTAATTCCTCAGTTACATCAAGCGACGAATGGGTTGCGCGCCAGATGGCATGCGCTCATACCAATCGCGCACCCGCACTGCATCGGCAAAACGGGATTGCGTTCCTACCGAATCTAAAAAGACCAATAGCAATGGCGTGTTATTGACTCTCGCCTGCATGACTAAACATCGACCTGCAGCATTAATGAAGCCCGTCTTCTGCAATCCGATATCCATATCCCCAGAGCGCACCAAACGGTTTGTATTCAAAAACTTTTGCGGGCGATTGGCGATCACCATAGTTAAATCTGGCCAGGTTGAAAACTCACGAATAGTTTTGTACTGATAGGCAGCATTTAGCATCCGCGTGAGATCTTCAGCCGAAGCAACGTTCTCACTAGTCAGCCCGGTAGGATCCTCAAAATGAGAGTGCTCCATGCCGAGATCTTTTGCCTTACGGTTCATAGCAGACACAAATGCTGGTAGGCCGCCAGGATAGTTTCTGGCCAAGGTATATGCAGCACGATTCTCAGAGGACATCAAAGCTAAATGGAGTGCATCTTCACGAGTCAGTGCAGTACCTTCAGCCAAACGGGAGTGCCTATAAATATGGGCGTCTTCAGCATTAATGACGATGACCTCATCCATTGGCAATTTTGCATCGAGCGTCACCATGGCAGTCATAAGCTTGGTGATGGAGGCAATGGGCAAGCTAACAGATGGATTCTTCTCGTAATAGACTTCCTTCGTATCTTGATTGACCACCATTACTACGGTGGATTTAAGATTGAGCTCATCTCGTTGACCACGCAAACCTAATGCAGTAGCCAATGATGGAGGTCCTGCAACTACGGGAGTGGATGATCTAGTAACAGTGACGCGGACAGTCTTGGCTCTTTTGGGTGACTTAGTCACCACTTTTGTCGACTTTGCCTGCTTTTGCTTATCATTTGTTGAGGCATGAACAGATGCATTACCCAGTACCCCAAGCGAAAAGAGCAATGCAATGACGAGGGGCCAAAATCGATTCAAACGCATCCCAAAATACCTTCCAAAACTTTCAACATACGGAATGATAATTAATTTCCAAAGACAAAGCGCTTTTATTCGCCCCAATCTAGGTAATTTATCCCACCAAATCACTGCCCTACTCGGCAATTGTCGCCACTGTATTGGTCTGACGAGCATTCACCAGGACCACGCCAGTCATCGTCAAACACAAACCTACCGCCATCAGCAATGTAAATGGTTCACCAAATAAGAGCCAAGCCATTGCAGCAGTAGTCGGTGGAACTAAATAAAGAAAGCTTGTGACTTTAGTAGCAGCTCCCTTGCGAATCATCATAAATAGCAAACTAATCGATCCAATTGACAGGGGGAAGATGGCCCATAGTAAGGCGCCAACAACAGATGGGTTCCAAACCATCACGCCAGACTCAAAGAAATACATACAAAAGAAACACAAAACTGCCGATACCCCAAACTGAATAGAGGATCCGGCACGCAGATCAAATACGGGGCAGAATTTCTTTTGATACAAAGTACCAAACGTAATAGAGAGCAGTGCAATAAATGCCAAAACGTAACTAACAAAAGGAATGTGTGCAAAGCCAATCTTCTCGGCGACTACCAACGCAACACCCGCAAATCCAAATCCTAGACCTATCCATTGACGCGAGCTAACCTTCTCAGAAATCCAAGCAGCAAACCAGGCTGTAATAATGGGTTGCAGACCAACAATAATGGCCACTAAACCTGCCGTCATCCCTAGGCGGACAGCAAACCATACGCCCAGCAAATAGCCAAACTGCAGCAAGATCCCAGCAATGGCGATGTGCTTGATTTGCGACCAACTGGGCCAAGTAATCTTCCAAACTAGACTGAGCGCTGCCATGGCTGCCAGAACCCCTGCAAAACGCCAAAATAGAAAGGTGGCTGGCTCTACATATGGCATCGCTAATCGCGCAATTACAAAACCAGTACTCCAAATGAGGACGAAGATCGGTGCAATGGCGTTATCAAGCGAAAGCTTCATGGGTAACTTACTGAAAATATTAAGATTTTTTACTGAAGCCCTGATTTTAGGCTCTTTTCTCGTTTGAACTATTCATCGATGGGGTGTGTTACTTATGCTGCAACGCAACATCTATGCCATACAATGGTGCAAAGAGAGTACATTAGATAAAAGCCGAAGATCAAAATACACGAAACAGTTAAACGGAAAGAGATGCAGATGAACTTAACTCCAGAACAAATTGCAGCCGCACAGAAAGCAAACTTAGAGACTTTGAGTGGCTTGACCAATCAAGCATTGCAAAGCATTGAAAAGTTGGTGGAGCTCAATATGCATATTGCTAAACAAAGTTTGAGTGACAGTATGAATAGCGCTAAGAAAGCACTGGAAGTGAAAGACATTCAACAGTTGCTAGCCCATCAAGCCGAGGCAGTGCAACCAATGGCAGAAAAAATTATGGCTTATAGCCGTCATTTATATGAGTTGGCACATGAGACTCAAAACAGTTTCACAGAATCTGCTGAAAAAGAATTCCAAGCTGGCCAAAAGAAAATTAACTCTTTAGTAGAAGAGTGGACAAAGAATGCGCCGGTGGGATCAGATGCAGCCGTGCAAGCAATGAAGCAAGCGATTGCCTCTGCAAACAATGTATTTGAAACCAGTCAAAAAGCAGTCAAACATGCAGTTGAAGTTGCGCAAACCAATCTTAGCGGCGCAACAGAAACTGTATTGAAGACTGCAGAGAAAGCTAGCAAGGCGACCAAGAAGAAATAATTTTTAGCGAGTGTCTTGACTGCAAAAGCCCCGATTGCTCGGGGCTTTTTCTTATGGGTTAAATAGCTTGATTTATTCTTTACCAAAAACGTACCTTACCCAGCGCACTTTTATACTAATTTCTTCAAATGACTAAAAATCTCAATAGAGACGAGTTACTTTCCCTAGCCAAGTCTTTTGACCCTAAAGATAAATGCTCTGACTGTCTGTCGCTGAGCTGTGAAGGCTGGGAAAGTATCCCAGGCGGTTTCATGACAAATTCTCTGGAGTGCGTTGGAACTCTGAGAGTCGAAGAGGCTCCGGAATGCTGGGAGGAAGATCTTCTTAAGGGAATGACTATCTGGTCTAAGGATGCCCCTATTTCTACAGCCTTCCATCCATACAATAAATCTGATGTATTTGAATGCAAGCATTGTGGAGCTAAATACCTACGATATACGGAATGCGGGGGCTACTATGTGGATGAGCGTATTCGTGAGCTCAATGCCAAACTGATTTCATAGAATCCATCCTCATAGATGCTGAAATGCAAAAGCCCCGATTGCTCGGGGCTTTTCTTTTACACCTTAAGCGCTACTTAAGATTTCTTTTTCACTGGCGGCAAATCAGTGCAATGACCGTGCGCTGCTTCAGCCGCAAGACCTACTGACTCACCAAGGGTTGGGTGTGGATGAATCGTTTTACCGATATCCACCGCATCAGCACCCATCTCAATAGCCAAACACACTTCACCGATTAAATCACCAGCGTGCGTGCCAACAATACCGCCACCAATAATCCGATGGGTAGTAGCATCAAAAATGAGTTTTGTGAAACCTTCATCACGTCCATTAGCGATCGCACGTCCACTAGCTGCCCATGGAAATAAACCCTTCTCATAAGCAATGCCTTGGGCCTTGCACTGCTCTTCTGTCAAACCAGCCCAGGCCACTTCAGGATCAGTGTAGGCAACAGATGGAATTTGCTTGGCATCAAAGTAGGATTTTTCGCCAGCAGCCGCTTCCGCAGCAACGTGACCTTCATGCACCGCCTTATGCGCCAACATCGGTTGACCAACTAAGTCACCAATTGCAAAAATATTAGAGACGTTGGTCCGCATTTGTTTATCGACAGGAATAAAGCCGCGCTCATCCACTTGCACACCCGCTTTACCAGCATCAATCTTTTTGCCATTCGGAGTACGTCCTACGGCAACCAATACCAAGTCATAGGTTTGAGGCTCAGCTGGTGCATTTTCACCTTCGAAAGAAACTTGAATTCCATCAGGCTTAACTTCTGCCCTAGCAGCACGAGTCTTAAGCATGATCTTTTCAAAACGTCCGGCATTGAACTTCTCCCAAACTTTTTCTAAATCACGATCAGCACCCGCCATTAAGCCATCCATCATCTCAGCAATATCAATGCGTGAACCAAGTGTGCTGTAAACCGTAGCCATCTCTAGGCCAATAATGCCGCCACCAATAACGAGCATCCGCCTTGGAATGCTCTTGAGCAATAAAGCACCGGTACTATCTACAATGCGTGGATCCTCAGGTAAGAAAGGTAACTTCACAGGCTGACTACCAGCGGCGATGATAGCCTTCTGAAAGCGCACCACTTCTTTTTTACCAGCGAGATCCTGACCAGTACCATCAGTTAAATCTACCTCGACATGGTTTGCATCTAAAAACTTACCTAGGCCACGCACTACTTTTACTTTACGAGCCTTTGCCATACCAGCAAGACCACCGGTCAATTTAGCGATCACAGATTCTTTGTAGCCACGGAGTTGATCGATCTCAATCTTCGGCGCGCCAAAAGTAATGCCATGCTTAGCCATGGTTTTGACTTCGTCCATGACTGAGGTGGTGTGCAGCAATGCTTTAGATGGAATACACCCAACGTTTAAGCAAACCCCGCCCAAAGTAGGATAGCGCTCCACTAAAACAGTATTCATACCCAAGTCGGCACTACGAAACGCTGCGCTATAACCACCAGGGCCAGCACCAAGTACCAACACTTCACACTCATGATCAACCTTACCGCTGTACTGCCCTGCTACTGAAGCAGGGGCAGCTGTCATTGTTGGTGCGGCTGGTGCTGCTGGCGCAATTGATGTAACAGGTTTTTCTGCTGGAGCCGGTTGAGGCGCAGGCGCTGCACCACTAGCCTCAATCTCGGCAATCACAGAGCCTTTACTCACCTTATCTCCAAGCTTGACTGCAATACTAGTAACTGTGCCTGCAGCATCGGCTGGAACTTCCATGGTTGCTTTATCGGATTCAAGAACTAATAGCGCTTGTTCTTTTTCAATCACGTCACCAACTTTAACCAGCACTTCAATGACCGGTACATCTGAATAGTCACCAATATCCGGAACGAGGATCGTTTGCTTAGCCATAGATCCTCCTTACAGGCTAGCGCGACGGAAGTCGGCTAAGAGCTGAGCAATGTATACATTGAAGCGAGTAGCTAAGGCGCCATCAATTACACGGTGATCTGCAGAGAGAGACAATGGGCAAATGAGGCGTGGCACAAACTGCTTGCCATCCCACACCGGCTTCATAGCCGCTTTGCTCACACCCATAATTGCCACTTCAGGAGCATTCACGATTGGGGAGAAATACGTCCCACCGATACCACCTAGTGATGAGATCGTAAAGCTAGCGCCTTGCATTTGATCTGGCTTTAATTTGCCATCACGAGCGAGTGCCGCCAAGTCAGAAGTTTCTTTCGCCAACTCAAAAATGCCTTTCTTATCGGCATCTTTAATGACCGGCACAACTAATCCAGTTGGAGTATCTGCGGCAAATCCAATATTGAAGTACTTCTTCAAAATCAGATCATCACCATCCAAAGAACTGTTGAACTCTGGATATTTTTTCAATGCAGCGACTGCAGCCTTCATTAAGAAAGCAAGCATCGTGATCTTGATGCCCTTCTTCTCATTTTCTTTATTAGTAAGAACGCGGAACGCTTCTAAATCAGTGATGTCAGCATCTTCGTGATAAGTCACAGCCGGGATCATCACCCAGTTACGGCCTAAATTGGCTGCAGTGAGTTTCTTAATACGGTTGAGTGGTTGACGCTCGATCTCACCAAATTTTGTGAAATCAACTTTCGGCCAAGGAATCAGATTCAAACCGCCTAAGCTACCGCCACTAGAAGCAGCTGCAGGACTACCTGCACCACCACTCATAGCTGCCTTCACAAATGCTTGGACGTCTTCCTGAGTAATGCGACCTTTAGGGCCAGATCCTTTAACTTGCGTAATCGTGACACCAAGCTCACGTGCAAACTTACGCACAGATGGACTTGCATGGCTTACTGCGGCATCGGCTGGCGGAGGAGTATTACTGATAGGAGGTGGTGCGGGTGCGCGCGCAATCGGAGGCTCTACAGCTTTAATTGCTGGCGCGGCTGGTACAGCTGCAGGAGTAGACACAGGAGTCGATACGCCAGATGCCCCACCTTCCAAGATGACAACTACCGATCCTTCCGATAAGTTATCGCCTACCTTTACCTTAACTTCTTTGACGATGCCTGAGTGTGAAGAAGGAACATCCATGGTGGCTTTATCAGACTCCAGCACAACGATGGATTGTTCTTTCTCAATCTTATCGCCGGCTTTCACCAAGACTTCGATCACTGGTACATCTTTATAGTCACCGATATCCGGGACTTTGATTTCAATAGGTGCACCGCCGGTACTTACTGCTACAGGTGCGCTGGATAGAGAGGCTGCTGCTGGAGCTGGTGCTGCTGCCGCACCCTCTTCCAGGGTAATTACAAGGGATCCTTCAGACAGGTTGTCGCCTACTTTGACTTTGACTTCTTTCACAATGCCAGAGTGTGAAGAAGGAACATCCATGGTGGCTTTATCAGACTCCAGCACAACGATGGATTGTTCTTTCTCAATCTTGTCACCGGCTTTAACCAAGACTTCGATCACTGGTACATCTTTATAGTCGCCGATATCCGGGACTGTGATTTCAATTATTTGACTCATAGTATTTGTCTCTTATCAAACCGTCATTGGGTTTGGTTTAGTAGTGTCGATGTTGTACTTCTTAATCGCCTCAGCCAACTTAGAGCGATCAAGCTGACCAGCATCAACCAAAGATCTCAGGGCAGTAAGAACGACCCAGCGACGATCTACTTCAAAGAAGTCACGGAGTTTTTCACGAGTGTCAGAACGTCCAAAGCCATCAGTACCCAATACCTCATAACGGCGACCCATATGCTGAATTGCTGGACGAATCTGCTCAGCAAATAAACGAACATAGTCAGTAGCTGCAACGATTGGGCCTGAAGTATCTTTTAGGCACTTCTCCACATGAGATAAGGCGGGTGCAGCAGTTGGGTTCAACAGATTGCTACGGTGAACCGCAGTCCAATCACGGCCTAACTCAGTAAAGCTTGGGCAACCCCATAAGTCAGAGGCAACACCCCAGTCTTTATGCAGAATCTCCGCAGCTTCAATCACTTCACGGAAGATAGTTCCAGAACCTAAGAGTTGTACACGTAGTTTTGCTTTGTCGTCACCAACGGACTTGAGCTTATACATGCCCTTGATGATGTCTTTCTCCGCACCCTTAGGCATTGCTGGGTGTGAATAGTTTTCATTCATCAAAGTAACGTAGTAGTAAACATCTTCCTGAACTTCCAACATACGACGCATACCATCCTGAATCACTACAGCCAATTCAAATGAGAAGGTTGGGTCATAGCTGATGCAGTTGGGAACCGCACCACTCCACAAATGACTATGGCCATCTTCGTGCTGCAAGCCTTCGCCGTTCAAGGTAGTTCTACCAGCTGTACCACCTAGCAAGAAACCACGGCTACGCATATCCCCTGCGGCCCAAGCTAAGTCACCGATACGCTGGAATCCAAACATGGAGTAAAAGATATAGAAAGGCAACATCGGTACGCCATGGGTAGAGTAAGAAGTTGCGGCGGCGATCCAGTCGCACATACCACCAGCCTCGTTAATACCCTCTTGCAGAATTTGACCTGTCTTGTCCTCTTTATAGAACATCAATTGATCGTGATCTTCTGGTGTGTAAAGTTGTCCTAATTGATTCCAGATTCCTAATTGACGGAACATGCCTTCCATACCAAAGGTGCGGGACTCGTCTGGAACAATCGGTACTACCCGCTTACCCAAAACCTTATCGCGCACTACTGTATTGAGAATACGTACAAACGCCATGGTTGTAGAAATCTCACGACCTTCTGTAGTTGCCTCAAGCAATGGAGCAAATACATCTAAAGCGGGAACTGGCAAGCTCTCCGCTTTGGTGCGACGTTGCGGCAAGTAACCACCCAACTCTTGACGGCGCGCCTTCATGTACTCCAATTCAGGGCTACCTTCGGCAAACTTGACCAAAGGCATTTCATCTAACTCTTCATCTTTAACGGGAATCTCAAAGCGATCGCGGAAGCGACGTACGTCATCATCGTTCATCTTCTTCGCTTGGTGGGCAATGTTCATCGCCTCACCTGAGCCACCCATGCCATAACCTTTAATGGTGTGGGCTAGGATTACTGTAGGTTGATTCTTGTGATTTACCGCCGCATGGAATGCCGCATAAACTTTATGTGGATCATGGCCACCGCGATTCAGTTGCCAAATTTCATCATCACTCCAGTCGCTTACTAAAGCCTTTAATTCTGGAGTATTGAAAACGATCTCGCGAACGTAGCTACCGTTCTTAGACTTCATAGTCTGATACTGGCCGTCAACGATCTCACCTAAGCGCTGCATCAGGATGCCTTTTTTATCGCGCGCAAAGAGAGCGTCCCACTGACCGCCCCACACTACTTTGATCACATTCCAGCCGGCACCGCGGAACTCACTCTCAAGCTCTTGAATAATGCTACCGTTGCCGCGCACTGGTCCGTCTAGACGTTGCAAATTACAGTTAATTACGAAAATCAGATTATCGAGTTTTTCACGACCGGCCATACCAATCGCGCCCAAGGATTCTGGTTCGTCGGTTTCACCATCGCCCAAGAATGCCCAAACTTTACGGCCTTGCTCTTGAATGAAGCCACGGTCTGTTAGGTACTTCATAAAGCGCGCTTGATAAATCGCCATGATCGGGCCTAAGCCCATCGATACCGTTGGGAACTGCCAGAAGTCTGGCATCAACCAAGGATGTGGATAGCTAGAGATACCTTTGCCGCCAACTTCCTGACGGAAGTTATTGAGCTGACCTTCTTCGAGACGGCCCAACATATAGGCACGTGCATAAACACCTGGCGCTGAGTGTCCTTGCACAAAGATTAAATCGCCACCATTCTCAGGGGACGGTGCGTGCCAGAAATGGTTGAAGCCAACGTCATACAAAGTAGCCGCTGACTGGAATGATGAAATGTGTCCACCAACGTTCGTGTCTTTGTTCGCACGCAGCACCATCGCCATGGCATTCCAACGCGTGTATGAACGAATGCGATGTTCCACATTTTGATCGCCAGGCAAGCGTGCTTGATTTTCAACAGGAATAGTATTGATATATGGAGTCTCGGCATGGAATGGCTGCACCACTCCATTTACACGAGCATGAGAAATTTGTTGATCGATGAGATAGGCAGCTCTTTCAGGACCTTCGTTACGAATCACGCCATCGAGCGCTTGTAACCATTCCTGAGTCTCGCCAGGATCCACATCCTGAGTGTTCTGTTTACCTAATACCTGGTCTGGAACTGCTGCCATTTTTGTCTCCATTAAATAGTGCTTAATTTGTCATCAACTCTATAGCCAACATTCTAGGAAGGTATATGGGTGTAAACAAGCAATTTTCCACATAATGATAGTATTTCTCATAATGTGGTATTTTATTGCGGCGCAAATAAGAAGCTATAAAACAGGCAGAATTGGCTATTTGGAAGGGCAAATAAGGCAAAATGCTTTGTATTCATGAGAAAAACAGCATTTTCCAGCCTCGTCCTTAGCCCCCTTAGGTGGCTCCGCAAAATACGCGGGTTTAGGATTGTTTACACCCCACTTTTAGCCATTGTTCTGTTTACTGCGGTCATGGGCATTATTTTGGGAACGCTGCATTTACAAGAAAAGAATCAGCAAGAGGCCGCCCTATTTAGAGAGCTTTCATTTGCCAAGCAGCGTATTCAATCTCGTTTCGCTAGTAACCTTGATGCATTAACTACGATTAATCGAGAAGTGGCTGCAAGCGAAGATCAATTGAAGCTCAAACAAATTGCGCGTGAGCAAGCAGAAGATCTCGTTTTAAATAACCATGAGATCGTCAAAATCATTTGGCTAAATAATCAAAATCAGCGGCTATGGGTAGCTCCCGCCGAAAGTAATAAATCGGATTGGATTAGCAAAACTCAAAATGATCAACTCATTAATTCCAGCCTTGCATCAACTATTGAGCTTAGCCGAGTAACTAGTCGAGCAGCTTTTAGTCAGTTTATTTCGTTAAACCTACCCGGTGATGCGCCGATTTCCTCAGATAGAAAAATTGTTCTGTGGCAAGTGGTGCCTAATATCGTTGGCGGCGAAGTTGTTGGATTCTTGGCGGCTCTCTATACGACTCAAGGAATACTGGATGCCCTGCCCAGCGAACTGAAATCCCACTACCGCTTTACCTTGCTTACCGACAATGAAAGAGTATTGGGCATCTCCTCCGATAGAGATACTCCCAAAAGAGCCTTTAGCAATCAGACGAGTTTAGACATTGGGGTCTTAAGCCCCAATATTAATTTACGCATTGACACCTACCCTCCGCCAACCAATCTCACCTTTAGGATGTTGATTGGCGTGGTGATTGGATTAAGCGCATTCGTAGTTTGGAGTCTTTGGTCTGTACTGAAGCAAATGCAAGTGCGTCAAGAAGCCGAAGCAAGTTTACGCAAAGAAACCAGTTTTCGTAATGCAATGGAAGATTCCACCCCCGTGGGTATTCGTGCGCATGACATGCAAAAGCGCATTACTTATGTGAATAGAGCCTTTTGCGAAATGACAGGCTGGACATCAGAAGAGTTAATAGGACTCACTCCGCCATTTCCATTCTGGCCAGACAGCAGAAGAGATGAACTTGTTGAGAAAATGAATCGGGCTATGAAATCCGATATCAGCGTTGTGATGAGGAGCGGAATCGAAGGGGTCATCTTAAAACGAGATGGCAGCCTAATACAGACACGCACCTTTATTGCACCACTAGTTAATGAAAAAGGTAAGCAGACTGGTTGGGTTACCTCATTAATTGATATTTCTGAACCTAAGAAGATTCGCGAAGAATTAGCTGCTTCTCAAGATCGCTTTACCACTGTTCTAGAAAGTCTAGACGCCGCTGTGTCGGTGGTCTCCCTAGAGACCAACGCCCTGCTATTTGCTAATCGTTTTTACCGGGAGCGCTTTGGTGATGATTCTCGGGGTCACTTCCAATTGGCGGGGAGCGATACTAACAACACGACGATGCGAGATATTGCTGAAGATCTTGAGGATTCCCCTCCCGGAATTCCAACATCATTCTTATATCAAGAATCCGAGTCCGAAGAGGTTCAGCTAGGTGATGACAATAATCAGTGGTTTGAAGTTAGGCGTCGTTACATCCCGTGGGTAGATGGACATCTTGCACAGCTATTGATCGCCACTGACATCACTGCTCGCAAAGAAGCAGATGATCTAGCCCTGCAACAACAAGAGCGTATGCAGTTCACCAGTCGTCTCACTACGATGGGTGAAATGGCATCTTCTTTGGCCCATGAGCTGAATCAACCTCTTTCAGCTATATCAAACTACTGTATGGGCGTTGCTAAGCGTTTAGATGGGCACCTAGATCCTGCCCTAACCAAAGAAATTTTGCCGGCTCTAGAAAAAGCTTCTGACCAAGCCCATCGTGCTGGCACCATCATTCAGCGCATTCGAGGTTTTGTAAAACGCAGTGAGCCTCAACGTAAAGCGGCAAACATTGCTGAAATTATTAATGATGCAGTTGGCTTGGTTGAAATTGAGGCTCATCGCCATCGCTTAGTTATTAACTCGGAAATTGCTGAAAATCTGCCCGTAGTTAATCTGGATCCCGTCTTAATCCTGCAGGTAGTGGTCAATCTTCTGAAAAACGCCTTGGATAGTGTCCGCGAGGCTTACCCCCTTTCCTCCCGTTGGTCAGCGCCGCCAGTTCGGATTAGCGCAGATTTGGACACCAGCATCTTCCCAGCCATGCTCAGAATCCAGGTTACCGATGCTGGGGGCGGAATCTCGGAAAACGTCCTGGAACGCATATTTGAGCCGTTTTTCAGTACGAAGTCCGATGGAATGGGTATGGGGCTCAATATTTGCCGCTCCATTATTGAATCTCACCATGGCAGGCTTTGGGCCACCAATGTCCAAGACTCAGAACAGACCAAGCTGGCTGGCTGCACCTTTACAATACTTCTACCACTGGAATCCCCTGGATCCAAGGCTGCTGTTTAACTTCGAATTTAAAGATTTATCACGCGAGAACTGATATGAACTTAAGCGCTACCGCAAAACCAAACCAAGCTGAAGTTGTCTATGTAGTGGATGATGACGAAGCGGTAAGAGATTCGCTTACGTGGCTCTTAGAAAGCAATGGTTATGTTGTGCGATGCCATGCCAGCGCAGAACGTTTCTTACAGTCTTTGCAAAGCACCGATAAGTCCACCATCTCCTGCGCCATTTTGGATGTGCGGATGCCTGGGATGTCAGGCCTTGAATTGCAAGAACGCCTAACAAGCGAAAACCTACCAATGCCAGTTGCTTTCATCACTGGTCATGGCGATGTATCGATGGCTGTTTCCACTATGAAACGTGGCGCAGTAGACTTTATTGAAAAGCCTTTTAAAGAAAATGATCTGTGTGGTTTAGTGGATCGCATGCTTGCTAAAGCGCGTATCGACTATTCACAAGCGAGTCAACGAAAAATTACCCAGAGCTTACTCAGCAAGTTAACTGGTCGTGAGCGCCAAGTTCTTGAACGCATTGTTGCGGGCCGCTTGAATAAACAAATTGCTGATGATCTCGGCATTTCCATTAAGACTGTTGAGGCGCACCGTGCCAACATCATGGAAAAGCTCAACGTCAACACGGTTGCCGACCTACTCCGTCTGGCCTTGTCTGATCCCCAGCCTAATTAATACCAGAGTTTTCTATGCCAGCACAATTACTAGACGGTAACGCCCTTTCTAAAAAACTACGTACGGAAATTGCTGCACGTGGTGCAATCGTCACCGCCAAAGGCACTAGACCAGGTTTAGCAGTGATTGTGGTTGGTGACAACCCCGCTAGCGCGGTATATGTTCGCAATAAAGTAAAGGTCTGCGAAGACGTTGGCTTTCACTCTGTTTTAGAGCGTTATTCCGCAGAACTTGGCGAAGAAGAATTGCTCGCGCGTATTGCCACTCTCAATGCGGATCCTGCAATACACGGGATCTTGGTGCAACTCCCGCTACCAGAGCACATTGCCTCTGAGCGCGTATTAGAAGCAATTGCTCCAGAAAAAGATGTGGATGGCTTTCACGTAGCAAATGCTGGTGCCTTGATGGTTGGTCAACCAGAGTTCAAGCCTTGCACTCCTTATGGATGCATGAAGATTCTTGAAAGCATTGAGTATCCTATCCGCGGTGCTCGCGCTGTGATTGTTGGCGCCTCCAATATTGTGGGTAAGCCAATGGCGATGCTGCTATTGCAAGCAGGTGCAACGGTCACCATTTGCAATAGTAAGACTCGTGACTTGGCACATCACACCAAGGATGCCGACATTTTGGTGGTTGCCACCGGCAAACCCAAAATGATTAGTGGTGACATGGTGAAAAACGGCGCCGTTGTCATTGACGTAGGTATTAATCGCCTGCCTGATGGCAAGCTCTGTGGCGACGTAGATTTTGATACTGCCAAGTATGTTGCTGGCTGGATTACCCCGGTTCCAGGTGGTGTGGGCCCGATGACCATCACAATGCTCTTAATGAATACCTTAGAAGCCGCTGAAAAAGCCGCCAAGCATTAAGGAATTACTGGGACTTTTGGCAAAATTGCTCCCAGTCCATTAAGCTAGAGGGATGAATATATCCGCATCTACACCCCTCTCCAGCACTCTCCCCGCAGAATTACAAAATAACCCTCTAGTGACTTTTGGGCGTGGCATTGCAGCTTACTCAGAAGTACAGCCAGAGCATATTGCACCTGCGATTGAGTATTTACTCAAGCATGCACAAGATGCAGTAGATATAGCAGTCAATCCAAGTACTCCATCTACTTGGGATGCTCTCGCCGAACCGCTAGAAGATGCTACTGAATTTTTTGGTAGATCCTGGGGTGTGATATCTCATCTTAATAGCGTTGCCGATACCCCAGAATTGCGCGCTGCCTATGGCGAGATGTTACCTAAGGTCACTGCTTTCTTCTCAAGCCTTAGTCAAAATTTAGAGCTATACAAAAAGTTTAAAGAACTCAGCAAAGCGCCTGACTTTTCAAAATTAAGTGCAGCTCAAAAGAAAGTCATTGAAAACTCCTTGCGAGATTTTCGTCTGGGCGGAGCAGAACTCAGTGAAGCAGACAAGCCCCGCTTTTCACAAATTCAGGATGAGCAAGCAACTTTAGGCAAAGCCTTTTCAGATCATGTTCTAGATGCTACCGATGGCTTTGTTCATCTGATCACTGATAAAGCTGAGTTGGTGGGGTTGCCTGAGGACGCCATTGCAGCTGCTGCAGATACTGCCCAGCAGAAGAGCCTCCAGGGCTGGGCCTTTACTCTGCACTTCCCCTCTTATTACCCCGTTATGCAGTATTCAGAAAACCGGGCGCTGCGTCGCTTGATGTATGAGGCCTATGTCACGCGAGCTTCAGAGCTTGCACCTCAATACGCCAAGGGAAAATTGGATTGGGACAACGCTCAAAATATGCTCGATCAGTTAAGGCTGCGCGATGAGGAAGCTCGTATGCTCGGCTTCAAAAACTATGCCGCACTGAGTTTGGCTCCAAAGATGGCTAGCAGTGTTGATGAAGTCGACTCCTTCCTGACCAACTTCGCGCAGAAAGCAAAACCATTTGCATTAAAAGATTGGCAAGAGCTATCTGAGTTTGCCAAGACCGAGCTATCTATTGCTGATGGCTTAGAGCCATGGGATGTTGCTTTTGCATCCGAAAGATTGAAGCAAGCACGCTATTCCTTTTCGGAAAATGAGCTCAAGCAATACTTCCCTCTACCAAAGGTGCTAGATGGTCTCTTCCAAGTCATTCAGACTCTGTTTGGCGTCAAGATTGAAGCGGCAAATTTGCCAACTTGGCATACCGATGTGCAATCCTTTTCCGTGAAAAATGCCAAGGGTAATATCGTGGCCTACTTCTACCTGGATCCCTATGCTCGTCCTGGCAAGCGTGGCGGGGCTTGGATGGATGATGCCCGTGGTCGTAGAGTTTTACCTAATGGTGAAATTCAAGTGCCCGTTGCTTATTTAGTTTGCAACTTTGCGCCGCCAGTCAAGGTCGATGGTGTGTTGCGTCAGCCTACTATTACTCATGATGATGTCATCACCCTTTTTCATGAGAGTGGCCATGGTTTACACCACCTTTTAACTCAAGTTAGCGCTTTAGGGGTTTCAGGCATCAATGGTGTTGAATGGGATGCGGTAGAGCTACCGAGCCAGTTTATGGAAAACTTCTGCTGGGAGTGGGAAGTGCTAGAAAAGATGACCGCACATGCCGAAACTGGCAAGCCTCTTCCACGTGAATTATTTGACAAGATCCTCGCTGCTAAGAATTTCCAGAACGGTTATATGACTCTGCGTCAGATCGTGATGTCTCTCACCGACTGGCGCTTACATGCGAGCTTTGATACGAAAAATGCTCAAGGTCACGCAGTATTGGACCTTTCCAGAGCGATTGCTGATCAATTCAACGTTATTCCACAGCCAGCCATCTCTCGTTGGATCAATACCTTTAGTCATATCTTTGCTGGTGGTTATGCAGCCGGCTATTACAGCTATAAGTGGGCGGAAGTGTTATCTGCTGATGTCTACTCAGCCTTTGAGGAAGCAGCAAAACTCACTGGCAGCGTCTTGGATGAGAAAACAGGTACTCGTTATCGTGAAGAGATTTTAGAGGTTGGTGGCAGCCGCCCTGCGGCTGAATCTTTTAAAGCCTTTAGGGGTAGAGAGCCAAGTATCGATGCCCTGCTAAGACATGGTGGACTCGCTTAACAATGAGATTTGCGATTTCAATTTCAAATAACTAATTTATACGCATTCAATGAGCATCTTCACCACCGAATTACTAATTTTAATTGCTGCAACAACGCTCATAACAGCTGGCGTAGCTTATGCAATTTACTGGGTGCTGAATGATTCGCCCATATCGCGATGGCTCCATGATTCAGATGCAGTAGTGCCCTCTTTTCTTTCCATTACCTCCTTTATTTTCGGTCTGGCGATCTCCACTCTAGCGGGCTACTCATTTGAGCATCATCAATCAGCCATCTCAAATGTCATCACCGAATCCAATGCAGTCGAGACCATAGTAAGTACGGCGACAGTCCTTCCTGCGAAGGATCAGGTAAAAATAATCTCCGGAATGAAAAACTATCTGACCGCAGTCATCGAAAAAGAATGGCCTGCCATGGAAAACAGAGATGCCAGTAAACGTGGAATTTCAACGCCTGAATTTTTAGCTTTAAATAAAATCATCAATGACATCGCCTATCAGCCCAATCAACGTAGCGGCATTGAAAGCCAGCTCCTGACAGCCATTGGCACTATTCGCCATGACCGGCAAGCGAGGCAATCACTGGCATACGATAACGATAGCCTTAAAAAATGGCCATCCATACCAGTCTTCTCATTCTTGCTGCTGTTATCAGTGGGCATAGTCCATCTGGGAAGCATTAAAGCAATGAAGGTGTCTTTATCTATAGCCTCTTTGTGTATTGTGACTGCAGTAATATTTTTATTTATCGCCGTATCACCATACCGTGGCTGGAATCCAGTGGAACCCATTAAACTCCAAGAATCTTTGCAGATGCTAGATAACCTAAAGACGAATTAAGTAATTTACCTTGAGGTGCCATTTGCATGACGGCAGCATCAAATAGCTTTGAAGTTAAAGAAAAAGCCACTCAATGAGTGGCTTTTAACTTTGGGAATACAGAACTAGCTAGTCTTTTTGGAGAAATACATTCACAGTTTCAGAAAGCTTCTTATAGCTTTGGAATAAGAATGCATGGCCGCCTTCATAAAAAGCCAACCAAGCAAAGGGGATTTGATTGGCAATCACAACTGAGTTTTTTGGGTTATCGATAATATCCTCACGACCGTCAGCAACTAGAACGGGCACCTTAATTTTCTTCAAATCCTGGTAGTTCTGATTATCAGCATTCCACAGAGTGATACGAGCACGAACTTGGCGCTCCTTAGCTTCTTTAGAGATTACAAAATCATCAGGTATGGTTCCTGCAGCTTTTGCTACCATAAATCTCCCGTATACAACTTTGGCAGCTGCTTTGCCTTCAGGACTAATTGGGAATAACAACTCGAAATTCTCCATAGGAGAAAGGCTTGGATTGTTCAACTCCTCCCCAACCTTTTTATCAATAGCGATCTGATATTTTCCACCGGGATTTGGGGCACACAGAATAACTTTGTTAACCAACTCTGGATGTCTGATAACTAGCTGCTGGCCAATTCGTGCGCCCATTGACCACGAGAACACGTTTACCTTTTTAAAACCCAGTGCCTTAACTAAGCCTGCGGCGTCATCTGCCATTTGCGGGATGGTTGTGTAGTTTTCTTTAGTGTCGGTAGAAAGTCCAGCGCCGCGGTTATCAAAAATGATCAGCTGGTTATTCTTTGACAACTCACCGAGCAGGGCTGGATCCCAAGCACTCATGGTGGCGGCATAGCCCATGATAAGGAGCATGGGGTCCCCTTGGCCTTTTAGGTAGTAGGCTAATTTCACATCTCCTACTTGAGCATACTTAACTTCAGGTTTTTCTTGGGCTTGCACTGGAATGCTGAGGCTTAGAAAAATGAAAAGTGTGCCAACCGTTAAATTAATACCTCGCATTAAAGCGGTAGTCAAAACGCTTAGGGAGCTATTAAGAGCTATCATAAAGTCCTAGGTTGGATTGGTTTTAAAGAGTCATACTAGCATTTCAATATAGCGCTAATCGAGAATGTCTCATTACTCGACCTTGGTCAAGGATCATATTGGCGCATTATTTGACAGTCAAAGAAAAACCACCCAAAGGTGGTTTTTTTATATCGCCAAGAATCTTTTAACTTGCTAGCTGAGCTGCCTGTGCGCAATTATTGATAGCAGGCTTGCCGGCCAAGCGATCTTTAATCCAGGGTAGGTAGAGCTGCTTGGAAGATCCAGGAGTTGTGAAATGAGTGTTGTCGCCCGGCAACTCAACCCTATTAACATTGCCTCCTAATTTACACATCTGCTCCTGATAGAGCTTACCCATGATTGGGGGATTCGTGGTGTCCTTATTACCCCAATAAATCACTACCGGTGCAATAGGTTTTTCAGGATTCACGCTGCCCTTGACCATGGCTTTTGTCCACTCAAGAGAATTGGTGAATTGATCTTTTAATAATGTTTTGTATTGGCTGCTGTAATTGAAATTCAGTGTATCTGCCACAGCATGCATACATTTGTTTCGGATAACCTCATCCAGTACTTTAGCGCCGTCAGTTGTAAAGATATCGGTGAGTTTTAGATTTGGATTACCAGCCCTCACACCCCACATACTCATTGCCATATGTGAAAAATCAAAAACATTGCCAGTGAACATCTTAACGATTCCACTTAATGATTTTTGTGCGCTCACTTCATCTACTGTTGAGTTGGGCATCATGATGGCAATATCATCTGGAGCCAAGGCAACCACGCCAACGAGCTCAATGCCATCGGCAATTGTTCCCTTTTTGGAGATGTATTCTGGCATGCTTGCTGCAGCAACTACAGCGCCACCACCCTGCGACCAACCATAGATAATCGTCTTCTTACCGGCGCCAGCCTCCTTTAAGGCACTAGCAGCTCTAGCCGAATCAATCATATCCATGGCATTGGTTGCTGCTAAAGCATATTGATGCTCGCCTCCACCACCCAGGCCTTGGTAATCCGTTGCAACTACTACATATCCGTCTTTGATAAATTCTTCAATACTAGGGATGCCGTAATCCGTCCAAGAATTTCCGCCAACTAAAAAGTATTCATTGAGGGGTGCTGTTGGATTAAGAACTTGTGAAGGGCCGCAATTTTGTGCAGCGCCAGTAGTCCCATGCCCCCAAGCCATGATAGGCCTACCCTCTTTCGGTGGAGTGCCAATCGGGGCTACTACCAAGCCAGTAGCAAGATGCTTACGCCCGCCAACATCAGATGTGACGTAGGCAATCTTCCAAGCTTGAGCACCCTGAACAGACGTCTTAATTTTTTCCTTTTTCAGAATTTGTCCGAGCTTACCATCGGGACTCATTTTGATAACCTCCTCATAAAAAGGAGGAACAGGCGGATCAGCATATACGGCAGTAGAAAGAATACTTAAAGCAGTGCCGAGCGTTAAAACTAAAGTGGAAATAGGAGTCATTTTTTTCATAGCTTAAATGGGTAAGTTAGGATCCAAAAATATCATTAAACAGTAAGATCCAGTGGGCAGCAATACATCCTATTTGCTTCGTTTATATTACTGACCCTTGGTCGCTTTCTTGTTCGCGCGGCGCTCAAAGAAGGTTTCGATTTCTACATAGAAGACCGGTACTAATGCCACCGCAAGGCAGGTAGAGGCAATCATGCCGCTAAATACGGTAATACCTAAGGAGATACGCGCTGCTGCACCTGCACCAGTAGATAGAAGCAAAGGCATGACACCCAAAATAAAGGCAATCGATGTCATGACGATTGGCCTAAAGCGCTCTCTGGAAGCCTCTAGAGCAGCATCAACAAAACTCATACCCTTATGTCTGCACTCAATGGCAACCTCAACAATCAAAATCGAGTTTTTACATGAGAGCGCAATCATTAACACTAGGCCAATCTGAACATAAATATTATTTGGCAGGCCTGTTAGCAATAAGGCTAATACAGTTCCGGATAAAGAAAGCGGTACTGCAGTCAAAACAGCTAGCGGCGCTATCCATGTTTCATATTGAGCAGCGAGTACTAAGTACACCAACAAGATGGATAGCGCAAAAATCAAGATCACGGTATTTCCAACTAAATCTTCTTGATAAGACATGCCAGCCCACTGGTACGCGACACCATCTGGCAAAGTCTTGGCGGCTACCTGCGCCAGTACCTTCATCGCCTGTCCAGAGCTATAGCCATCATTGGCAGCACCCAGAACAGCAGCAGAAGGATAAAGCTGGAACTGTGAAGCAAACGCAGGTCCAGTAGTGTCTTTGACATCAATGAAGGATCCAAGCGGAACCATATTGCCACTCTTATTTTTTACATAGAGTCGATTCACCTGCTCTATAGCATTGCGGTACTTACCATCAGCCTGAACATACACTTGGTAGGTTTGGCCGTATTTGAAGAATTGATTGACGTAAGAGGATCCAAGATAGGATTGCAATACATCGTAAGCATCCCCAATATCAACGCCAAAAGTTTCAGCCCTACCTACATTGAAGGTGAGTTGGAGTTGCGGAACATTATTTTGGAATGGCGTAAAGATCATCATGATCTCTGGATGCTTTTGCGCCTCAGCAATAAAGGTCTTAGCGGCAGCATCTAACTTAGCAAAATTGTTACTGCCATCCGTCAACATCAGTCTCATCTCAAAACCACCCGATAGACCTAAGCCCGGAATGGCTGGCGGCAAGAGCACAAAAGACTTAAGCTCTTGAACTTGCTTAAGGCCTTGATTCATATTGTTATAGATATCACGCAGGCCCTCACCTTTGCCCCGCTCTTCCCATTTCTTCATGATGACGTATAAGCCGCCCGCATTGGATTGGGAGCTACTGTTGTTAAGTAAGTTAATGCCGCCGATCACCACAACCGTGTCAACACCAGGAACCTTCTTGATGACATCAACTGCTTTTTTCATCCCATCCTCGGTCCGCTGCAAAGAGGCTGCATCAGGCAAGGTAGTTGAAACCACCAAATAGCCTTGGTCTTCGTTTGGAATAAAGCCAGATGGTACAAACATCAAGCCGATGAGAGAGGCGGCAATAATCACAATGCCCACCATCGATGCTTTAGCTCGATTCTTCATCAAGCCTTCAATTTTGTGTCCATACCAAGTGGCTAAGCGATTGAAATACAAATCAAATTTTTGATAGAGCTTATTTTTAACCTTGTTAGGGTCAATCGGCTTGAGATACTGCGCTGACTGGGTTGGCTTCAGAGTAATCGCATTGATACCGCTAATCAAAGCAGTTGCTGCAATTACCAAAGCAAACTGTCGATACATTTGTCCGGTAATTCCAGCAATAAACGAAGCAGGAATAAACACGGCCATCAAGACCAAGGTAATACCAATAATCGGGCCCATCAAAGCAGTCATGGCATCAATTGCACCCTGCTTTGGATCCTCGCCCCCTTCTACCTTCTTGGAAACCGCCTCAACCACCACAATCGCATCATCGACCACAATGCCGATACATAAAACGATCGCGAACAAGGTCAGCAAGTTGATAGAGAAACCAAGTGCGGCCATACAAGCAAATGCGCCAATAATCGTGACAGGCACTGTTGTTGCAGGTACCAGCGTGGCACGCCAGTTCTGCAAGAAAATCATGATTACGAGTAAAACTAAGATGCCCGCCTCGTAGAGGGTTTTATAAACCTCATGAATAGAGGCCTTAACAAACATCGTGGTATCAAATGGAATGGCCCAAGTCACTTCCTTTGGAAGCGTCTTGGCAATACTCTTCATCTCATCCTGAACTGCTTGTGCGGTAGCAATCGCATTGGCGCCCGGCATTTGGTAAATAGCTATGCCACCTGCAGGTTTGTCATCAATCTTAAAGAGCTGACTGTAGTTCTGACTACCCATTTCTATTCTGGCGATATCACGCAAGTACGTGATTTCAGCCTTGTTACCAGCCTTGACAACAATTCTGCCGAACTGCTCAGGCGTTGTCATAGCACTAGTGACATTGAGTGTCAGCTGAAAATCTTGACCCAGCGGTGTTGGTGGGGCGCCAATTTGACCCGCCGTGAGCAAGACGTTTTGCCGATTAATGACGGCAATCACATCACTTGGAGTTAGATTGCGCATCTTGAGTTGGGCTGGGTCAAGCCAAACTCGCATACTGTAATTGCCCACACCAAAGACGTTGGCAGCAGCTACGCCCGGTAATCGCGCTAAGCGTTGCTGTAACTTGAGATTTGCCAAGTTACTTAAAAATAAGCCGTCATGCTCCGGATTAGATGAAGTCAGGGTTACGAACTGCAGAATGGCAGTTGATTGTGTTTTGGTTGTGACGCCCTGTTTTTGAACTGCCTGCGGTAAGGAAGGAAGCGCAATAGCCACTCGGTTTTGCACATTGACCTGAGCTAAATCAGGGTTCGTACCCACCTTAAAAGTAACGGTAAGGGTATAGTTTCCGTCATTGGTGGATGCGGACTCCATGTAGAGCATGCCATCAACACCATTCACCTGAGTTTCAATATTACTCGCTACTAACTGCTGTACAAGCGTGGCGCTTGCACCTGGATATCGTGCTGTTACCTGAATCGTGGGTGGAACGATATTTGGGTACTGAGCAATCGGCAAGCTATTAATGGATACCGCTCCAATCAATAGCATGACCAGAGCAATCACATTGGCCAGTACCGGCCGTTCGATAAAAAATTTAGAGAGCATGATTATCGAGCTGGCATTGCCTCAAGCGTAACCTGTGTTGGGTTAGCAATTTGGTTAATGCTTAGATTAATAAACCCATTAATAACCACCTTGCTATCTGGCATCAATCCTTTGCTGATCTCGACATACTTCTCAAAGCGCTGACCTAAGCTAATGTCTTGACGTTGCGCTCGCATGGCATTATCCAAAACAAAAACATAATCACCCACCTGATCCGTCATTACAGCAGTCTTAGGTAGCAGTAAAGCCTGCCTTGGCGCGCCATACTGAGCCATAACCCGAGCATATAAACCCGGAATTAATTGGTAGTTCTCATTTTTGAAGATTGCCCGCAATTGCAAGGACCCAGTCTCTGTAGAAATCAAATTAGCGGCGTAATCCAAAACACCTTCAAAAGGATATCCAACCTCGCCTTGAAGACCGGCATAGATAGGCAAGGTATTTACTTCAGACTTACGTTCTGCGTTTGCATCTTGACTCTTTTGAAACTTTAAGTAATCCCTCTCATTAATAGAGAAGTACACATAAATAGGTGAGATTTGCTGAATAGTAGAGAGTTGCACACCCTTTGTAGTGGAATCTAAATAGGTACCGACATCCAATAAGTGCCTTCCCATGAGCCCATCAAAAGGCGCCCTGATTTCGGTATAGCCCAAATTAATCTTTGCGAGCGTTAAATTAGCCTCCGATTGCTGGTATTGCGATAAAGCCTTATCAACGGCAGCTTGAGAGGTTGCATTCTCTTTGAGCAAAGATTTTTGACGGCCATACTCAAGCTTCGCCTCGGTATAAATTGCCTGCTTTAATTTCACCTCTTGTATATATTGGTCTTGCTCAATGACAAACAGAAGATCGCCCTTCTTCACCATCGCTCCGTCAGCAAAACCAATCTTAGTAAGGTAGCCCTTAACGCGCGCATCCAAGTTCACTGTGAGGTATGGGTCCACCAGACCATCAAAGGTCGCAAAACTGCGGATCTCTTGAGACAGTGGTTGAGCGGTTGTCACTGGAATTGGGGTCTGCTTAATTTCTTTGCCACAAGACTTCAAGCAAATCAGCGCAATCAAAGCAACGAGAACAAATAAAGAAACTCCAATTGTGCGTGGTGAAAGTTTCTTCTTGAGAATAGGAATCTCAACCGTGCTTAGCTTTACTAGGAATGCATTCCATTTTCCTAAGAGCGAGTCCCATAGAGTTATAAGCTTCCCCCACAAGGGCATCAGCAAAAGTTTGGCTTTTATTAATAGATCTTTCATGGCGCAGCACTTCCCTGGGTCGGCGGAGTCGTTATATTTAATGGTGTATTTAAAGTAGCCGGCACTGTAGTTTGTGCGGGCTTTGATGGATCAGGGGCATCTACCAAAAACTTGCCAGCCTTCACCGTTAATGGATCACCTGTCCTGGTGAGAACAGAGCCCCAATCAGTGCGATCAGCCATATCGGCAATCATCTGGTCTGGCAACTTGGGAGGACTCATGTCCGCAGCCCAACCGCCACCAAGCGCTTTAAATGCGCCTACATATCCAATAAGCTCATTTGATGAAGTTTGGACTAAGGAGTTTTGGATATTTAATAGATTCTGTTGAGCAGTAATCACCGTGGTGTAATCATTCTGCCCAGCCTTATAACGCTCAAGAGCTAAATCTGCAGCACTTTGTGCCGCAATCACACCGCGGGTTAAATCTTCTTTTGAACTTTTAGTGGTCGAGATAGTAATGAGCGAATCTTCAACTTCCTTCTGGGCATTCAAGACTTGATTTTGATAGGCCAACAGACTCTGCTGGAAAATAGCGTCCTGCACGCGGACTTGATCCACAATTGCGCCTCTATAAAACAGCGGCAAGTAAAGTCCGGCATTTACCCCAGAAGAGTTGTTGCCCCAACTAAATAAATTGGCAGAGGATAAAGTTCCGTAATTTGAGGTGGCATAACCAAAGATGCCACCTAAGGTAAATGTTGGGAACAGTTGCGCCTTGCTTACGCCAATTAAGGCGGATTTAGAGGCGGCATCAAATTCGGCCTGCAGAACATCTGGGCGACGACGTAATAAATCCCTTGGCATACCAACGCCAAGCTCAGATGGAGGCTTCAGACTTCCCTTAGTATTTCCGTAAGTCTTTTCATAGTACTCGGGAGGCTCGCCTAGCAAAATACTCATGGCATGCTGGTTTTTCTTTAAATTCGCGATCAAAGCCGGAATCTGCGCCTTTGTCTGCTCATACTGGGCTTGCGCCTGACTCAGATCCAACATCGAGGTGGCACCGTATTTAAAGCGCGCGCCTGCAATACGTAAACTTTCTTTTTGCAAAGCTAGATTGGTTTTAGCAACCATGATCAGCTCCTCATAGTTGCGGATATTGATGTAAGTATTCGCAACATCTGCAGTTAAAGACACATCTGCCGAGTAGAAGGCTGCAACCCCCGATAAATATGAGGTCAATGAACTTTGGATTCCACGACGATTCTTGCCCCAAAAATCAATCTCCCAACTCATTTGAACTAAGGCATTTTTAGAGACCAGATTATTGGAATCATTAATCGCCTCTTGTATTGCGCTATTTCGATTGTTGGAATAGGAAGCACTTAAATTAAGAGTTGGTAATAATGCGGCATCACTCACACCCAGTTGTGCCTGCAGTTGGTATATCCGTAGCGCAGTTTGTTGCAAAGTAAGGTTTTGGGCTGTCGCTTGCTTTAATAAGACATTGAGAGTCGGATCATTAAAGCTTTTCCACCACTCCACTGGGTCCAGAATCTTGTTTGAGTTTTCACCCAAAGATTCGGTAAATTCCGTTTGAGCTGTGGGCTTATATTGATCCACTGCCTTAACAGGGGGTCTTGCAAAATCTGGGCCAACCATCATGCAACCGGCAAGCATCAAGGTGCCAGAAATTATGAGTGCATGGGTAATCGTGTTTCTAGGTAATGGCATTCAAGAGCTTAATTTTTAAACTGATTGCCTTGTCTAAGGGCGGAAATTATCGATACTAATCATAAGGATAAAGCAAGATTCAGAATGCTGGGCTAGTGTAAGCCCTAGGCCTGCGGATTAAGACTTTTGGATCTGCGCAATCACCGGAGCGTGGTCCGAAGGCTGCTCCCAGGCTCTAGGCACTTTATCTACCGTGCTAGCACTACATCTTCCCTTGAGCGCCTCACTCAACAAAATGTGATCAATGCGCATGCCGGCATTTCTTCTGAAACCCATCATGCGGTAATCCCACCAACTAAAGGTTTTTGGTGCCTGCTCAAACATT
Organism: Polynucleobacter sp. JS-JIR-II-50; assembly: GCF_018687895.1. Lineage (NCBI taxonomy): Bacteria > Pseudomonadati > Pseudomonadota > Betaproteobacteria > Burkholderiales > Burkholderiaceae > Polynucleobacter > Polynucleobacter sp. JS-JIR-II-50. Next base: position 759,162 of record NZ_CP061307.1, on the reverse strand, counting down.
CTGAATGAATCATGGAGTCCAAGCTTAATCAGATCTTGAAATGCTTCACGCTCTGGTGGTGAAACTAGGTTCTGCCCCTCCCATGCCTTAGGGTCATGAACATCTTCATCTGCCGGAGCAATATTGAAGTCACCCAAGAGTGCCAAGCGTTCATTCTGTTGGAGTTCTTCTGTTAACCAAGTTTGCAATGCCTTCAACCAGCCTAGTTTGTATTGGAACTTGTCGCTATCGGGCGATTGCCCATTTGGAAAATAGGCTGATACCAGCCTCATCGGTTTCGTACCAGCAAAGCACACTGTCGCCGCGAGGATGCGCTGCTGCTCATCTTCGTAGTTGGGTATGTTTCTAGTGGGCTTCAGAAAGGCTGTTTCTATATCTGAAGCGATAGGTGCGAGTGCCGCTTTACGCAAGATGATCGCAACGCCGTTATAAGTCTTTTGACCAGCAGCCAAACTGAGGTAACCCGCATCTTCCAGCTCTTTATGGGGGTACTTATCATCCGTAAGCTTAAGCTCTTGCAAGCAAAGCGCATCAATCGGCTGTTTCTTGCTTTCCTGATCCTGCAACCAACGAAGCACTTGTGGAAGGCGAACCTTTAAGGAGTTCACATTCCACGCGGCTATTCGAACCGAATCAGTCATCAATACCGAGCTCTTGCAACTTACGAGTAATCGTATTACGTCCAATACCTAGACGCTGAGCAGCCTCTACTCTTCTGCCACGAGTAACTTCTAAAGCTGCCTGCAATACCGCCTTTTCAAAACGTGCGGTCAAGGCATCAAAAACTTCTTTATCACCATCTTGCAACATCTTGACAGCCAGGCGACCCAAACCATTCTCCCAGTCACCTACAGGAACCTTGGCAGCAACGGGATTACTTGGCGAAGACTCGCCGTGAATAACGATGGGTTGTTCACTCGCTTCCGAAACAATGTCAGCTGGAAGATCGCTTACACCGATGACGTTTGCAGACGTCATGACTGTTAACCAGTGACATAAGTTCTCTAATTGACGTACGTTTCCTGGAAAAGGCATTGCGCTCATTTCTTTTAAGACTTCATCTGACAATTTTTTAGGTTCAACGCCCAAAGACTTGGCGCAGCTCAACATAAAATGTCTAGCTAACATTGGAATGTCTTCACTACGCTCATGTAATGAAGGCATACGCAAACGAATCACATTCAGGCGATGCAACAAGTCTTCCCGGAAGAACCCAGCAGCTACCCTAGCATCCAGATTTTGATGTGTCGAAGCAATGATCCGAACATTTGCCTTAATCGGATCATGTCCACCGATGCGATAAAAATGTCCGTCAGTCAGAACGCGGAGTAAACGGGTTTGAAGATCAAATGGCAAGTCTCCTACCTCACCCAAGAATAGAGTGCCGCCGTCAGCCTGCTCAAAACGACCTCGGCGCAAAGTCTGCGCACCCGGGAAAGCACCGCGCTCATGACCAAATAACTCTGACTCCAATAAATCCTTTGGCACAGCTGAAGTACTTAAGGAGATAAACGGACCTTTGGCGCAAGGGCTATGCTTATGCAAGGCATGGGCAACCAACTCTTTGCCTGTACCAGACTCACCAGTAATGAGTACCGTGGCGTTAGATTGCGCTAAGCGCCCAATCGCGCGGAAAATTTCCTGCATTGCTGGTGCTTGCCCAATAATCTCAGTGGCGTCTTGCCTCCACGCAGTTAACTCTTTCGCACCAGAGTCATTACGAATACCCTGCTCTACCGCACGATGAATTAATTCAATCGCCTTTTCGACATCAAAAGGTTTGGTGAGATATTCAAAGGCGCCACCTTGAAATGAGGAGACGGCAGAATCTAAATCAGAATATGCCGTCATGATGATGACCGGTAAATTCGGGTGACTTGCTTTCACGTGCTGCAATAAATCCAAGCCATTACCACGTGGCATACGGATATCAGAAATCAGCACCTGAGGAGATTCTTTTTCGAGAGCATTGAGCACATCATTTGGATTAGAGAAGCTCTTATGCGGAATATTTTCACGCGCTAGAGCTTTTTCTAAGACCCAACGAATAGATTGATCATCGTCAACGATCCAAATTGGTTTCATGATGCTTTCTCCTGCCTACGGTATGGAATTTGAATATGAAAATCGGTGCGCCCTGGACGGCTATTACAAGCAATAGATCCCTGATGCTGCTGTACAAAGGTTTGCGCTAGGGTAAGGCCAAGACCACTGCCGCCCTCCCTTCCCGAAACTAGTGGGAAGAAGATGCGCTCAATAATTTCTTCTGGAATGCCGGGCCCGTTGTCAATCACATGCAGATCCATTGCCAATTTGTAACGATGCTTTGCAATCGTAACGGAACGTGCCACACGGGTCTTCAGTTCAATTTGTGCAATACCACTGCCAATCTCTTCTGAAAGCGCTTGTGCAGCGTTATGCACAATATTTAAAGTTGCCTGAATCAATTGTTCGCGGTCACCAAGTACATCAGGAAGACTTGTGTCGTAGTTGCGAATAATTCGTAAACCTTTTGGAAACTCTGCCAACACTAGACTACGCACGCGCTCTAATGCTTCGTGCACATTGAAGGATTCCATCACATGCGCTTTGCGATGCGGCGCTAAGAGACGATCAACCAAAGTCTGCAAACGATCTGACTCTTTAATAATGACTTGCGTGTACTCGCGCAAGCCTTTGTCAGGTAACTCAAACTCTAATAGCTGAGCTGCCCCACGAATACCGCCCAATGGGTTTTTAATCTCATGCGCCAAATTACGCATTAATTGTTTATTTGCCTCAACTTGCTGCGTGACGCGTTCATCACGCTCACTACGCAACTGTTGATCGATCGGAAACCACTCCATCATGATCAGTGCGGGATCCTCCAAAGCTGCAACCACTACGTGTGCCGGCATGGAATCTTGATGAATGCTGCCCGGCAATGAATGCAAAACCATTTCTTGGCGTTGGGCCAATACATGACCCTGTTTCACCTCAGAAATCATGTCACTTAATGCTAAGTTATCGCCAAATAAATGATGCACAGATTGACCCTCAAGTGATTTACGCGAGAGATCCAAGGCTGACTCAGCAGCCGGGTTCACGTACACCAATTGTTGGGTCTCAGCCTCAAATACCACGATGGCATTGGGCATCTGATCAAGCAATGTCGGAAAAAAAGGAGCAGCCGAAGCTGCTCCCTTGAACGAATTGCGCAACAGACCTGCGCTCAAGTTCTCTCCTTCGCTTACAGGGAGTAGTACATATCAAATTCGATTGGATGAGTAGTCATACGGAAACGTGTGACATCTTCCATCTTCAAATTGATATATGCATCAATCATAGATTCAGTAAATACTCCACCGCGAGTCAAGAACTCGTGATCTTTCTTCAATGCGTCCAATGCCTCTTCCAAGCTCGCGCAAACGGTTGGAATCTTTGCATCTTCTTCTGGTGGCAAGTCATACAAGTTCTTGTCAGCAGCTTCGCCTGGATGAATCTTATTCTGCACCCCATCCAAACCAGCCATCAGCAATGCTGAGAAGCAGAGGTATGGGTTAGCCAATGGATCTGGGAAACGAGTTTCAATACGACGACCCTTAGGATTAGGAACGTGTGGAATACGAATTGAAGCAGAACGGTTACGTGCTGAGTAAGCCAATTTCACCGGAGCCTCAAAGCCTGGAACCAAACGCTTGTATGAGTTTGTACCTGGGTTGGTAATTGCATTCAATGCTTTAGCGTGCTTGATGATGCCGCCAATGTAGAACAATGCAAACTCTGACAAACCTGCATAACCGTTACCAGCAAACAAGTTCTCACCGTTCTTCCAAACGGATTGGTGAACGTGCATACCAGAACCGTTATCGCCAACTACTGGCTTAGGCATGAAAGTTGCTGTCTTGCCATAAGCATGAGCAACGTTATGAATGACATACTTCTGCCAGATAGTCCAGTCAGCGCGTTGAGTCAATGTGCTGAACTTAGTGCCCAATTCGTTTTGGCCTTGGCCAGCAACTTCATGGTGATGAACTTCAACTGGAATACCCAATGATTCAAGAATCAAACACATTTCAGAACGCATGTCCTGGAATGTATCTACAGGAGCAACTGGGAAGTAACCGCCTTTTTTACCTGGACGGTGACCAGTATTACCACCTTCGATTTCTGCACCAGATGACCATGGAGCCTCTTCGGAATCAATCTTCACGAAGCAACCCTGCATATCGGCACCCCAACGCACACCATCAAAAATGAAAAACTCTGGCTCTGGACCAAAGTAAGCAGCGTCACCTAAGCCGGTACTCTTCAAATACGCTTCAGCGCGCTTAGCGATAGAACGTGGATCGCGATCGTAACCTTTGCCATCAGCTGGCTCGATAACGTCACATGTGAGAACCAAAGTTGGCTCTTCATAAAATGGATCGATGTAAGCAGCTGTTGGATCTGGTTTGAGCAACATATCTGAAGCTTCAATACCCTTCCAACCAGCGATAGAGGAACCGTCAAATGCATGACCGCTCTCAAATTTATCTTCGTCAAAAGCAGAGATAGGAACTGTCGTGTGTTGTTCTTTACCCTTTGTATCCACAAAGCGGAAATCAACGAAAGTACATTCTTTCTCTTTAACCAACTTCATCACATCAGCGACGGTCTTCGTCATGCAAATCTCCTCTATTAACTAAATTCGGAATCAAAACTTAAGGCATACACCCTTGTTCATTCCAGGCACCAAACATGCCTACTGGATGTATGTAATTTACTGAAGCAAACAAACGGGAGCACTCATTATTGCACTGTTTAAGTGCTGAAATACCCCTCATATAAGCTCAAATATCTCTATTTGCACTTTTTTAGTGCAAATAGCTTAGCTGATATCGTGGATTTCGTAACCCAACTCTTCTGTACCCGCTCTCAAAGCAATCCAAGCGCTTTCAAGAAGGTTGGCGTTGCCCTTAATGCCCAGCTCAATATGGCGCTGGGCATATACACCACCCCTAGAGGAATCGCCTACGGATGGAAGGCTAAATACCTTCACCCCCGGAAAATTGGCCTCTATACGCTCCATCAAGGGGGTTAAGGTCGATTCAATTCCCTTGGGTACGATAAAACTTTGCTCAGCCCAATTTTCTTGATGGAAAAGGTCTTTGTAATAAGTGTCCAAGCACCAAGCCATCATGGGTGCAGCCATTACCGGAAAGCCCGGAACAAAATGATGTTCCTGAATCCGAAAGCCGGGAATCTGGTTATAGGGATTGGGAATAATTTCACTACCAATCGGAAACTCCCCCATCTTGAAGCGATGCTGGTTTTCTGGAGTACTTAAATCCGACTTGATGGGATCACCTTCAGCCATTGACTGAATGCGACCAGCAATCAATTCTTGCGCAGTTGGATGTAATTGCGTTTTCGTACCAAGCGCAAGTGCCGCGCATTGACGGGTGTGATCATCTGGCGTCGCGCCAATGCCACCAGTACTAAAGACGACATCGCCACTTGCAAAACTATCTTTGAGTGTTGCAGTAATTTGCTCAGGATCATCGGCAACGTATTTAGCCCATGCAAGACTGAGGCCGCGCTCATTAAGCAACTCGATGAGCTTACTCATATGTTTATCTTGTCGACGGCCTGACAAGATCTCATCGCCAATCACGATTAAACCAAAGCGACGCTGGGCTTTGCTCGGCACTTCTATTTCAACTTTTTTCATTGCATCAACCATGGTAAGGCAGTTCCATATCAACAATACGCGATTGCACTGTGAGCGCCTGGTCCAACTCTTCTTCCCTCAATTGCTTGAGCGCATCTAATAAGAAGTAGCTAAACCATAAAGCAGCAAACACAAAAATCAGAGAATAAATCCAAAGAGCGATAAAGCTCACTATTGGAAACAAAACTAACGCTAATGCGGAGGTAGCCCAAAAGAAAGTTGGCACTGCACCCAACATCCCGGATGCAATACCCATACAGAACAATGGCCAACGATACCTTTGCAGCAGGAGATCCCGCTCTTCTGAGCTGGCATGCTTTGCCAGAACGTCATACGACATCAGGCGCATCGTTAACCATCCCCATAGCAATGGAGGCAAGACAGCCACAAGAGGAGGAACCCACCAAACAGGCAAGGTGAGCATCACCAACGCGAGACAAATGAGGGCTGACCATAGGCTGTAGATCAAACTACCAAAGAAGCCACCACCCTTCTTACACTCCAGATTTTGAAATTGTGATTGCCTAGAGGCGATCTTCACAATCGCAGGTACCGTTGAAAACGCGATGAAGACTAACAAGCTAATCGTAATCAAGGGGATGATGAGCATGACAAAAAATAATGGCGCGATCCATGCCCTAGCATTTTCAAAACCCGCCCAAACTAAACCCTCTTGTATCCAGCTGGTAAAGACAGAAGTTGTTAGAAAGACACCTAATGTCTCTAAAGCTGGCGTCCATGTGAGCCAAATGAGGCAACCCCACAAAACTGAGACGATCAAGAAAGGCCTAAAGCTAAGCCATAACATTCGCGGATGCATGGTTCCAACTAAAGCCATCCCAAATGATTTAAATACTTGCGGTAATCCAATCATACAACTCCTATTGCCCGCAGACCTTTAGTCTACTTAGGCTTGAATTCTTTAGCGGCACGAACCAAGCTTTGCCATTGTTGAGCGAAAATATTTTCTGAAACAGTTAAATTTCTGACTCCCGTAGGATAGATCTCTTTAGTGAAGATGGCGGTTCCGAATAACATATCCCACCACGGAAATAAAATACCAAAATTACAACCGCCCAATACGCCGGGTTTTCCTATAGCCTCATGACCATAGCCCACGGCATGATGCATACGGTGAAACATTGGGGATACCAATAAGTACTTAGCAGACCCTAAGTGAACCTTAATATTGGCATGCTGCCAACTTTGAATAAATTGGCTTAGCGCAATCAACATGATGAATTGTCCTGGAGATACGCCAAACAACAGCGCAAAGAAAGCCATGAGGGTTGCACGCATGATGTCGTCGAGAATGTTATTACGATTATCTGACCAGGCAGTCATTACTGTTTGACTATGGTGCAAGGCATGTAATTGCCACCACCAATTAAATGCATGTGATGCGCGATGGTAAAGGTAATCTATAAAGTCCAGAAGGATGAGATAGATCAAGAAGCTAACAACGGGAACTGATGTCACACCAGGCCACCAGGACTCTACATTCAGGCGATCAAAACGGAAATCATGCAGGATGGAATCAATCTCGAAAAAGAATCCAGATAGGCATATAAAAATCAAGCCATGAAATATTCCTAAGCGATGAAACAAGGTATAGAGGACATCCGCCCTACTCGACTTTGAAAAACGCTCTTGCTTTTCCGCTGGGGCTAGGCGCTCCCACGTTCTTAATACAACCAGAATTAAGAAGAGCTGAACACAACCAAACAAGAACCAATCGATCCCATCAAATACGTCCTCGGCCCAAGACATTAAATCGAATTGGTACAGAATCGGACCCACCATATTGGAAAACAGAAACTCCTGAACGCTGGCATAAGCATTCGCAATCATGGAGGTGACGGTAGTGAGGTCCATGCTTTATTTTGACTGATTTGCAGAATCTTTGGGTAGTAGCCCAAAACAGAAACCACGACCCTTTAGGTTAACAATCAACTGCTCCAAAACCGCAGGTGCCCATGGATCTTTTCTAGACCAAATTCCTAAGTGAGCCATGGTGATATCGCCATCTTTTACACCCCCGCTCGCTTTTTCCAAAAGCACATGATTGGGATGCTTCTCGGAGCTCAACTCATCACCTAAGAAACCAGCAGGTGCCCAGCCAATATGCTGATAGCCGCACATATCACCCATTCGAATCAAGGTAGGCGAAGTTTTACCTCCGGGAGCACGCCAGATTTTCTGCAGCGGCTGATTTGTCATTTCTTGAAAGCGCTGATCAACCCGACGAATCTGCTTACACATTGCCGCCTCGTTATACAAAACAGTTTCTCCTGCCTTTGGACCAAATTGCGGCCTCTCAAAAACCTGCCCCTTAGGGCCATCCTTTACAAAGTAATCATGGTCGTAGGTATGACTACCAAAATGATTGCCTTCCTTTGCTAATTGCTGCCAAAAGGGTTTCCAAGAATCATCTAAAGCAAAGTCACCGCGATAGGTTTTTTCATTGGCAAGGAAAAAAGTAGCCTTTACGTTTTGCCGCTTGAGAATCTCAGCCACTTTTTCAGCCACTGACATATTGCCAGTATCGAAGGTGAGGTAGACCTTCTTGCTACATTCTGTGGCTTGAGCATTGGCGCCCAATGAAAAACAGCCGAGCATAAGCACGGCTGCGATACGAATGAATGCGTTAGGACTTAGGCGCTTCATGATATTAATTATTCCCATCCAGCCCTTGGAGTGAAAAACACACCATGTGGTGACTTACCAACCGGAATCACTGTTACCAACTTCATTGTTGGGATATCTATTACCCCAACCTTTTTGGAAAAGCGGAAAGTAACCCACATCGTTTTACCATCTGGAGTAATTTCCATATCGTCTGGACCAGCTGGCAGTCCAGTGATATCGCCCACCTTCTCCAGGGTTTGCATGTTGATCAAGCTGATCGTAGAAGCAATGCGGTTGCTTACAAATACATGCTTTTTGTCCCCTAAAGGACGGAAGTTATGGGCACCCTTCCCTGTAGGGATGCGCTTTACTTCTTTGCGATTTTTCCAATCAATCACCTGAACATAGTCTTCGCCCGTAATACCCACTAAGAGGTATTGATCGCCGGGCGTCATCCACAAACCAGCAGGCACTTTACCTGTGGGCATTACCCACAATACATTTTGTGTTTCGAGATCAATTGCGGCAAGCTCACTAGAGTCTTGCAAAGTAATAAATGCGATTTTGCTATCCGATGTAAAAGCAATATGACTAGGTGTCTTACCTAGCTTTACGGTCTTAGCTAATTTAAGATTTGCACTATCGGCAGCATAAATATCCACTCGATCCAGGCGATTGCCATTAGCTATAAACCATTTGTGGTTTGGGGAGTAACCGATTTGGTATGGATCAATAATGTTCGGAATCTTGCCGGTTAACTCACCCGTGGTTGGATTCATCAACACAACATCATTGCCTGCAGCATTGGCAATCAATAGCGATTTTTGATCAGGGGTCATCATGAGGTGATGAGGTTCCTTGCCAACCGGGATTGTTTTAATAACCTCACGCGTGTTCATATCAATCAAACTGACAGATGCAGAACCAGAATTCAGAATCACCGCCAACTTGGGTTGATTTGCAGGAGTTGCTGAGGCTACGGGGCTAGTAGTTTGCCCAAGAGCAGTTTGATTGGCAACCAGAAGTGCCAATAATGCAGAGGTCGCGATTGTGCGAAAACCTCTAATCTTGATAAATTTGTACATCCCTCCATTGTAAGCAATTGGGGAGATTGAATAGGCCTCCAAATCCAGTGGATATGCTTTGGATTTGACCTAGCGCAAGCTTGCTAAAACCTTTTCGAGCCGCTTTAAGGACATGGGGGTTGGGGTTTTGAGCTCTTGAGCATACAAAGCCACCCTCAACTCCTCCAACTGCCAACGAAAATCCGTTAAAGCCTGATCCTCGGCCATCGCATAAGAGGCAGATCCCCTGTTACCCTGCATCAGTTTTTGCCAAGGACGAGCAACCGATTCCCAATCCTTTTGACATTGGGCATCACGACTAGGGTTTGATCGTAATTTATCAATCCGCATTGCAATTGCTTTTAAGTAGCGTGGCAGATGCACCAATTGGGAGTACGGTATCTCCGCCACAAACTTAGGAAAGATTAATCCCTGTATCTGTACCTGTATATCGGTGTAGGCACTTGGCGAAGCCGCTTTTGCACTCGCAATCTTTTTCTGCAAATCGGCATGGGCTTGCAATGCATTTAATGCGTGGCGAGAAATCTCTTGGGCAATAAGTGCCAATCTCGGTTTTCCAGCTTGTAGACGCTCGGTAAATTGTTCTGCATTTGCCGGAAGTTGCTCGGTCATAAAAGCACGCTCAAGGGCAATATTCAGAATCTGATCAATCAAGCCCTCCACCGATCCCACATTGATAAATAGCAAACCCAATTCACGTATACCGGGCAATTGTTTTTGTAGGGCCTTGAGCGTGTCTTTATTGCTCAGAGCAAATAAGCGACGTAGTCCTAAAGCATGCTGTTTACGAGCTTCTTCTAAATCATCAAATACCTCAAGATCACAAAAGTCAACGCGATCTACTAGGGCGGGGTAACCAAACAGAGTTTTATTCCCCTTTTGAATCTCTAATGTTTCTGGCAACTCGCCAAACTCCCAAGCGCGATAGCCGCCCTGCTCTACCTTACGAGTGGTATCGGCGGTATTCGCACCTCCGTTTGCATTAGGTTTAGATTTTTCGCTCGCCGGTGGTTCAACGCCCAACTCAATCTGGGCAGTCTCCTGGGCAATGGCTTGGAAGGCATTGCGAGCAGTCTGACCGTATTCCGATCGTAAGCGAGCTAAGTTGCGCTCTACCTCGAGCTGGCGTCCATGTTCGTCAATCAGACGGAAATTCATCGATGAATGCAGTGGTAATGCCTCTGGCCTAAAGTCAGTTCGTTTAATTTCTAAGCCGCGCTCTTTGCGAATATCGCCAATCAGACTATCTAAAAAATCACCAACGCCAAATTGCTTTTCTTCTAACTTACGCTCAAGAAAGGACTTTGCATAATCCGGCAATGGCACGCAATGGCGCCTTAATTTCTGAGGCAGTGATTTAAGAAGCAGCAATACCTTCTCCTCACACATACCAGGTACTAGCCATTCACAACGACGGCCATCCACTTGATTAAGTTGGGTCAAAGGAACAACAAGGGTTACACCATCCTTTGGGCTGCCGGGCTCGAAGTGATAGGTGAGACTCAGCTGTGCACCACCGACTAACATCGTCTTTGGATAGCGATCTACGGTGATACCAGCTGCCTCATGACGCATCAAGTCCGCTTTTTCTAGGCGAAGTTGAGTATCAAGATCTTTTTCGGTATTCCTATCTTTCGTTAGCCATGCCTTAAGACTTTCACGACTTCGCACTTCCTTAGGTATTCGAGATTCATAAAAAGCAAATAGCAAATCATCGTCTACCAATACATCGGGTCGACGTGAGCGATGTTCTAAGGCTTCGATTTCTTTTATCAAGCGACGGTTATGCCAAAAGAATCCAAACACATTAGGATATTTTTTCTTGGCATCGGTTTCTGTTTCACGCTGGAGCGCAGGTGTATCCATGCGCCCAAACATTTCTTCCTGCACCAGGGCTTGACGAATAAATAACTCTCTGGTCTCTTCGGGGTTGTGCGGCTCATACCGAACCCTACGACCATGATAGATGGGCAAGCCATACAAAGTGCCCCGCTCAAAAGCCATCACCTCGCCCTGACGGTTATCCCAGAAAGGATCGCTAAGGGATTTGATTAGACGATGCGCGGCAACACGCTCGATCCATTGCGGCTCGATCTTTGCAATCGTTCTGGCATACATGCGATTCGTTTCTTGCAATTCACCAGCCAGGATCCAAGCGCCCGCCTTTTTGCCAATAGTAGAACCAGGCCATATGAATGGACGAATACCCCGCGCGCCTACGTAACCACCTGTTTTACTATTGCGATCTTGAGATTTCTCGTCTTCTTCTTTTTTAGCTACATATCCGAGCAAGCCTGTTAATAAAGAAAGGTGTACCTGCTCATATGTTGCGGCCAAAGGATTTTCTTTCCAGCCCTTCTCACCCAGCATGGTATGCAGTTGACCGTGAACATCGCGCCACTCACGCAAGCGACGTGGAGACAGAAACTTACTTTTACACAGACTCTCAAGCTGTCGATTGCTGTGCTTGTGTTGTAGGGCATCTTGATACCAATTCCAGAGTTTGACGAAACTCAGAAACTCAGAGCGCTCATCCGCAAACTGTAGGTGGGCTTGATCGGCGGCGGCAGCTTGGTCCATCGGACGATCACGCGGATCTTGAGTTGCCAAAGCAGATGCAATGATGGCGACTTCTTTTAAGGCACTCTGCTCTTTAGCAGCTAAGAGCATTCTGCCAATGCGCGGATCAAGGGGTAAGTCTGCTAATTGTTTGCCAATAGCCGTGAGCTTGAAGCTGTTATTAATATTCTTACCATCCGCAGACTCTGATTCATCGAATTCAATTGCGCCTAATTCATCTAGAAGTTGCACACCATCGGCAATCGCTCTACCCAAGGGTTTATCAATGAAGGGGAAATACTGAATCTTGGGTAAGCGTAAGGAGCTCATGCGCAACAACACTGCAGCTAACGAGCTACGCAATATTTCTGGATCAGTAAATTTAGGCCGGCCTTGATAGTCTTGCTCGCTATAAAGGCGCACACAGATGCCGTCCGATACACGACCGCAACGACCAGCCCTCTGGTTAGCGGCGGCCTGGGAGATGGGCTCAATCTGTAGTTGCTCTACCTTATTTCGATAAGAGTAGCGCTTGACTCTCGCTAGACCACTATCGATCACATACCGAATGTTCGGCACTGTTAACGAGGTCTCTGCAACATTGGTTGTCAGAATGATGCGTCGTCCATTGCCCGGGCTAAACACCCTCTCTTGCTCAGCGACTGATTGACGTGCGAACAAACTCAAAATCTCTGGATGAAAGCGCTGCTGCAAGACATGATCTTTACGCAATGCCTCTGCGCAATCGCGTATCTCTCGCTCGCCTGGTAAGAAGACCAACACATCACCGGCACCTGCTGCTCCCTCTCGCCATAAGCTGGCGATCCCTTCAGTCACCGCATCCGAAATTTCCTTGGCAGTTTTGGATTCTTTTTTGCCGTCTGGCTTGGCATCCGGTTCTAGCGGTGCATAACGCTGCTCTACCGGAAACAATCTGCCGCTGACTTCGATAACGGGAGCTACCTTGCCATTGATGGCAAAGTGTTCCGCAAAACGTTGGGCATCAATGGTTGCTGAAGTGATGATGAGCTTGAGGTCCGGCCGCTTAGGAAGTAACTGCCTCAGGTAACCCAATAAGAAATCAATATTCAGGCTACGTTCATGCGCCTCATCAATGATAAGTGTGTCATAGGCGCGCAACTGTGGATCTCGCTGAGTCTCAGCCAGCAAGATACCGTCTGTCATTAGCTTGATAGAAGCGGTGTGACTGGACTTGTCAGCAAAGCGTACCTGGTAGCCTACATCCTGGCCAATGGGTGAACCTAGCTCTTGGGCAATTCGCTTAGCCGTAGCGGTAGCTGCAATCCGGCGTGGCTGAGTATGGCCGATGAGCTTGCCACCATTAATCGTGCCTCGACCTAAATCCAAGCAAATCTTCGGTAGCTGGGTAGTCTTGCCTGAGCCAGTCTCACCACACACAATCACTACCTGGTGGCTCTGCAGGGCATCCTTGATCAGCTGACGCTGACCAGAGACCGGCAATTCCTCCGGAAACCGAATTTCTAGCCGGCGTGAGGTGTTGGAAGCAGGCACAGGCTGTGGCATTGCTTTGGGTTTTTGTTGGTTTATAGGCTCTTGCACCCTATAATTTTCTCACTATGCCAACAAATGCACCGAACCAGGCCTTAATGGCCGAAGAAACGACCTCCAACTTCCCCTTCGTAGGGTGGTTGCGCGATGTTGCGCCCTATATTCATAGCTTCCGCGAGAAGACCTTTGTGATTGCCTTTGCGGGTGAACTTGTCCAAGAGATCGGCCTTGAGAATCTGATTGAAGATATCGCCATGCTCCATGCTATGGGGATGCGGATTGTTCTGGTTCACGGTATCCGCCCACAGATTGAAGAGCAGTTGATGCTCCGGAATATCAAAAGCAAGTTTGGCAAGAGCGCCCTGCATAGCTATCGGATTACTGATGCAGCCGCACTAGAGTGCGTTAAAGAAGCTGCTGGTGAATTACGTCTGGATATTGAAGCAGCATTTAGCCGTGGTTTGCCAAATACTCCAATGGCTGGCTCACGTATTTCTGTGATCTCAGGCAACTTTATTACTGCAATGCCAGTTGGTGTCGTAGAGGGTACCGACTACATCCATACCGGATTGGTCCGCAAAGTAGACTCTGGCTCTATTAGGCAGTCTTTGGATAGCAACAAGATTGTGTTGCTATCGCCTTTAGGTTTTTCACCAACAGGCCAAGCATTTAATCTGGCATACGAAGATGTAGCTGCATCCACTGCTGCCGCTCTTAAAGCGGATAAGCTGATCTTCTTAAGCCCTTATGCTGGTTTAAAAGATGCTGAAGGTGATTTCATTACCGAACTATCTATGCCGCAACTACAAGAATATATCGCGCAGAACAAAGATATGGATCTTGGCATGAAGAGCTTACTAAGTATCTCTGGCAGAGCAATACGGGCAGGCGTTAGCCGGGTTCACTTTTTGCCCTGCAATCAAGATGGCGCACTCCTCGAAGAGCTCTTTACCCATGATGGTATTGGCATGATGCTAGCCTCATCTGATATTGAGAACTTGCGTGAGGCCAACCAAGATGACGTTGGCGGTATCTTGCAATTAACCATGCCCCTGGAAGATGAAGGTATCTTGGCGGCTCGCGGACAAGATGTGATTGAGCGTGACATTCAGCGCTTCTCAGTGATAGAGCATGACCGCGTTCTCTTTGGTTGTGCTGCCCTCTTCCCATTCCCGAACGGTGTTGGTGAGCTAGCTTGTCTCGCAGTAGATCCTGACGTTCAAGGATCCGGTGATGGCGAGCGCCTATTAAAGCGTGTTGAAATGCGCGCTAAGCAAGAAGGCATTAAAAAATTATTTGTTCTCACTACCAGAACTGAGCACTGGTTCTTAAAGCGTGGCTTTAAACGGGCATCGGTTGATGATTTGCCTGAGGAAAGAAAACAAATTTATAACTGGGACCGCAAGTCCATGGTTTTAACTAAAGATCTATAAGTAATTTAAGAAACTGAAGAAATACTAGAAAGGTATTGCAGATGGCACGCATGGTTCAATGTATCAAACTCAATAAAGAAGCTGAGGGAATGGATTTTGCCCCGCTTCCAGGCGAGCTAGGTAAGAAGGTCTGGAATCAAGTCTCCAAAGAGGCTTGGGCTGCTTGGTTAAAGCACCAAACAATGCTGATTAATGAAAACCGCCTCAATATGGCAGACCCACGCGCACGCCAATACCTCTTAAAGCAAGTAGAAAAGTACTTCTTTGAGGGTGGAGCTGATATGGCGCAAGGTTACGTACCTCCTGCAGAGTAATTAAAAATCGATTACCGTGTTGCAGCAAGTATTTTATTGAAAAATATATTTTGGATTGCTGTTGACACTGCCAACGATAAGCGTAGGATGAAGTTGTGGTGAGACAGAAGTAGTGTCCCACTCACATTGGCGAAAGCCACTTAAGATGGGTGCATCTGTGCACTCATAGATGTCGGAACTAATTACCTTCCGATTATCTGCGCCATGCATACCATGGCAGACAAACCCGATGGGCATACCCCGTCGGGTTTTTTATTACTAAATCAATTATGAGAGTGCGATACGCTCAACACCAGCAGCATTGCTGACCAACAAAATATTGGCCTTTTCTTTAGCAAATAAGCCAACAGTGATCACGCCAGCAATTTGATTAATCTGTGCTTCCATCTGAATAGGGTCAGCAATCTTCAGACCGGCTATATCCAAGATCCAACCACCGTTATCGGTCACAAATGGCTCGCTTGGTGTTTGGTTCAGGTCTGCACGGGTGTTCTTGGTTAGGCGCAAAGTCACTTTACCGCCAAACTTCTCCAGCTCCCTGCTAACCACGCCTTTAGCCAAGGGAATGATTTCTACTGGCAATGCAAAGTTACCTAGTACCGGCACTTGCTTCGATGAATCGCAAATGCAGATGAATTGCTTTGCCATAGAGGCGATAATTTTTTCCCTGGTGAGCGCTCCGCCACCGCCCTTAATCATGTGCCCCAAAGGATCAATCTCATCAGCCCCATCAACATAGGCCGGCAGACCTTGCACATCATTTGGATCTAGTACTTTAAAACCATGTTTGAGCAAGCGTTCAGTGGTTGCGTTAGAGCTCGATACCGTGCCAGAAAAATGCCCCTTATAAGAGGCTAGTGCATCTATAAAGCAGTTTGCAGTTGAGCCTGTGCCAATTCCCAAAACCTGTCCAGCGGGCAATTTAAGTACTTCGTCTCTAGCCGCCTCGCCCACCATTTGCTTTAGTTGATCTTGATTCATATAGCTATCAAATGCCTTTACTGGAACTGAGTAATTAATCCATCTATCATATGATATCTATCAGAAAACCACCCTAGAGCAGCGAGCAAGCCCATGAATAGCACCCCTTCGTCACTAAACCAACTAGAGCAACTCAAGAAACTCACCACGGTTGTGGCTGATACAGGCGATTTTGAGCGGATGCAGGCTTTTCAGCCGCAAGATGCGACCACCAACCCTTCACTTATTCTGAAAGCTGCTCAACAAAGCAATTATCAGGATTTGGTGCAGTCAGTCAAAGCAGCTCATCCAGGCATGAGCCCGACTGATTTGGTGGATTACATTTTGGTTGCGTTTGGCCTGGAGATTCTGAAGATTGTTCCGGGACGTGTTTCTACAGAAGTAGATGCCCGACTCTCATTCGACACCAAGGGCACTATAGCTAAGGCCAAGCATTTAATTACTCTTTATGAGTCTCATGGCATCGATCGTAAACGTATTCTGATTAAATTAGCCGGCACATGGGAAGGCATTGCTGCCGCCAAAGAATTAGAGGCGCAAGGCATTCATTGCAATATGACCCTGCTCTTCTCGCTCGTGCAAGCAGCTGCGTGTGGCGCCGCCAATGCCAAACTGATCTCTCCATTTGTGGGTCGCATTACTGATTGGAATAAAGCTAAGTTAGCCAGTAACTGGAGTGATAGCGCCAATGGCGGAGCAAATGATCCTGGCGTGACTTCAGTGAAGAGGATTTTTCATTACTACAAGCACTTTGGCATCTCTACGGAGATAATGGGTGCCAGCTTTCGCAATACCAGTCAGATATTAGAGTTGGCTGGCTGCGATCTGTTAACCATTAGCCCAGAACTCTTGGCAGAACTCCAGATTAGCAATGCGTCTGTTGAAAGAAAACTAAACTCTGCAAATGCTCAAGCAGCCTTACAGGCAGAAGGTATTGCCCCGCTGAAGTTAGATGAATCTAATTTCCGCCTTCAATTGAACAATGATGCAATGGCAACGGAGAAATTGGCTGAAGGGATTCGGAACTTCTGCATAGATACTGAGAAGCTGGAAGTACTGCTGGCTAAGTAATGGGGATTGGGGCTACTACTTATTAGGGAGCAAGCCCCCATACCCGAAATAATTTAAAGTCGTTTTTACCAATTTTTTAGCATGACAAAATTTTGCAGATATTAATATCGTCTTTTCGGCGCACTAGCAAAAGATTGCTTCTTCTCAATATGTCTAAATGTGATTCGGCCTTTGCTCAAGTCGTAAGTGGAGAGCTCTAAAGAAACTTTATCTCCGGCCAATATACGGATGTGATTTTTTTTGACTCTTCCTGCTGTATAGGCAATAAGCTTATGGCCATTGTCTAAGGTAACCCGATAACGAGAATCCGGCAGAACTTCATCAACAAGTCCTTCCATTTCAAGCAACTCTTCTTTTGCCATTTAACATCCTTAATAAAAATAAAAAGCCCAGTCATGCTGGGCTTTGGGCCAGGCAAATAATTTCCGCCTGGTATTTGCTTCTGATTTAAACAGGTTGAATATTGGATGCTAACTTGCCTTTAGGGCCGGTAGTAATATCAAAAGTCACCTTTTGACCTTCAGCCAAAGACTTAAATCCGCTGCTATTAATTGCTGAAAAATGGGCAAATAAATCTTCGCCACCGAGTTCAGGGGTAATAAAGCCGAAGCCTTTAGCGTCGTTAAACCATTTCACAATTCCGTTTGCCATATCTGACTATTCCTTAAAAAAATATAAAAGAGGCAATGCCCCAAATGAGGCGAAAGTCAAGAATGGCGGGGGAGATGCTAAGAAGAACTATCGCAGAACTGCGGTATTAATTACTAGTACAACAACACTATTAGCTTGAAAATCGCTATATATATTTTACTCTACTTTTGTCATAAAAGGTTACTTAATAACAAATCACCCTCATAACGGACCTTGTTACAGGTAAAAGTGCTTTGGTAATGCTGCGCCAGGCTCAAAAGGTTAATAACAAATAAGTAGCAAGAATGCCTCGCTATAGCTCAGGAATGTCGTTTTTATCAACATGTGAGGCTACAGTACTGGAAAATGAAAACGCCCCGAGACTCTAGTTAACGACTGCATACGACCCAAAGCAGACTTTGGTGGATCATAATCTCCGCTAGTGGACTTTTAAATCGCTTGGCGCGATTTCGAATCTCGCCCGAACCGCCAGTTATACAAAATTCCTGAAGCGAGGTAAGTTAGTTCGCCAAAATAATTTCAGGTGGCTTCCACTCCCCCTCACCTGGCGGCAAGATGGATGGAGGAGTCTCTTTTGGCCAGTAAAGTCGCATAACAATATAGGTTGGACCATTGGGTGCTGGCAGCCAATTTGCTTCTTTCGACTTACCTGGCGATTTATTTTGAATGTAGATCGTTACCGATCCATCAGCATTCTTCCTTAACCCCGGCAGCATTGGAGAGTTAATTAGATAGCGATTGATTGGATTTTTGATTAAGAGTTGCGTCTTGCCATCGTAGATCGTGATAGACCAAAATGCATTCACGGGTGGAAGCTGATCCTTTGCAAAAGTGAGCGTGTAACTGTGCTTACTGCCATCAAGTATTTCTCCCCGGCTATCCATCCGAGTCAATGGATACATGGCTTCAACTGAATCGTTTGCATAGATGCCGGCTTTTGCAACAGCAGCGCGTTTTAGCCAATCTCCATTGAAGAAAGCACGATCCCCACCAGCTAGGCCACCTACTCTCCAGCCATTAAAGTCTTTACCTCCATTTGCAGCCATTTTTTCAATCTTCTCTTCGCCCTCTTTCATGGCTAAAAGAATTGCAGCTTTGTGTTCGGACGAGAGGTCTTTGAACTCAAACTTTCTGCCAGGTCCAATACCAATGCTTGCCAATTTTTCGCGGATGGTATTTTCCTCTGGACCAGCAGGTGCGTACTGAAGCGCAAAGCTTAAATATTCAAAGAAATTAGTTTTTACCATCTCCTTATTGACCTTTGGAAAATCAATCGCCGGGGCAGCAGCTAGAGCAGGTTGTTTGAGATAATCAGAAAGTGGTTGTGCTTTATATCCACTTTGTACCTTAACTACATTGGGCATATCTGCTGCATTGAAAAGTTGAGTGCGATAGATTGCTGCAGAAAATTGGGTTGATGAACGAAAGACTTTTTTAATACCCGCGGGTGCTTCACCCTGCCAATCGGGCCCAACTACCATATAGTCGCCAGCCTCATTGCCAGTAGCACGGCTACCGATATAACCATAATTAAAGGTATTGCCATCACATAACATCACTGCGTAATAACGCTTTTTATCAACTGCAGGAACCGATAACACCATCGGCTCTGATCTCAAATCCATAAAAACAATCGAATACGGAGTATCGCTATTGGGTGAAACTACTGTTGTATCTTTATAGGTAAAGACACGCGCCTCATTATTGATTTTATTAAAGGGGGCTTTGAACTGTCCTGAATCACGATCAATCGCGTAGTCATACATGACTGCATAGTTCATGACGATCGGAAGTCCGTAGATGAACCCTTCTTCCGCAATTACCTTTGTCTCTTCAAGACTTGGCACAGGAATACCCGCTACGGTATCTTTCTTTTCTGCTTGAGAAACGGCATCACTCTTATTGCCGCATCCAACACTCATTGCAGCCACGATGACCGTAATGACTAATCCAATAAAAGCTGAAATTTGGCGATTTTTCATGATGCCATCCCTCTTTTTCTCAAGCCATCTGCTTGATACCTCTGCATATAAGCAGCGTCACCCACCCTCATAAAGCGGTGGGTAGACGCAGAAGAAACCTAAATCACTACCGCTAGTCAGTAACACACTACTTTTTAGCGCTAGCGCCAGCGTTGTACTGATAGTTACCTTCCAACTGATCGAGAACGATAGTGTTAGGTGGGCTGGAATCAGCAGTCGACGTCAGAGTCATATCCTTGTCCAACTTGCGCGATCTGAATTTCCATCCCTCCGGCAAGGTCAGGCGTTTGCCAAGGGTTGGCAGGCTTTCGATGGTGTTCTTGGGGTCAATTTTCAGAGACAAGCTAAACATGGTGTACACAGCGCCCTCTGGAGTGACCAACTCATACACTGTTTCGCCTGCATTGAAGAAAAAGGCATTGGTTCGCTTAGAGATCAGCGGTTTATAGGCAGGGAGCGTTCCGGTGACGGCCTTGCTCAGGTCAGGAGTTTCGAAGAGGCCGAGCACGCGCAAGGGGATCGTGGAGATCACTCTCTCTTTGCAACCATCCCAGGCTGTCCCCGTGATGCTGTTCGCTACGAGGCGGCGCGGACCATTAAAGAGGACTCCATCACTCCCGTATTTCTTTTTCAATTCATCTGCATTCAGCGCACGAAAGCGAGCATCCATTACATCGTTGGGCGCCTCCAGGTCCTTGCCAAGAGAATTGTAGTAATAGCCGATCCCACTGCCGTTAGCCTGGCGACTCATGAATAGTATTTCGTAGAATGCCTTACCGCGCCAATTCTCAATCTTGATTGGGCAGGGATCCGTCAGGCCAACTTTCTGGTCTGCCAAGGCCGGCGTCATACCAACTAGCAGCATAAGCATCAGGGCAACTACTTTTACAGTCATGTCTGTAATTATCTTCATTTAGCTCTCCCGTAAGAAGGTGATGTAGCGCTGGATGTGATAGGTACATATTACTTAAAATCAGAAATAAATCCACCCTTTTAATGCTAATTGGACTTGGCGGAAGAGGTGGTACAAAAAACTAATGATGGTCGCTTATTGGCCGATAGCGGTCCATTGACACCAAAAGAAAAGCCATCCTACGGGATGGCTTTGGTAACGATTGTGGCATTAATTACCGCCATTACTTACTTTTTGGCGGTGTTCATACCCAGTATTGAGTAAGCCGGGCAATTACCGATCACTCCAGTGATGAGAGGAATGATACCAATCCATGCCCATGGGCCAGTAATACCAAAGCCAGCTAAGCCCATTAGCGTTACGCCAACAGTCATTCGCAGAACGCGATCAGTGTGTCCGATATTGCATTTCATAAGAATCTCCTTGCTTTACTTGGCAGCTTTGTCGTTTGTTTTAGCTAGGCGCTGTCTTAATGCCTCATATAAGCATACGCCACTTGCAACAGATACATTCAAACTGGATACAACGCCTTGCATCGGTATTCGAACCAATTCATCACAGTTTTCTTTGGTGAGGCGACGCATGCCCTCGCCTTCAGCTCCCATCACAATGCCAATAGGGCCTGTGAGATCGATGTCATAGATTGATTTAGTAGCTTCGTCATCCGTTCCAATCAACCAAACACCCGCTTCTTGCATTTCTTTCATGCTGCGAACGAGGTTGGTCACCGTAATAACTGGCATCACTTCTGATGCGCCACTAGATACCTTGCTAACGGTGGCATTAACCGATGCAGAACGATCTTTAGGAACTACTACGGCATCTACGCCTGCACCATCTGCTACACGCAAACAAGCACCAAAGTTATGGGGATCAGTAATGCCATCTAAAACAAGGAACAGCGGCTTCTTCTGAGCACTCTCAGCATCTTCAACTACTTCAGTAACTGTACGTGCCACAGTCATTTTTTCAGCCAAAGCAACAACACCCTGGTGGCGATCATGGCCTGTCAACTTATGCAGACGCTCGGCATCAGCTGCGTGCAAGCGCTCACCAAGAACTTCTTCTGCTTGCTTTAAAAAATCACCCATACGTCTATCGCGACGGCCAGAGTCAAAGTACACAGACTTCAAGCTATCTGGGTCGACTCGTAAACGCGCTTGTACAGCATGAAAACCTACTAATATTTGTTTCATCTTATTTTCTTGATCTTATTGTTCTATTTAATTTTTACTTGCGGCGCGCTTTAGTGCTGCGAACTGGAGGCTTACTGCCTGCAGGTTTACCGACTGCCCTGCCTGGCTTGGCGGATTTACTACTCTTACCGTTTTTACTATTGGCTTTACTCTTAGACTGGTTAGCCCCCAGAGTCCCGGCAGATTTGGCTGCATTCACATTGATGCCGCTTGGCTTTTGTGGAACCTTGTTGTCAGAGCGGCCTCTTTGAGGGGCTGCTTTTTTATTAGGTCTACCTGTATCGGTTGCCAATAGCAATTGACGGCGATTGGAGGAGCCGCCTGGCTCTGCGCCAACGGATTTGACAAGACTAAATTCAATCTTGCGCGCATCGAGGTCAACCCGGCTGACCAATACATGCAAACGATCACCTAAGCGATAACGAATACCAGTCCGCTCTCCGCGTAACTCTTGGCGCGCTTCGTCATACTGGAAGTAATCTCCGCCGAGCTCAGTGACATGCACCATGCCTTCGACAAAGAGATTCTCTAACTGAATAAATAAACCAAAGTTCGCAACGCCGGTGACAGTACCAGCATATTCTTGACCTAAATGGTCGCGCATGTAGTAACACTTGAGCCAAGCTTCTACATCACGTGAAGCTTCATCAGCACGACGCTCATTAGATGAGCAATGAACGCCCAATTGACCCCAGATTGGTAATGCGGCATTAGCCCCTTTAAGTGGCTTAGAGCCTTTGGCTGCCCCTGCTTTAACATCGCTTTGGGATTTCTTGGCATTGACTGCATTCTCACGACCTTTACCTTTACGTGGCAAGGTGAGATTGAGTGGAACTTTCGGTGGCAATACGGGTACGTATGGTTTTTTCTGGAGAATCGACTTAATCACGCGATGCGTTAGCAAGTCTGGATAACGACGAATCGGGCTAGTGAAATGTGAGTAAGCTGGGTAAGCCAAGCCAAAGTGGCCTTCATTATCCGGCTGGTACATCGCCTGCTGCATAGAGCGCAATACAACTGACTGCAGCATATTGGCGTCAGGTCGATCTTTAATTTCACGCATTAATTTAGCGTAGTCACGTGGCTTAGGCTTTTCACCACCACCCAATGACAGGCCTGAGGTTCTCAGGACTTGGCGCAATGTCACCAACTTCTCTTCTGATGGCTCACCATGCACACGATAGAGACTCAGGTGCTTATTTTTTTCAATAAAGTCAGCCGCACAAACGTTAGCAGTCAACATACACTCTTCAATTAAGCGGTGGGCATCGTTACGAAGACGGGGCTCAATGCGCAGAATCTTACCAAGCTCATTACTAATGATTTGTGTTTCAGTTGTTTCAAACTCAATCGCACCCCGCTTCTCACGAGCAGCCAACAGAATCTTATAAAGAGAATATAGATTACCCAGTAATGGGCGGAACTGAGCGAAGCGGGTTGCCTCTGGACCCTTACTATTGGAAAGAATCTCCCAAACAGTATCGTAAGTAAAGCGTTGTGCTGAGTGCATTACCGCTGGATAAAACTGGTAAGCCAAAACAATACCGTTGTTATCTACAACGGAGTCGCACACCATACACAAACGGTCTACACCCGGATTCAGCGAGCAAAGACCATTCGAGATCTTCTCTGGAAGCATAGGGATTACGCGTCTGGGGAAATACACTGAAGTAGCGCGTAATAAACCCTCGTCATCCAATGGCTGACCTGGCTTAACGTAATGAGACACATCGGCAATCGCCACAATCAAACGCCAAGCCTTAGTTTGGCCGTACATAACTGGCTCGCAATAGACGGCATCATCAAAGTCTCGAGCATCAGCGCCGTCAATAGTGACTAAAGGCACATCACGTAAATCAACGCGACCTTCTAGATCGGATTGCTGGACTGTATCTGGCAATGCCGCAGCCTCTTTCATGGCAGCAGCAGAAAATTCATGGGGCACGCCGTACTTACGGACTGCGATTTCGATTTCCATACCAGGATCATCGATCTCGCCCAAAACTTCAACTACGCGACCAACTGCTTGGCGATAGCTATCTGGGTAGTCAATAATTTCAACGCTAACAACCTGACCCAACTTGGCCTGCCCTTGACCTTTTGGCGGAATCAAAATGTCATGACCGATGCGCTTATCTTCTGGCGCAACAATCAGAACACCATTTTCATTTAAGAGACGACCGATCACTACTTTGTTAGCGTGCAGAACTACCTCGACAATTTGCCCTTCTGGGCGACCACGTCGATCCGTTCCCAATACTCTGACATTGACTCTGTCGCCGTGCATGACGCGTGACATTTCTCTTTCTGACAGAAAGATATCCTCGCCACCATCATCGGGAATGACAAATCCAAATCCATCTCGATGCCCCTGAACTGTTCCTAAGCGGTCAGCCTCACGTGGCATCAAGTCTTTTGCTTTACGCATTTAATTCCTTCGGCAATACATGCCCTGTATATATCAACTGATATCTATTTTTGTTATGAATAAGGCTACTGTATCAAACCACCAAGCCTGAAGGGGAAAAGCCAAATGGGGGTGGAAATAACCTCAAAACGCTCATCCCCCTATAATAAGGGCATGCCCAGGTGGCGAAATTGGTAGACGCACCAGCTTCAGGTGCTGGCGATCGTAAGGTTGTGGGGGTTCGAGTCCCTTCCTGGGCACCAAATACACCTACAAAGACCTATATGGGGCCTATAGCCCCATTTTCAATAGTCAGACGCTTTCTAGCATCCAAAGAAAAACCGCCCGTAGGCGATTTTTTAGTGACCCATTGAATGATTAATGACTATGAATGGTTTTCAGGGTTGCATCACCTAAATTTTGATGCTCACTGGGATCAATTGCAGAAACCTCTTGAATAAATTTAGCAAGGTCAATTTTTTTACCACCAACCCAAGTCCCTTGAACTTTAACCTTTTCCAGAATTTCACTGGGCTTAACAGTAGTTAAATCAGTAGAGAGCTCAACAATATCTGCGAACTTCCCAACCTCTAGAGATCCAACCTCCCGATCACGTTTTAATTGATAAGCCCCATTAATCGTCACCGCTTTGAGCGCTTGATCCATCGTGGCTGCTTGATTTTGGCCATGGACCCTTCCTGAATCTGTCGTGCGGGTAACCATACTCTGGATATTAAGCAGAACGTTAGGAGGGGTAACAGGGCCATCATTATGAAATGATGGGTGAACATCTGCTTTAAACGCATCCGCAACGCGCACCCACTCGGAACCATGCGCTGAATCAAACATAGTGCCATCGAGCAAATCCCCCCAGTAAATATATTGAAATGGTCCTAGGGAGACCGTAACACCCAGATTCGCTGCCCGTTTAAATTGATCTGCTCGAGCAGCACCAAGATGCTCCACTCTCCAGCGATGATCCGTGCCTGACAAATTGTATT
The DNA here is from genome assembly GCF_018687895.1 of Polynucleobacter sp. JS-JIR-II-50. Classification (NCBI taxonomy): domain Bacteria; kingdom Pseudomonadati; phylum Pseudomonadota; class Betaproteobacteria; order Burkholderiales; family Burkholderiaceae; genus Polynucleobacter; species Polynucleobacter sp. JS-JIR-II-50. The sequence goes on along the minus strand of NZ_CP061307.1, from coordinate 733,719 downwards.
TTGTAAGGGCATATTCATATGCATCCAATACAACATCAAACCCAATATCCCCATTGCAATGAAAGGACATCTGATAACCTAGCGGCGCATATTTATCAAGAATTTGATCTAACTGTAAGCGGGTATAGTTCATGCCTTTTTCGCCAAGCGGCCCAAGAATGATATCCGCTTGACGGGTTGTTGGATTATCCAAATAACCAAAGCTTTGAGCGACATTACCGAGCCAAGGAGTCCCATCAGCCCAAAGCTTAATTCCATTCTTACGCACCATATTCGCGTCAGGCCAAGTAACTTGGCTAGCAGCATCAGGCTCTGTAGACATATGGTAGACACTTAAACGAAGTGGTGCATCGGGAACTGATCCAAGCGCTTGGTAGGCTTTGTACTGGCCAGTGCTATAAGTCATCTCCGAGGAAGATGTAATGCCAAATGAGGACATGTAGGCATACCAATTCGCACCAGAGAGTAATGGATGAGGAATTGCCTTTGGTATAAAAGGAACCCCCACTGCAACCATGCCCGGCACTTCATTGGCAACACCATTAGAGGTGCCATCTTTATTGCGCCCAAAACTGCCGCCCACTGGATCTTTTGGTGGCTTACCGCCGGTCCACCCCAATGCTTTCATAACTGCAGTATTAAAGTAAACAGCATGGCCGGAGTTATCAAACACGAGGATTGGGCGACCACTTGGAGAAAGGGAATCCAAAATTTTATTTGTTGGAATTGGCGCCTGTTGCAATAAGCGATCAACACCGTTAAATATCAATGGAATCCCAGGCTTCGCTTCTCTATCTTCCTTGATAATTTTTGCTTGAACGCCTGCCCAGGTTTTATAGCCGACATACGGAGCCACCCAATATGCCGGTGACTGAGTGAGAACACCACCCAATAAAGGGTGGCTATGTGGCTCAACAAAACCCGGCATTAATACTGTAGCGCCCAAATCTTTAACATTAGCGCTGGGTGCCGAAGCTTGGACATCCTTAAGCGATCCAATAGCTGTGATCTTTTTAGTGCTGGTATCGAAGGCAATTGCTTCTGCGCGTGGTTTTTTATCATCCATGGTGATGATGTTTGCAGCTTTAAGGACCACAACCTCTGCACAAGCAAACAATGGAACCGAACATGCCACAAGAGCAGCAATAGATTTTGAAATACTCTTACGATTGGCTGTTTTCACGGAAACTCCATTTGTTTATTTTTGTTCGGAAATTATGCCAGTTAGAAATCCTTTATATAACCCTCCATAAGCCTAAATGGCTTTAATATAGGGTACTTACTAATAAGTCTTTCCCACATTGACCAATCAATTAAACCCCTCCCTACTCAAAAAAGAGAGCAAGAAAGCCAAAGGCATTAGCCTCTTTTCAGCAACTGCTCTGGGCATCGGCGGAATGATGGGTGCTGGGCTATTTTCTCTCTTGGGCACTGCTAGCGCTCATGCTGGCTCATACATTCCCCTGGCATTTTTGTTGGGGGCTATTGCTGCCTCATTCTCAGTCTACTCATACGCCAAATTGGGCGCTACTTTTCCTAGTAGTGGAGGCGCTGCTACTTTTACAGTAATGAGCTTTGGGCCTGGAGTTCTTTCTGGTGGCCTCAATATATTTCAATACGTTTCCTATCTGATTGCAGCCGCACTCTATGCCGCTGGCTTTTCTGAATACGCCAATACTTTGCTAGGCGGAAATTTATCTCCACTTGAAGTCAAGCTTATGGGTGCCGGTATTGTCATTTTTTGTGCCGGCATTAATTTGCTGGGTACCGATATTGTTGGTACTGTAGAAACTCTGGCTATTGGATTTGTGACACTTGCTCTTTTGCTGTTTTCCGCTGAGGGCATTCATGTGGCTGATGTTGGCGCGTTCAAAATGTCTAGTTGGTCTATCAATGGGATAGCTATTGCCACTGGCATCTTGTATATCAACTATCAAGGCTTTGGGGTTGTGACTAACTCTTCTAATGCTATGCATGCACCCCATAAAGAATTACCTCTTGCCATGTTTTCAGCCCTGATTTTGGTAACGATTGCCTATGTACTAGTGAGCACCGCAGCAATACTGCTGCTTTCCCCTGCTCAAATGGCGCTATACAGCGGTCACGTTTTGGCCGATGCAGCCCAAATCGTCGCTGGCAAAGCAGGCTTTGTTGTGATTGGTGTATCTGCCCTTCTGGCCTGTGCAGCTGCACTCAACGCCACCATCTTTGCTGCATCCAATATTGCGGCCGATATGACACGCAAGAGTTCAGTCTCAAAGGTCTTAAGTGACGAGGTCTTAAATACAGAGTTTCGTGCATTAACCATATCAGCGATCTTGGTGATTGGTTTGGCTCTGGCATTTCCATTAGATGTTGTTGGCAAAATGGCCAGCCTTGCCTTTTTATTGGTATACGCTGCTATTACTTATGGGCACATTCGCGTACGAAACCAAACAGGCGCCAAGCTTTGGCCACTCTGGGCGGCAATCATCATTAATTTGAGTCTGTTTGCTACTTTATTTATCAATGTGATCGAGACAGCTCCGAATAGCGCAATCGCTTTAGTAATTGCCTTAATAGGATCTTTTGCGATTGAAGCAACTTCTCGTAAATTTCTGAGGAAGAAATTAAAGCCCCATTGAGCGGTGCAAGATTTTAGATTTCATCTCCGCCCACAGGCTCTCAAAATCTTCAGTCTTGTCTTCTGATAGCTGAATATGCTTAAAGAGGCCTCCAAAGATAATGGAGCCCTTCTTCACCAAGGTCTTATCAAACTCACCTAAGGATATCGGCTTATCGTCCATATCCCTGGTCAGCTCAGCTGAGCAGACAATCGCATCTGCATCATCCCGGTCAATGACTGCAAACTCAATGAACTGTTGATTCTTTTCAACGATTACTAAAGTGCCACGCGCATAGCAAACCGCCTCATGTGCTTGCGCAATATATGCAAGAAATTGATTCTGTTCATCGTCACTCTTCATGGGGAGATCATCAATAAAGAATAGGTATTGATCTCCCTCGCTGTTTACTAAAGTAAATACCTTTGGAACAACTCCATGCCCTAAAGCTAAATTACGGTAATAAGAAGAAATTTCTACGGCGAGATTTTCAGAAAATAAGTGCATATTGATTCAGGTAAAAATTACTCTTTACGAGTTTTGATAGATTCGATAATTTTATAGAATGCATCTGGTTGAACGGAGTTCTGCCCTTTAAAAGGCTGATCTGTTATCACCAATAGGGAGATTAAGGCCCCCATCGTGATCGGCAGAATCTTTAAGCCCAGGAAGAAGGAATCCGAAGGCATAAATAAAGTGTTAATCCCCATCAATGCAAACATACATATCAGAATGACCACCCAAAATAGTCCAGGCAAACGAATATTCGAGCGCTCAATACGAGCCTCCCTACTCTCGGCCACTTCTTCAGACTTTTTGATGATGTCGGTGTACATTGCAGTCTGACGATTGGTGTGAGGCTCAATCGACATTAGCTTCCTAGAAATCCCCCGCCAGAGCATATGGGTTTTAGAGCTACCCCCACCTTTTTGCAATAGAGGCCATTCCTCATTAACGATAGAGTTCATGTACTCAAACAACTCCACACGAATAGGTGCTATTGATGGGTCACCGAATCGAGTCAACAGGCGATCTAAGTTGTTAATACGGCCAGCTTCTTGCGAAACCAAAGTCTGAACTTCGCGAAAATTACTTTGCGCCTGATTCAACAGGAAACCAATGAGTAAGCCGCTTAAAGTAATGATAGACCCGAAGAGACTTAAACCCAGTCTCGTACTGTCCTGCGTTGGCGCAAAGATAGGTAACGATTGCAATAAGCGCGGCATCGAATCTAGCAACCCAACAAAAAAGAGAATGAGCAACAGTAGAATTTGGACATTACTTCTCCGGTATATCCAATTAAAGAATGCGTCTTGGTAGGAGGTGTTTTTCATTGGGCCTAGCTAGCTATATATTTCTTCAAGAAATTAAGAGTTCGCTCCCAAGCCAACTGTGCTGCATCAGCATTGTACTTAAGAGGCGCTAAGCCACGGGCATCTGATTTGGGATTAGCAAAAGCATGTTTAGTGTCATGGCGATGAAATTCAAAATTCACACCAGCTTGTTTTAGTTTTTCCTCTAGCTGATCCACGCCCGCTATTGGAAAGAACTCATCATGCAAGGCCCAGTGTCCCAACATCGGCTTTGTAATAGCTTGAGCATTCACATACTCCAATGGAGGGTTGCCGTACCAAGCAATAGAAGCATCCAGCTCAGGCACATTACATGCCGCAAGAACTGTTAAGGCGCCTCCCATGCAAAAGCCAGTCACGGCAACCTTTGCACTACCAGTAGCTTTTAAGTACTGAACGGCCCCGCGAATGTCTTGTCCAGCAGCATCGCTAAAATTCAGGTCGCCCATTAAATGTTCTGCTTCATTAGCCTCTAGAGCCAATTTACCGCGATACAAGTCAGGCACTAACGCACGGTAACCTGCATCAGCGAAACGATCCGCTACAGCCTTTACCTCCTCATCAAGACCCCACCACTCCTGAATGACAACGATGCCAGGGGCGTTCATCCCATTGCTTGGCTCAGCCAAATATCCTTTGAGAATCTGTCCATCAGGTCTTTTAATTTCAATCATGAGATCACCTTATATTATTTAGTTCTTATGCTTTTTTCTTGTCAGAATGAATATATCCCACCAGCCAGAATGTCAGCAATCCACACATTACCGCACCATAGCCCACCAAGTTGTAATGCTCCATCTTGCCGTCTGGCGTAATCGTAACAACCAAGCCGGCCAAAACAGAGGCAATTCCAGAGGCCAACATCTGAGTAGAGCCCACTAGGCTCATAAAGGTTCCCCGGATCTTAGGCTCCACAAGCTGACTCACAATCGCCATTGCTGGAATCATACGTCCTGAAATCAGAATGAAAAATGATGTTGAGTTGATCAGGACAACCCAAAGCGGGACTGGCACAAGATTGGTTGTCACTATCAGAGGAATTAAGCTCACAATCGCCAGAATTCTAAATACCCGCACTTTGCCGTATTTGTCAGCCATATGGCCTATCAATCTTGAGCTCATTAAGGTGGCAATACCACCACATAGATAGATCAATGAAATATAGGAATTAGCCACGCCGACATTGGAGGTGAGATACAGAGCAATATATGGAATCACAGAGAATCCGGTGATCATAATGAGGCCCATAAACACAAAAGCGCGTGCATGTTGGTGAGCAATCAGAATGTCATAAATTTGTTTAAAACGACTACCCTCTTGAACATGATGCAAGTGTCCAGAAATTTTAGGGATATAGCGATATCCAATGAATAGAATCAATATGGAGATCACGCCAATAAACATAAACGGAGCGCGCCAACCTAGAAAGCTAATATGGTTTGCCAAGAACAAACTCAAGGGCACACCTGCAACAGTTGAAACTGAGAAAGCAGCCATGACCGTGCCCAGTGCCTTACCTCTGCGCTCAAAAGGAATGGAATCAGCCACAATCGTCTGCACCAAAGACCCTAGAATGCCTCCAAAGGCACCTGCGCATGCACGGGCGATAAATAGCATGTGGTAGTTGGGAGCAAATCCACAAGCTATTGTTGCAATGATGAAGCAAACATATAAACGCAGAAGTAATTGCCTCCGCTCAAATCGGTCGATGTAATAGGTGGCAAATACTCCAGCGATCGCAGCAGCAAAAGTATACGAAGACAGCAGCAAACCAAATTGATGCGTATTAATGGAAAGCGCCGTAATGAACTGGGGTCCCAAAGGCATCATGATCATGAAATCTAAGATGTGGGTGAACTGAATACCCGCCAATGAAAACAAAAAGAAGCGCTCTTGCTTCTTCGTTTCGGCTGTGTGAGGGGCGCTATTCAAGGGGTGCTTTACTAGAGATAATCAATATGACATTATCAACCTTGACAGGAAAATCTGCTTGTCTTGAACCGACTAAAATCTTACTAAATACATGTCAATTACTATCGATCTCATAACTCAATCGAATTTAGCAGGAATCCCACTGCTTCCGCTATTTAGGGATTCTCTTTATGGAATATTTGGCCTCATCATGATTCTTTTTTTTCATGGGGGCAGCATTAACTTCATCATCATGCGCTTTGAGAGATTGACCGATCAGAACCTGTCTAAAAAGCAATTTAACCGCGTATTTTTTCACTTCTATTTCACTTTTTTCTTTATTGCCTTGGTTCACATGATAGAAATTATCATTTGGACGATCTATATTCTTGAGCTCGACCTAATACACGAGGGCATTAAAACCCTCATCTTTGTCGGGAGTTGCTACACAACAATTGGCTTTATTGAAGATATCTTGCCAGCAGGCTGGAAAAGTCTTGCCTTCTTCATCTCCTTCTCAGGATTATTTTCTATGGCTTGGACTACCTCAGTCATGATTGGGATGACCAACTCGTACAAAACAGCCTGGAATCTAAAGCATCATCAGAGAGATCCTAGCGCCTCTTAATGTAGTACCCATATACACAACGATTCCCACCCCTTGAGGGATCGTGCGTATCGTGAATCACGCCATCAATAATTGCGGTGAGATGTTTAGAAACCTTAGCAATCAGTATTGCTTTGGGTAACTCCTCGGGGCGTAGGTGAACCTGACAGCCTGCTCCCACCTTCATAGTGGGCACCCACTCAAAGCCCTGGGCTAGGATGTAGTCATGAAATACATTACGGTGATTTCCATTCCTGGGTGATGAACCTTTGGCATTTAGCCTTTTTGCAAGGCGATCATTTCTTAGTTGTGCGTAACTCTCATTTGCCAATCTTAAATCCTCATAGATGCGCATATAAGGCAGACTTGTAGCAATGGCAATAGATCTCACAACACAGTCCCCTGCACCACCTTTAAAGCCAGCCGCCTCCCTCCCGCCATCATCAAACTGAAATGGGAACCTAGAATGCGGCTTGGAGAATGGGTTTAAAAATGAAAACATTTGACGGTGCCCAATAAAAAATGGATTTGCTTTTTGGGCAAATCCATTCTTACTTAAAGCATCAGCTAAATTACTTGGCGTGTGCCTTCTTTACCTCTAAGCGCCATGCATGCAACAAAGGTTCTGTGTAGCCGTTAGGCTGCTCAAGACCTTTGAAAATCAGATCGCTAGCTGCTTTATAGGCATATGAATCTTGGTGGTTAGGCATCATTGGCTGATACAAAGCATCGCCAGCGTTTTGACCATCTACTACCTTAGCCATACGTTGCAAGCTCTCGTTAACCTGATCAGCAGTCACAATGCCATTGAGTAACCAGTTAGCGATATGCTGGCTGGAGATACGCAAAGTCGCACGGTCTTCCATCAAGCCTACGTTATGAATATCAGGAACCTTGGAGCAACCAACACCTTGATCAATCCAACGAACCACATAACCCAAGATACCTTGGCAATTGTTATCTAACTCTTGCTGAATTTCCTCCTTAGTCCAGTTAGCCTTTTCAACCACTGGAATAGTCAACAAATCATTGATTAGCGCTTCAGCCTCAGCAGCCGTATCAAGCTTTTCCATTTCTTTTTGGAGTTCAGCCACGTTTACTTGGTGGTAGTGAAGCGCATGCAAAGTTGCCGCTGTTGGTGATGGCACCCAAGCAGTATTTGCGCCTGCTTTAGGATGAACGATCTTCTGTTCAACCATGGCCTTCATCATGTCTGGCATTGCCCACATACCTTTACCGATTTGAGCGCGGCCACGCAAGCCACAATCCAAACCTGCAAATACGTTACGACGCTCATAAGCGGATAACCACTTGCTGGTTTTCATATCGCCTTTGCGCATCATTGGGCCTGCATACATCGCTGTATGCATTTCATCGCCAGTACGGTCTAGGAAGCCAGTATTAATAAAGGCTACGCGCGCACCGGCAGCAGCAATAGCTGCCTTGATATTGGCGCTCATACGACGCTCTTCGTCCATGATGCCCAGTTTGACGGTGTCGGCTGGTAGGCCGAGTAATTTCTCAACACGACCAAAGAGCTCGCCCGCAAAAGCCACTTCTTCTGGGCTATGCATTTTTGGCTTCACAATGTAAACAGAACCCTTGCGAGTATTACCAATAGCTTGGCTTGCTGGACGATTGATGTCGTATAGGGCAATCAATACAGTCACTACCGCATCCAAGATACCTTCGTAGATTTCTTTACCTTCGCCAGTAATGATGGCTGGGTTCGTCATTAAATGACCAACGTTACGGAGGAATAAGAGTGAACGGCCATGCAAAGTTACCACGCCGTCTTTTGCATCAACAGCACCGATACCAGCTTTGTACTTGCGGTCTGGGTTCAATGAGCGAGTAATAGTCTTGTCACCCTTCTTCACTTCTTCAACTAAAGTACCCTTTAAGATGCCTAGCCAGTTTTCATAAGCAAGAACCTTGTCGTCACCGTCAACGGCAGCAATAGAGTCTTCCAAATCCAAAATAGTGGAGAGCGCAGCCTCGAGGACAACATCATTGATGCCGGCAGGATCACTAGCACCAATAGTTTTGGTCTTATTGATTTCAATATCAATATGAACACCGTTATTACGCAACAAGATAGAGCTTGGAGCTGCCGCCTCACCCTGGTAACCAACAAATTGCTTCTCATCCGCCAAACCTGTTGTAGTGCCGTCTTTTAACTTAACGGACAGCTTATTGCCGTCAACAGAGTAAGCAACTGAATCACGGTGAGAACCCTTAGCCAAAGGTGTAGCCTGATCCAAGAAATTGCGAGCGTATGCAACTACTTTTGCGCCACGAATTGGGTTGTAAGCGCCAGTCTTGGTTGCGCCATCCTCTTCTGAGAGAACGTCAGTGCCGTAGAGGGCGTCGTATAAAGAGCCCCAACGTGCATTAGCAGCATTCAACGCATAACGTGCATTAAGTACTGGAACCACTAATTGAGGGCCAGCTTGCAGAGCCAACTCATCATCTACATTCTGGGTTGTCGCAGTAATTTTTCCTGGCACATCAACTAAGTAGTCGATCTCCTTCAAAAACTTACGGTACGCAGGCATATCCTTTATTGGGCCTGGATTGGCTTGGTGCCATTTATCCAAATCCAACTGAATGCGATCGCGCTTTGCGAGTAAGGCATCATTTTTTGGCGTGAGGTCTTTAACGATCTCATCAAAACCTTTCCAAAAATCGGCACTCTTAATACCAGTACCCGGAAGAACTTTGTCTTCGATGAATCGATATAAGGGAGTTGCCACCTGGAGGCTATTGCAAGTAGTACGCGCAGTCATGTTGTAAACCTTTGTCTCTAAAGCGAAAGTTAATAAATATAGTTAATTGAATATTTTCCATCAATCCTGGAAAGGATGCTGGAGGAGAATGGTTTCGTCACGCTCTGGGCCTGTAGATACCATTGCAATCGGCTTACCAGCCACTTCCTCGATACGTCGGAGAAACTTTTGAGCCTCAGCAGGCAACTTATCCCACTCGCGAATACCAAAGGTTGTACCCTTCCAGCCCGGGAAATCCTCATAGATAGGCTCGCAACGGGCTACTGATTCCGCGCCACGCGGCAATACATCTAACTTCTTGCCGTCAAGGTTGTATCCAACGCATAAGCGAATAGTTTCAAAACCATCAAGGACATCTAGCTTAGTAATACAAAGGCCGGATAAGCCATTGATCTGAATTGAGCGCTTCAATGCAGCAGCATCTAGCCAGCCAGTACGACGTGGACGACCGGTTACCGAGCCAAATTCTTTACCCACTTCAGCCAAACGCACGCCAATCGGATCCTGTCTTGCAGGATTGTCATGGTCATACAGTTCACTTGGGAATGGACCTGCACCAACACGCGTGCAATACGCCTTAGTAATACCTAAGATGTATTGCAAGGAGTCTGGGCCTACGCCTGAACCAGCAGCAGCATTACCTGCTACACAGTTACTAGAAGTCACATAGGGGTAGGTGCCGTGATCGATATCGAGCAATGTGCCCTGCGCACCTTCGAATAGAAGGTTTTGACCAGATTGCTCGGCAGCATACAAAGCACTGGACACATCCACCACCATTGGTTTGAGACGCTCTGCATATGACATTGCTTCGGCTAAAGTCTTCTCATAGCTGACTGGCTCCGCGCCATAGTAATTCGTGAGCATGAAATTGTGATATTCCAAGTTCTCACGCAACTGCTCAGCAAATTTTTCTGGGTAGAACAAGTCTTGCACACGCAAAGCACGGCGAGCCACTTTATCTTCATACGCAGGTCCGATGCCACGACCAGTGGTGCCAATCTTTGCCTCGCCGCGCTTCTTCTCGCGAGCATGATCAATGGCTACGTGATAAGGCAAAATTAAAGTGGTTGCTTCAGAAATTTTGAGTCGAGACTGGACATCTAAACCAGCGGCCTCGAGCTCGCCGATCTCTTTAAAGAGCGCCTCTGGCGAAAGCACCACGCCATTACCGATATAGCAAATAACATTTTTATGCATGATTCCGGAAGGAATCAAACGCAGAATAGTCTTCTTGTCGCCGATGATTAATGTATGGCCAGCGTTGTGTCCACCTTGAAAGCGAACTACTGCTTGCGCATGGTCAGTCAACCAATCCACTACCTTACCTTTGCCTTCATCACCCCACTGGGTGCCAATGACAACGACGTTACGACCTTTTGCTTGCTGCTTTGAAGACATATTGAAATCCAAAAAGATAATTACAAAATAAGTTAATTGTTTACTGCTTTATTCGCTGCTTTAATTCATTTTTTACTGCTTTTTCTTCACTTCCCAAGAGCTAGCTTGCTTCACAAGCTCTCGATCACATTCATATTCGGCAGCTTCTAATTTCATACCTGCTGGAGCCTGAATAACCACCTCACCAGACTCACGCAATCTTGCAATTGCTTGGCTCAAAGCTTCATCCTCAACCCATGGGGCAATAATTGCCATCTTGCGCACATTCATGGGTGACAGGTTTGCTAAAGTTAAAAGGTCTAAAGAAAATCCAGTTGCAGGACGAGAACGACCAAAGGCCTGACCAACATGGTCATAGCGACCGCCTCTAGCAATCGGTTGAGGTAATTGGTCAACATAAGCTGCGAACATCACACCACTGTGATATTGATAGCCACGAAGATCCGCCAAATCAATGCTGAGCTCTAGGTTGACAGATAACTTCGCTGCAGCTAAAACCAAACGCTCCAGGTCTGCCAAAGCTTGGTCAATTGCTACGTGCTTAGGCAAATCTTTCTTAGCCTTTGCCAATACTTCAGCACAAGGGCCATTTAACTCGGTCAAGGCCATCAGTGCTTTAGCAACATTTGCAGGTAAGCACGCCGCCCACTTACTTAAGCGAGGACGATCTTTGCTTTGCAACAATCCATATAAGGTCTCAATGGTTTCTTTATCTAAGTTCTGACCATCTAAGATGCCCGCAAGAATGCCAGCGTGGGATAAATCCAGATAGACTTTCTTTAAACCCGCAACTGAAAGCGTTTTGAGCAATAAGGTAATAGCTTCTAGATCCGCTTCCCAAGTCGCGCAACCATAAATCTCGGCGCCCAACTGCAACTCTTCGCGCGCTGAACTCCCAACTGGTGTGCGAGCGTGCGCAACAGATCCGGCATAACAAAGACGAGTAACGCCATCACGATTTAAGAGGTGCGCATCAATGCGGGCTACTTGAGGAGTTATATCTGCACGCAGACCTAAAGTACGACCAGAGAGTTGATCCACTAATTTAAAGGTCTGCAAATTAAGATCGGAACCAGTACCGGTCAACAGAGAATCTAAAAACTCCAGAATCGGAGGTGCAACTAACTCATAGCCATAGGATTGGTACAAATCCAAAATAGCACGACGCAATGACTCAACTTTGCGAGCCTGCGCAGGCAAAACGTCTGCAATATCTTCAGGAAGTAACCAGCGATTCATGATGTGGACTATTCGCTTTCTTATTTTTTGTGCAGGAACTTGAAGAACTCACCATTGGGCTCAACCACCATAATGTCCTTCTTGTCCTTGAAAGAACTTCTATAGGCTTCTAGGCTTTGATAGAACTGGGCAAACTGAGGATCGCGCCCAAATGCTTCCGCATAGAGTGCTGTCGCTTTAGCATCTCCAGCACCTTTAATCTTTTGGGCATCGCGATAGGCTTCTGCCAAGATCGTATCGCGTTGACGCTCTGCATTCGCACGAATCTTGTCGGACTCTGCAGCACCCGTGGAGCGGAGCTCATTGGCTACACGCTTACGCTCTGCTTCCATACGACGATAAACAGAATCACTGATTTCTGCCAAGAGGTCAACACGCTTTAAGCGCACATCCACAATCTCTACACCGATATCATCAGCATCATCGGCGACTTTTTTACGAATACCCTGCATCACCTCTTCACGCTGATCAGAAATTAACTCACGCACAGTGCGTTTGGTGAATTCTTCATTCAGGGCAGAACGAACCAATTGGGTTAAGCGGTCCTGAGCTAAGCGCTCGTCACCTTTGAAGCTAATAAAGAACTTACGTGGGTCAACAATGCGCCACTTCACATAAGAATCTACTAATAAGTTTTTCTTCTCAGCAGTAATGAAACGCTCTGCTTCTGGATTATCGATTGTCAAAATACGGCGATCAAAGAAGCGCACGTTTTCAAATGGCGCTGGGAACTTTATTTGTATGCCCGGCTTCTCAATCACGCGAACAATCTGTCCGAATGAGAACACCACGGCGAACTTACGTTGATCAACGACAAATATGCTAGAAGACAAAACATAAATCAGCGCAATGAAGCCAATACCTGCTGCAATTAAACGATTGGCATTCATTATCTGGACTCCCGATCACGACTACGGAGACCATCACGTTTATCGGTAGAGTTATTCATAGCTGGCGCTGGTGTTGCAGGAGCAGCACTCGAAGTTTGGGCTGGAGTATTTACTCCCGTGGCACCACCAACTGTCACGCTACCAGTTGGAGTATTGGCACCAGACTGATTTGCTTGTGTATTTGCTGCTTGAGCGCTCTCAGCGCTCACCTGTGCAACGATCTTGTCGAGCGGGAGATATAAGAGACTGTTGCTCTTAGTGGTATCAACCAGGATTTTGGTAACGTTGTTATACATCTCGCGCATGCTATCGATATACATACGATCACGCGTTACTTGTGGTGCCTTTGCGTACTCCACCAGGATTTGCTTAAAGCGTGTGGCATCGCCCTCTGCGGTAGCAACTACACGAGCCTTGTAGCCTTCTGCCTCCTGAATCAGACGGGCTGCAGTACCTTTAGCACGCGGAATAATGTCATTGGCATAAGCCTGGCCTTCGCTCTTCAAGCGCTCTTGGTCTTGACCTGCTTTTACTGCATCATCAAATGCAGCTTGAACTTGTTCTGGTGGCTGAACATTTTGCACAGTCACACTGGTCACATAAATGCCAGTCTTATAGCTATCCAAAATCTTCTGAATCGAATTAGCCAAATCAATACCAATCTTTTCGCGACCCTCATACAACACGGTATCCATTTTGCTGCGGGCAACAATCTCACGTACCGCAGTTTCTGCCGCTTGCACAACTGCAGTATCAGGATCACGATTATTAAATAAATAATCCGTAGGATCCTTGAGGCGGTATTGAACAGCAAAACGCACATCAATGATGTTTTCATCTTCTGTGAGCATGGAGGAATCTTTTTGGTTGGTAGCCTTGATCAATACAGGGCGACCCACTTCTACAGAGCGAACACCTGAGAGATTGACAGTCTCTTCAGCCTGAATCGGCCAAGGCATGTGCCAATTAATACCAGGCTTAGCGGTGTAATCGTATTTACCAAAAGTTAAGATAACGCCGGCCTGCCCCTCTTGAATAATGAAGAAGCCGCTGCAGATCCACACAAATAAGACCAGCGCCCCAGCAACCAGAATGCTTGCTTTCGATCCAAATGGATTGCTGAAATTAAAGTTAGGCGTATTGATGCCGCCATTACCGCCATTTCCACGTTGCGAAGGTGGAGGAATATCAGTGCTGTTTGGTTTATTTGCTGGCTTACTAGCGGGACCGCCTGTTGTACCTGGGGTTTTCTTGCCGCCAAAGATGCCGGCAATTCTGTCGTTGAAGTCGCGCCATAGCTCGTCCAAGTCTGGTGGACCGTCAGGCTTAGCTGGCTGATTCGTTGGTTGAGTATCTACCGGCTTATTAGTTTCTGGATCCGCTTTTGGAGCTTGTTCATTTCCCTGCCCATCTTTGGCATCTTTAGATCCACCAGAATTGTGGCTATTGCCCCAACCTGGATCATTGACCGAAAAGAGGTCGAGAAATTTACGCATCATTAGAAAAATAGCTTCGCTTGGCAATCGGATTAAATTCAGAAGTTTCTGGTCGTTCGGGTAAGGGCTCTAAAAACTCATCCGGGGCCAATTGCTTCTTGGCACGGTTGTGCTCGACCCTTATTCTATCAGTCATTTGGGAGCATTCGGCCAAGGCTGAACGGAGTAAATCAAGGCCCAAGCCCGTCTTGGCCGACAGGAAAACCTGGCTCGGAAAGCCCTGCCCATCCCGCTCTAAAACGGCCCCACGGGTGAAGGTTTGAGGCATCTGGTCAATCTTATTCATGATCTCGATACGGGGGATATCATCCGCCCCAATTTCCTCCAAAACCGCCTCAACTTCGGCTTTTTGCTCTCTGGCGACAGGGCTACAGGCGTCAATGACATGCAAAATGAGGTCGGCATGGATGGTTTCATCCAAAGTAGCCCTAAAAGCCTCTACCAGCTGGTGAGGCAAATCCCGGATAAATCCCACTGTGTCCGAGACCACAATGGAGCCAACTCCGTCCAAATGGACTCTTCTTGAGGTGGTATCCAGGGTCGCAAATAACTGGTCAGCGGCATAAGTCCCGGCTTTGGTTAGAGCGTTAAATAATGTCGATTTACCAGCATTGGTATATCCCACCAAGGAGACTGAAAATACATCCCGACGATTTCGGGAACGTCTTTGGGTTCTTTGCTGACGCTGCAGCTTTTCAAGCTCATTTTCCAAGCGCTTCGCTTTAGTGGCTAACATCCGGCGATCCAACTCCATCTGCGTTTCACCAGGGCCGCCACGCACACCAATACCGCCACGTTGACGCTCCAAGTGACTCCAAGCTCTCACTAAGCGTGACATGCGATAGCGGACTTGTGCAAGCTCAACTTGAGTCTTACCAATATGACTTTGCGCTCTTTGACTAAAGATATCCAAAATCAAGCCTGTGCGATCCATCACATGAAAGCCAATGTGGCGCTCTAAATTACGTTGCTGAGTTGGGGATAGCGGGTGATTAAAGATGGCAAGTTCTGCGCCTTGCTCCTCCATCACCCTCTTGAGTTCGTTAGCCTTGCCCGAACCAATAAATAAGGCGGGGTCAGTTTTGCCCTTGCGTCCAATAATACTGGCTGCAGGTATAGAGCCGGCGCTGTCAGCCAAAAGACTGAGCTCAGCCATGCTATCCGCAAAATCCTCGCGTCCTGTATCTACTCCAACCAGAACGGCGCGCGCCGCATCTACTCCAGTTTTATACAGGGCTAGCTTCTTCCAAACGGAAATCAATCGCACGAGCAGGAACGATCGTGGAGATTGCATGTTTGTAAACCATCTGTGTCACGGTATTACGCAAGAGGACAACATATTGATCAAAAGATTCAATATTGCCCTGTAACTTAATACCGTTTACAAGATAGATCGAAACAGGAACATGCTCTTTACGTAAAGCATTGAGAAAAGGATCCTGAAGTAATTGAATTTTGTTGGGGTTGCTATTACTCATACTGCTCCTTAATTATTTTTTGCTTAATTACTTTTTTTGGGAGTCTTGCTTTTTTTATTAAATACCAATTCACTACAAACCTGCACTGCAAATCATTTATTACAAACTAATCACTCAGCCCTCTATATTGGGCTGATTTTCAAAAAAATCAAGCCCATTTCGAATGAAAGATAAAACTCAGCTCAAATTAACGCTTTTTGCCTTTTTTACCCTTATCCGCTTCTACGTAGGGGTTTTTGGCGGTATTCATCTGAATACGCAGAGGCGTACCGCGTAATTTAAAGACATCCCTAAAGCGACCTTCTAAGTATCGCTTGTAGCTATCCGTCACCCCGCTCAAGGATGTGCCATGAATGACCACAATTGGAGGATTCATGCCCCCTTGGTGGGCATACCGCAATTTAGGACGGCCCATACCAACGCGTTTAGGCTGTTGATGCTCAATTGCCTCTTGCAAAATACGGGTTAAGCGTGGGGTTGGTAGTTTTGCCATTGCAGCTGCATAAGCAGAATCCACATCCTTAAAGAGCTCCTTAAGGCCTGTACCCTTTTTAGCGGAGATTGGGTGCACATTTGCAAAATCGAGGAAGCGTAGCTTTTGTGCAATCTCTAATCGAGCACGCTCTTTTACATAGGCATCCAAGCCATCCCACTTATTCACTGCAACCACTAAAGCGCGGCCAGCTTCCACAATAAATCCAGCGATGTGCGCATCTTGTTCAGAAATATCTTGCTGAGCATCTAACATCAAGATCACCACATTACAGTCAGCAATCGCTTGCAATGTTTTAACAACAGAAAACTTTTCAATTGCTTCAAAAACTTTTCCACGGCGACGTAAACCTGCAGTGTCAACCAAGATGTAAGGCTTGCCATTCCGTTCAAATGGAACTTCGATCGCATCACGAGTGGTGCCCGGCATATCAAATGCAATGACGCGCTCTTCACCGATTAATTTGTTAATCAATGTTGATTTGCCAACGTTAGGGCGCCCTACTACGGCGATCTTCATTGGACGATTTGGATCGTTAGCCAATTCATCTTCATCTGGCTCTGCAATACCAAGGGAATCTAATGCGTCGTCGATCAAGCCACGCACACCATCACCATGCGCTGAAGAAATTGGGAACGGCTCGCCTAAACCAAGCTCATGGAAGTCGGCTGTGACAACGCCAGCCTGCATGCCTTCTGTTTTATTAACTGCGAGGATGACTGGTCGGCCAGTCTTACGTAAGAAATCCGCGATGACGCGATCTTGTGGCGCCATACCGAGGCGACCGTCAACCAAGAAAATCACAATGTCAGATTCAGCAACGGCTTGCTTAGTCTGCTTTGCCATCTCAGCAACGATACCGGTCTTGGCTACTGGCTCAAAACCACCGGTGTCTACGCAAATGAAAGCGCGTTCGCCGATACGGCCTTTGCCATAGTGTCGATCCCTGGTTAAACCAGAAAAGTCCGCCACCAATGCATCACGTGAACGCGTTAAGCGATTAAAGAGAGTCGACTTTCCCACATTGGGACGGCCGACGATAGTGATAACTGGATTCATTTTGGACTGTACGCCGCTATTTTTCCACCTTGAGATTGAACCAAGATGAGGCCACCTACCGCAATGGGGGCAGCCGAGATTGGACTACTGTCGTGACGAATACGCGCAACCATCTCGCCATTCGCCTGTGAAAATGCATGGATATAACCTTGAGCATCGCCCATAAGCAACACCCTACCCACCGCAAGCGACTCACCAACATCACGGAATGTCAGCTGTGTGTTTTCCCAAACTTGAGTACCGTCTTTTGTTGCAAAGGCGGTGACATAAGACTTATCGTTTGCTGAGAAAACCATGTCGGTGCTTTGTGAGGTACCGGTATAACTTGAATAGTCTTTGAACCATAAAAGGTTGCCTGTACGAGCCTGCCCGCAACCAATGCGTCCTTGATAAGAGACTGCGCAGAGGATATCGCCTTCCATACTTGGTTTAGCGGTGACATCATTCAAGCGCTCAATCTCTGAGAAGCCCTTTGGAAAAGAAACGGGTGTCTCCCACACTAAGCCGCCATTAGCAATAGCAATCATGCCAAAGCGCCCACCAGTGAAACCAGTAACGATGACTTCATTGCCAATAGCCAGCATGCCGTAGCCGACACGTAATGACAATGCAGCCTGTTGACGCTGATAAGTCCATTTTTTAGCGCCCGTTAGCGCATCCAGTCCAATGAAGCGATTGTCTAGCGCACGCACTACGACAACACCACCGGCTACCACTGGCTCACTTAATACTTCGCTACCAACACTGACATTCCACATCGGCTTGCCAGTGTCGTCATAGGCGTAGACCATGCCTTTGGTGCTCACGGCTACAGTAGTGCGGCCATCAGAGCCAGGACCAATAGCCAAACGTTCAGGAACGGATACTGACCAGACCTTATTGCCGGTTGCTAAATCAATCTTTGCCAAGTTCCCACCATGAGAGGCTACATATACCGCGTCGCCAGCAACAATAGGATGAAAGTTAAATGATTCAGATGAACCAATGCTGGTTGACCATACGGGCTGCAAATCAAATTGATTAGTAACGGTCACTAAATCAGCGGGTTTCCTTACCCTGGAGCCACCAGAGCATGCAGCTAAAGCAATTACCACGGCACCCAATACCAAGGCGGCGCCTAAGCGCATCGGTAAACGCTTCATTTCTTTAGTCATCACTGAGCAACTCCTCCAACCGCATCTAATTTAACCTTGAGAAGACGACGCGCCTCTTCAGGAAATTCTTTTGCTTGGTCTAATTTTTTCCAGGCTTCTTGATAGCTTACTTTAGCTTGCTCATTTTTCTTTTGCGCCAAATACCAATCACCACGACGCTCAAGCCATAAAGATTCAAAACCAGCAATCGGTTTCTCATTCAAAATTTGATCGGCCTCTGCAAAATCTTTTTCACTGCCCTGCTCAATCAATAGAGTTACTAGGCGTAATTTCGCCAATCCAAGATAACCATCATTGGATGCATTTTTTGCCGCCCAACGCAAATACTCCAAAGCTTTTGCGCTATCGCCTGCATCCGATGCAATTCGTGCAGCGATCAAACTAGACATGGCTGCGTAAGGAGTACGGCCAAAATCTTTTTGTAAATCATCTGTTGCGCGCAGAGTCTGGTCTTTATCACCTTTAGCAATGGCACCTACCATCGTTTCATAAAGCTTAGAGGCTTCGAGTGCCTGACTATTACGCCACCATTGATATCCACTGTAAGCAGCATACGCAAACAAGGCAACCGTAACGACCCCAGTAATGAGGTTACGGTACTTTTGCCAAAACGCTTTGAATTGGTCTAATTGTTCTTGTTCTTCTAGATCTAAAGGCATGTCAATCCAAACTCATTTAATAGGTAATTAGTGTGTATTAGCTTAATTCTATTCGGAGGCGCCTACTAAGGCATCAATTGCCGCCCCCAAGACATCATCCAGAGGCACGGACTTTTGCTCACCCGTACCGCGCAAGTCCTTGAGTTGCGCCTCATTCTTGGCTAATTCATCAGGCCCAATAATGACCGCAAAGGCGGCCCCACTACTATCCGCCTTCTTCATTTGGGACTTAAAGCTGGCCGATTGACCGTCAGGGGGACAGAATAAGATGGTATCGATTCCAGCGCTCCGCAAGCGTTCGGCGATGATCATGGCAGCGGTCAAAGTATCGCCACCTTGATGCAATACAAAAATATCGCATTGGGCCTGAGCTTCTGGCAATGATCCAGAAATCTTCATGAGTTCCAGAACCCGCTCCATACCCATAGCCCAACCACAAGCTGGCGCAGCTTTGCCACCCATACGCTCAATCAATGGATCATAGCGTCCACCGCCAGCAATAGTGCCTTGAGCACCTAATTCATCAGTCACCCACTCGAATACAGTGAGGTTGTAGTAATCAAGACCGCGAACTAAACGAGGATTAATTTTACAGGGGATGTTATTCGCTTTAATTAATGCCTGTACTGCATTGAAATGCTTCAGCGACTCTTCGCCCAAGAAATCCAATAATTTTGGTGCGCCTTCAATCAATGCCTGCATCTCTGGATTTTTAGAATCCAATATACGCAAGGGATTGGTAGTGAGACGACGCTGTGAATCTTCATCGAGCTGCGATTGATTTTTCTCAAAGTAAGCTACCAATGCGGCGCGGTGCTCGGCACGCTCAGGAGCCTGGCCTAGGGAGTTTATTTCTAAACGGACGCCCTTCAAACCTAACTCATCCCATAAGCGCTGACCCATGAGAATGATTTCAGCATCAATATCAGGTCCGGCAAACCCTAAGGCCTCAATACCAAACTGGTGGAACTGGCGATAGCGACCACGCTGTGGGCGCTCATGACGAAACATCGGTCCGGTATACCAAAGACGCTTAGGTCCTTCGTATAGCAAGTTATTTTCAATTACAGAACGTACTAAAGCGGCAGTACCCTCAGGACGTAAGGTGAGTTGCTCGCCATTTAAGCGATCCTCGAACGAGTACATTTCTTTTTCGACAATGTCGGTAACTTCTCCGATACCACGTTGAAATACTGCAGTTGCCTCAACAATGGGTGTTCGCAAAAACTCATAGCCGTAAGCACGAGTCAAATCACGTAATACATGCTCAAGATGAGCCCACTGCGCAGCATCTGCTGGCAGTAAATCATTCATACCGCGCACGCCATTTATCTTTTGCGTTTTCTGGACTTTGGTTTGCTTGTTCTCATCAGTCATTTTTATTATTCGTCTTGTTAAAGCTTGGCAGCGTAGTTTTGTTTGACATAGTCATCTACGATCACCTGAAACTCTTCGGCAATTTTCTCACCACGCAGCGTTTTGACTTTAATTCCATCGACAAACACTGGCGCCGCAGGGGTTTCACCCG
Organism: Polynucleobacter sp. JS-JIR-II-50; assembly: GCF_018687895.1. Taxonomy (NCBI): domain Bacteria; kingdom Pseudomonadati; phylum Pseudomonadota; class Betaproteobacteria; order Burkholderiales; family Burkholderiaceae; genus Polynucleobacter; species Polynucleobacter sp. JS-JIR-II-50. Next base: position 713,060 of record NZ_CP061307.1, on the reverse strand, counting down.
TTCCTGGCAAGGAAATACCAATATTGGCATGCTTACTCTCGCCTGGGCCATTCACGATACAGCCCATCACGGCGACGTTCATATTCTCTACGCCAGGATGGGTTTTCTTCCAAACAGGCATCTGTTGACGCAAATAAGACTGGATATTCGCTGCCAACTCCTGGAAGGTAGTGCTGGTAGTTCTTCCGCAACCTGGACATGCAATCACCATCGGCGTGAAATTACGCAAGCCCATGGTTTGTAATATTTCTTGGGCAACGATAACTTCATTTTCACGAGGAGCGCCTGGATCAGGCGTCAATGAAACACGGATCGTATCGCCAATACCTTCTTGCAACAAAATACCCATTGCTGCTGTTGAAGACACGATACCTTTGCTGCCCATACCTGCTTCAGTTAGACCCAAGTGCAGCGGATAGTCAGAGCGACGAGACAAATCACGATACACAGCAACTAAATCTTGAACATTGCTGACTTTGCAAGAAAGCAAAATTTGGTCAGGATTCATACCAAACTCAACCGCTTTTTCTGCTGACTGCAAAGCCGACTGAATCAAAGCCTCAATCATCACTTCTTGAGCGGTTTTTGGATTTGTCAGGGCTGCATTGCTATCCATAATCGAAGCCAGAAGCTCTTGATCCAAGCTGCCCCAATTCACACCAATTCGAATAGGCTTGTCGTATTTGCAAGCAGCTTCAATCATTTGTGCAAATTGTGGATCGCGCTTGGCGCCCTTACCCACATTGCCTGGGTTGATGCGGTACTTGGAGAGGGCTTTAGCGCACTCCGGAAAATCGTTTAATAAAGTATGGCCGTTGTAATGGAAGTCGCCAATCAATGGCACCAAAACATCCATCTTGTCTAACTGCTCACGAATATAGGGAACTGCGGCAGCTGCCTCTGGAGTATTGACAGTGATACGCACCATCTCCGAACCAGCGCGAGCTAATTCTTTTACCTGAATTGCAGTACCCACCGCATCCGCAGTATCGGTATTAGTCATTGACTGCACGCGCACCGGCGCATCTCCACCAACGGTAATGATGTTGGTTTTCCAGGCAACGGTTGCTTGACGCGTTGCACGCTTAGGGGATGGACCTAGCGGAAGTGGTGGCAATGAATGATTAGAGCGCATTAGGATCTATGGGTTGGGTTCTAATTATTACTTCAGCTTTTTGAGCCACTCAATGGGATGCTCGTTTGGCCCCAGATTGGTATCTTGATCAAACTCTTCATCCGGCTCAACCTCGGCGAGTTCAATCTCGGCATTGTGAACAGCGCGTTCACGCACACGAGTGCGATCTACAACATCTCCTGCCAACTGACCGCAGGCGGCTGCAATGTCATCACCGCGTGTCTTTCGTACAGTAGCCACCATGCCCGCATCTAAAAGGATGCCAGCAAAAGCATTGACGCGTTGCGCTGATGAGCGCTTGAGACCGGACTCTGGGAAAGGATTGAATGGGATGAGATTAATTTTGCACTTAATGTTTCTGAGTAAGCGCACTAATTCTTTTGCTTGGATGTCGGAGTCATTCACGCCATCGAGCATGCAGTATTCAAAGGTCAAGAAGTCCCTCGGCGCAAATGGCAAGTAACGTTCGCACGCATCAAGCAATTCACGTAAAGGATATTTTTGATTGAGTGGCACCAATTGATCGCGTAATGCGTCATTCGGTGCGTGCAAAGAAACTGCCAACGCTACTGGGCAATCTTGTGCGAGACGATCAATCATCGGCACTACACCTGATGTGGAGACTGTCACACGACGGCGTGATAAACCGTACGCCCTATCATCCAGCATCAAGCGCAATGCAGAAACCACGTTGTCATAGTTGAGCAAGGGCTCACCCATGCCCATCATCACCACATTAGAAATCACTCGACCAGTGTGCTCCCAACCTGGCGTTGGAAACTTTTCAATGCGACGAACTGCTTGTGGGTCATTGCGCAAAAGATGCTCAGCAAACCAAAGTTGTCCAATGATTTCGCCAGAAGTCAGATTGCGTGAGAAGCCTTGGTGCCCAGTTGAGCAAAAACGGCAATTGACTGCACAGCCCGCCTGAGAAGAGATACACAAGGTGCCTCGATCATCCTCAGGAATAAACACAGACTCGACCGCATTACCAGCGCCCACATCCAATAGCCACTTGCGTGTACCGTCATTGGCGTGCTCATCTTTGATAACGGGGAGGGAAAGTACTTCAGCTTTATCTAGCAAAGTTGCCCTAAAGCTTTTTGCTAAATCACTCATATCATTAATGTCAGCTACACCGCGTTGGTGTATCCACTGCATGAGTTGCTTTGCCCTAAAGGGCTTTTCATTCAACCCCGCGACATACGCTGCCATTTGGTCAGCGTCAAAATCTAAGAGATTTACGCGCGGGGAGGTCACTGCGCCTACTTATAAATTAAATAGGTTGTTCGTTAGCAATCGTTGATTAACGATTGAAAACATTCATGCCAGGGAAGAAGAATGCAACTTCCACAGCAGCTGTTTCAGGAGCATCAGAACCGTGAACCGCGTTTGCATCAATGCTGTCAGCAAAGTCAGCACGGATTGTGCCTTTTTCTGCCTTCTTCGGATCAGTAGCGCCCATCAAATCACGATTCTTAGCAATTGCGCCTTCGCCTTGCAATACTTGAATCATTACAGGACCAGAAATCATGAAGCTCACTAAATCTTTGAAGAAAGGACGGTCTTTATGAACGCCGTAGAACTGCTCAGCTTCATTTTGTGACAAATGCGCCATTCTGGAAGCAATGATCTTCAAACCAGCGGATTCAAAACGGTCATAGATTTTGCCGATGACGTTTTTAGCGACAGCATCAGGTTTGATAATAGAAAGGGTGCGTTCAATTGCCATGCAAGACTCCAATAGTGATTTCAAAGGTATTTGCTAGGTGAGGTCAATAAGCCGCCCCACTCCAGCGACCCCCGAATTATACATTGCCTGACCGTATTTACCCCTATGTCTGTAGGGCTAAGCCCTTGAATTTACAGGGCATAAGCCTTTAATTTGTAGGTCTTTTCTGTGGGGGCTTGAAATTAGGGTGTTTTGTCTATACTTAAGCTCAACAGCCCTTCATGGGCTCTTGTATTCACTATGAAAAGAAGGAGTCAATATGAGTGATCTGAACTCTTACGGCTTTGGCCAAACCGGCTCAATTAGCACCGTCCAAGTACGCAATCGCGTACTCCGCAATACTTACGCCCTTTTGGCGCTCTCCATGGTTCCAACTGTGATTGGCGCCTGGCTTGGAGTTGCTATGGGTCTAGACCTGTTCTCTGGCAGCCCCTTTATTGGCTTCATCGTCTTCATGGCCGTAGCCTTTGGTTTCTTCTGGGCAATTGAAAAGAATAAAGATTCCGGTGTTGGCGTCCTCTTGCTTCTGGGCTTTACCTTCTTTATGGGCATCATGATGTCCCGTTTGATTGGCTTCACCCTCAACAGCTATAGCAATGGTGCGACCCTCATCATGCTGTCCTTTGGTGGCACCGCTGCCATCTTCGCCACGATGGCAACTATTGCCACTGTAAGTAAGAGCGACTTTGCCGGAATGGGCAAATGGCTCATGGTTGGCGTGTTACTCCTAATCGTTGCCTCATTGGCGAACATCTGGTTGCAATTGCCAGCTTTGATGTTGACTGTGATGGTGTTAGCCATCGCCATCTTCTCAGCCTTTATCTTGGTTGATGTGCAACGCGTCATCAATGGTGGCGAGACAAACTACATCATGGCTACATTGGCTATTTATTTAGATGTGTATAACGTCTTCACCAACTTACTTGCCCTCTTGGGTATTGTTGGTGGTAATAGAGATTAAGGGAAATTAAGACACGCTAAAACTTTAGTGTGTTGTTCTCATCAGGCGCCTGCGGGCGCCTTTTTTACTGCTGCTATTTAGTCTGTTTGTTTAGCTAAATAATTAAGTCGCTACAAACATGCTCACAGCATAGGATAGCGCAACCAAAATCAATAAGATTGCAAAACTATCTGAGGCTTTCATGACGCTCTCCAGAAGATAAAAAGTTGGGCAGCAATACATCACTGCACAAGCTCAATCTACTCTTCTATAAGACATGATTTTGAGGGCGCCGCACCAGCATCAAGCTAAATGCACTAAATATGGGCAATACTTACGGAAAATAGAACTAAATTAGGAGTTTGTGGGGCTACAGACGAACAAATACGGCCATAGACTCCACGTGGGAGGTGTGGGGGAACATATTAATTATGCCCGCACTACTCAATGTGTAGCCCGCCTGATGGCACAAGATCTCCACATCCCTCGCCAAAGTTTTAGGATTGCAGGATACGTAAACAATACGTTTTGGCAACAATTCACTTTGCGAAATATGCAACTCTGCTAGCGCCTTACAAATCTCCATTGCACCCTCGCGCGGCGGATCCATTAACCAGCGCTCTGCTTTGCCCCACGATGCAATCGTTTCTGTTGTAACTTGAAATAAGTCGCTTTGCATAAAGCTAGCTTTATCAACGAGTCCGTTATGTTCTGCATTGGCTTTAGCTCGAGTTGTCAAACTCTCTAAACCCTCGATCCCCAAAACTTGTTTTGCTTTTCTGGCAAGCGGTAATGTGAAGTTGCCAATACCGCAAAAGAGATCCAATACTCGATCCGTTTCTTTGACTTCAAGCAATCGAATCGCCCTGCTCACCAATGCACGATTCATCATATGATTTACCTGTGTGAAATCCGCAGGTTTAAAGGGCATCTCAATTTCAAACTCAGGCAGCCGATAACAAAGTTTGCCGGTCTCAGGATAAAACGGCGCAACAGTCTCAATCCCCTTGGGTTGGAGCCATACCCAAACCTGGTGCTGATCAGCAAACTGTCGGAGACGTTGCTCATCCTCAACAGTTAAAGGTTTAAGATTGCGAAACACTAAAGCGGTGACTGGTTTTGATTTCTTGGGATCATCCGAGAGGGCATCTTCCGGCTCGCCTACCGCAATCTCAATCTGCGGCATACGGTCAACAATCGATAATCCCATCACTAACTTGCGCATCTCGGGCAATAAGTCTGATACGTGCTTAGGCAAAATTTCACAAGCTAGCATGTCAGCTACATAGCCACTCTTACCCTCATGAAAACCAATCAGTACCGTACCTTTTTTAATGGAGCGATTGACAGCGCTTAGACGTGCTCGGTGACGATATTCCCAAGTAGGCCCACCCATCGGGCGCAGAATTTCTTGCGGCTTTACTTTGGCAATGTGTTGCAAGTCATCCTCAAGTACACGCTGCTTCATCGCTACTTGCGCCCTGATATCGAGATGCTGCATGGTGCAGCCACCACACACACCAAAGGCTTTGCACTTAGGTTCCGCCCTAAACACGGCGGGTTTCAGAATGTCGCGTACTTTGGCTTTGCTAAAGCGCGCTTTATTACTGGTGATGGTGTAAGTGACCAACTCGGTTGGCAGCGCGCCTTTAATAAAGATCACCTTACCGCTTTGACCTTGGGCGGTCTCTTCCTCATTAGGGGCTAGACGTGCAATTCCCTGGGCATCCAAATCCAGTGCTTCGACTTTAATTGGCTCAGTCACCTCAATATTGACTGGCTTATCTCCCCTACGCATCCGCAGAAAAACCTTGGAGATATTCTTGCCACTGACTGCCATTAGGCTCTTTAGATTCTTTTTCTAAATAAGCCTTAACAAACTCAATTTCTTCTTGATATTCAGCATGAGAAAAACCGCCACGCAGCAATTGAAAACGACAGTACATGAGATAGGTATTGACCACATCAGTCTCACAGTAACGGCGGATATCATTAATCTTGCCATCTTGATACGCAGGCCATACCTGACTACCATCCATACCCATCTTGCCCGGGAACCCGCAAAGCTTTGCCAATCCATCTAAAGGGGCATTTGCACGACCATTAAATTTAGCCAATAGATCCATCATGTCGAGATGACGCATGTGATAACGACTGATGTAGTTATTCCACTTAAATTCTCGGCTATCAGAATCCTGGCTCTCGCCCATCTCCCAATAACGAGGGGCTTGTACATGATTCGCTAAAGCGCGATAGTGCAACACAGGTAAATCAAAGCCGCTGCCATTCCAAGAAACCAATTGAGGGGTATATTTTTCGATGAGATCAAAGAAGGCTTGTATTAAGACCTTCTCATCATCCTGCGGAGCGCCAAGAGTGCCCACTTTAATTTGTGGCAAGCCCTCTTTAGTAGTTCTGCGAATCACACAAGAAATGGCAACAATCTTTTGTAGAAATAGTGGTAGAAATTCACTACCGGTCTTTTCTGCGCGCTCAGCCATCACTTTGCTAGCAACCTCGGCATCACTCATGGAGTCCGGCAAATTTTCTAGGCGACGCAATCCAGCTACATCAGGGATGGTTTCAATATCGAATACAAGAACGGTCGCCATGGCGCCTACCCTAGACCGACAACATTACTGCAAGTACGGCGTTGGATTAACTGGTTTGCCGTTAACGCGTAACTCGAAGTGGAGCTTAGCTGCAGTAGTGTCTGTATCGCCCATCTCGGCAATCTTCTGACCCTTACGAACGGTATCACCCTCTTTTACCAAGAGCTTACTGTTGTGGGCATAAGCAGTGAGATAAGTGTTGTCGTGCTTAACAATCACAAGGTTGCCATAGCCACGTAAACTATTACCTGCATAGACTACCTTGCCATCAGAGGCGGCGAGAACTGGCTCGCCGACCTTGCCGGCAATATCAATCCCTTTATTGGTCTCACTGAACTCACCGGTAACCTTGCCTTTTGCAGGCCAAGATAAACGAATGCCTGGCTCAGCAACTACCTCGTTTTTTGCTGGCTCTGGAGTGGAGACTACTGAATCTGATTTTTCGGACGATGGTTTTTTCTCAGCCACTTTTGCAGTCTTGGTTCCTGCTGGTGCTTTAACCATAATCAAGTCACCCACTTCAATCACATTCGGATTAAAGCTAGGATTAGCTGCCTTGTTCCACTGCACTACATCACGTGGTGCCTGACCATGGTCCAATGCAATGCGCGCCAAGGTGTCACCTTTTTTAACGCGATAGTAACCAGGGGGCGCAGGCTCACTTGAGCCGCCACTACGATCAGTCACGCTAGCAGGCTTAGTGCGAGGTGTAGAACATCCAACCACCAACATCAAAGATGAGGACATGAGCGCGGCGAGGAAAAGCTTCAATAAAGTGGATGGCATCAAATTGGGTTCTGAATTGGTGAATTCATCATAAATCTCATACTACCCCTGATTGTAAGGGTACAAAAAAGACCCCGTCCAGTACAGTTCTTTGATAGCGCTGGGAACTCATTCTTTCAACCATCACCAGTTGCTGCTCTTTGTCATTTTTGGCGACTGGGGCTACTAGGCGCCCACCTATCGACAGCTGATCTAGCAAGGCATCCGGAATACCCAATCCAGCTGCAGCCAAAATAATCCCATCAAATGGAGCAGCCTGTGGCAAACCCAAAATACCGTCACCGTATATCAAACGAAGGTTGTTAATGCGAAATGGGCGCAACTTAGCTCTTGCCATGTCATGCAGCGGACGAATACGCTCAATTGAGTAAACCTCGTCTGCTAATAAACTCAGTACCGCCGCTTGGTAACCGCAACCGGTACCAATCTCCAATACTTTGCCAAGTTTATGTTTAGGCTTGTGAAGCAACTCAATCATGCGTGCCACTACTGATGGCTTAGAGATAGTCTGCTCATGTCCAATTGGTAACGCAGTATCTTCGTAGGCTTGCGCGTGCAACCCAGGATCCATAAAAGCATGGCGAGGAACAGTAGCAATTGCCTCCAATGTTTTACCGTGCTTTACTCCGCCAGCATGTACTTTTGCTGCTAGGGCCTGCCGATAAGCAGCAAAGCGTTCGGTCGGAGCTTTCAACCGCGATCCCAACCATTCGCGCGCATCGCCGCCAAGCGAGCATGGTGCGTTAAATCCAATTGCATTGGCGTAATCGAAATACATCCCTCAGCAATCGCATGAAAGTCCGTGCCCTCTGAACCCTCTTTAACATCACCTGCAGCACCGATCCAGTAGATCTTCTCACCACGTGGACTATCCTGCACCACCACTGGTTGAGAGTGATGGCGATTACCGAGGCGCGTTACACGCCAGCGATACAAATCGGCATAAGGACGATTAGGGATGTTGACGTTCAGTAGCGTTGCCGTACCCTCAGTACGAGCCAAGGCAGAAACCAACATTTGGGCTACTACATCATGCGCTGCTTTAGCGGCATCTTCAATGCGATTCCAGCCGCGATCAATTTGCGAGAATGCAATGCCTGGCACACCAAACATCACACCCTCAACTGCGGCAGCAACAGTGCCAGAGTAAAGCGTATCTTCACCCATGTTCTCACCTTGATTGATGCCAGAGATCACTAGGTCAGGTTTCTCATCCAAAAATCCTGTCATGGCAACGTGCACGCAATCAGTTGGCGTGCCATTGACAAAGAAAAATCCATCACGCTCGCCACCTGCAACACGATGAATCGACAATGGTCTAGATAATGTGAGTGAATTCGAGGCGCCGCTATGGTTCTGCTCAGGAGCAATCACGGTAATACGACCCAAGGGGCGCACCGCATTCACTAAAGCCAATAGGCCAGGAGCTAAATAGCCATCATCATTGGAGACCAAGATGTGAGGTTGACGATTGCTCATGGCTGTTGAGTGCTTTCCGTTATTCAATATTTAGATATTACTTGCTGGCATTGTTAATGCGCGACCTCTGAACCAACCATAAATTACAGGCAATACTAAGAGCGTCAATACGGTAGTTGTCACCATGCCACCCACAATGACCAGAGCTAAAGGACGTTGCGCCTCAGAGCCAATCGAATGAGATAAGGCCGCTGGTAACAGACCCAAACCAGAAAGAGCCGCCGTCATCAATACCGGGCGAACACGGAGTGAGGCACCCTCGACCATGATGTCTTTCATCTGACCATGCTCGGTGGCGGCTGTTTTATTAATAAAGGAAATGAGGATCACGCCATCCTGGATCGCAATACCAAAGAGCGATAAGAATCCAAAGAATGCAGAGATGCTTAAGGTCTCACCCGCCAAGTGCAATGCAATCACACCACCAATGGCAGCAAACGGCACATTAATCATCACAATGAAAGCATCGCGGAAGTTGCCAAACGCACTTACTAACAACAAGAAGATGCCCATTAACGCCAAAGGAACAATCAACATCAGTTTTTTCTGAGCTTGTTTCATCTGATTAAACTGACCATCCCAGCTAATGGAATAGTTCGGCGGCAAAGTAATATTCTGCTCCACCAGGAACTGCGCATCTTCAACGGCGCTACCTAGGTCGCGGTTACGAACGCTAAATTTAATCGCAATGTAGCGCTTGCCTGCTTCACGGTAAATAAAGAATGGACCATCCGTTAAGCGCACAGTCGCCACCATTGACAGCGGAATTTTCACTCCATCTGGAGAGTCGACTAATAAATGCCCAATATCGGATACATCATTACGACTGCCTTCATTAAGGCGAATAGCAATGCCGAAGGTCTTTTCATCTTCGAGCAAGTTTGTGACAGCAGCACCACCAATGGCATTTGCCACCACCGTCTGAATATCATTCACATTAATGCCGTAACGCGCAGCCTTATCACGATCAATTTGAATATTTAACGTTGGCTGACCAAGCTCTTTTAGGATGCCCTCATCAGCTACACCACGAACCTGTTTGAGCTGATCTATCACCTCGTGGGCCTTTTGATCAAGCACATCCAGATCGGTTCCGTAAATTTTGACGGAGTTCTCACCCTTAACACCAGATAAAGCCTCGTTGACGTTATCTTGAATATATTGTGAGAAGCTATAAGTAATGCCGGGAATCTTATTCAGTTCGGTTTCTAAATGCGTAATAAGATCCTTCTTTGAAGTGCCACTTGGCATCTTGTCAGGACTCTTTAGATACAAACCATATTCTTGGTTGAAAACGCCAGTGGAATCAGTACCATCATCCGGGCGACCGATTTGCGCTGCAACCTTATCAATCTCCGGTTGCGCCATAAAAGTTTCGCGCAACTGATCTGCAACCTTGACCGAGTAATCTAGATCCACAGTATTCGGCAAGGTGACACGTAGCCAAATATTATTTTCCTCCAGTGTTGGTAAGAATGCGGTTCCCAAACGGGTCATGCTCAAGAGAGTTAAACCAAGGACAAATACTGCTGCTGAGAAAACTGTTAATGGACGATCCATCCACTTTCTTAGCAATGGCTTGTAGCCATCCAAAATCTTAGTAATAAATGAAGGTGGTTTGTGGTGCAAGTTTTCACCAAATACCAATGAAATCATTGCGGGCAAGAAGGTCAAACTCAAAACCATTGCAGCAATCAGAGCAAAGCCCATCGTAAAGGCCATCGGTTTAAAGATAATGCCCTCAACACCGCCCATAAAAAATAATGGGGAATAGGCCACGATGATGATGCCAGTCGAATAAATCATGGCACGTTGAACTTCACTAGTGGCCATGATGATGCTTTGATTCAAGCGCTTACCGCCCTCTTCTAAGTGACGCATGACGTTCTCAGTCAAAATCACCGCCGAATCAACAATCACACCAAAGTCAATCGCACCCAAGGAAATCAAATTGGCTGGCACGCTCCACAAATGCATTTGAATGAATGAGACGCACAAAGCCAATGGGATAACCGCAGCCACCACAGCAGCTGCACGAATATTACCCAAGAAGAAGAACAGAACTGCTAACACCAGCGAGATACCAAAGAACAAGGTGTGCTTAACGGTGCCAATAGTGATGTCTAAGAGTACCTGGCGATCATAAAAAGGCTTTACCTCGATGCCAGGGGGCAGGACATGCTTATTAATATTTTCAACTGTGCTACGGACGCGAGCCAAAACCTCAGTTGCATTCTCACCGCGACGCAGGTAAACAATACCTTCAACAGAATCAGGGTTGTCATTAAATTGGAACATGCCCAAGCGTGGAGCGTTACCGATTTCTACTCGCGCAACATCGCCGATGCGAATAGGTACGCCATTGTTGATAGTGATGACCACCTGCTTAATGTCATCAATGTTCTTGAGAAGGCCTACACCGCGCACCACAAACTGTTGCTCACCACTAGGAAGTAAACCGCCACCAGTATTGCTATTAGCATTCGTTAAAGCATCGATCAACTGGCTAACAGTTACGCCCTTTGCCTGAAGGCTCTCAGGACTCACAATCACTTGATACTGACGAACCTTGCCACCAAAGGAAGAGACGTCCGCTACACCAGGCGTTTGTTTGAGCTCTTTATAGATCTCATAGTTTTGTAAGGTCTTGAGCAAGGTTGAGCTTGCATAGTCTGAGCGCACCTCATAGCGCATGATCTCGCCAGTGGCATCTGAGTCCGGGCTAATACTGGAAGTAACGCCAGGCGGAAAGCTGACGTTTGATAAGTTACTAATGAAAACTTGACGTGCCTTAAATGGATCGGCTGTGTCATTAAATTTAAGCGTTACAACAGATAAGCCAAATAGCGATACCGAACGAAACGCTTGTAATCCAGGAATGCCAGCTAAAGCATTCTCTACTGGAATGGTGACTTGCTGCTCAACTTCAGTAGTACTTCTACCAGGCCACTGGGAAATTGCTTGGATTGTTAATGGCGCAACGCCAGGATATGGCTGAATAGGCAACTTGCTTAGACTGAACATACCAAGTCCAAGCAACACGATCGAAGCAAAAATCACCAGAACGCGCTTCTCGATTACCCCTCGAATAAAGGAGGTGAAAACGCTCACTTAGTCCTCCTGCTTCGCAAAGCGGTCGTTTAATAACACAGCGCCTTCAGCCAATACTTGCCAGCCCTGCTCTATGCCTTCGGTAATTGCAAAGCTCTTGCTATTTAAGTCGTAGCCTTTTACTGGCACACGCCGGTATGTCTCCGAGCCAACTTTGATAATGGCATAACGATTTTCACGTACGCGAACAATCGCCGATTGCGGCACTACAACTGCATCAGCCGTACCAGTAGTTAACGATCCGTAAGCATACATATCTGGGCGCAAGAGGTCATCCGTATTCTCTACGTCTGCACGAATTAATAAAGCGCGAGTTTGAGGATCAATTGTGGGTGCAATGTAATTTGCGGTAGCTACAAATTCTTTATCCGGGTATGCCTCAAGATGCAAGACCATTTTTTGACCCTGTTTAATCATCTTAAAGTCTTGTTCGAAAACATTTCCTAAAAACCATAACTGTTTAGGATCAGCCAAAGTCGCAATTACATCACCTGAATTGACGGCAGATCCAGGTTCAACGTTACGCTTTACCACTACACCCTTCAAAGGGGAGCGCATGATTAAGTTACTCGTAGTTTTACCGGTAGCTTCAATACTCCTAATATCGCCATCACCCGCACCTAAGTTTCTCATGCGATTAGCAGCAGCTTGTTGAGTAATGCGGGCATCGCCCAACAAATCACTCATTGTTTTACTTGTCTCGAGAACTTTTGCTGTCTTGGAGGAAAGTAAATACTCTTGCTGCGCTGACAAGAACTCAGGACTATACATTTCTACGATTGGCGATCCAATATCCACCGGGGCGCCATCGAAAGCATAGATCCGCTCAACTCTTCCAGGGGCGCGTGCTGACAGAACTTTCGATTTCTCCGCATTAAATGCTAAACGCCCAGGCACTTTGAGGTTTACAGGTACCTGTACTTTTTCTGCTGCCTGAAATACATAGATAGCTGGATTCAGGGTTACGCCAGGAAGCTTTAATTCCAATATGCCACTACTCTCTACTTTTAGCGCCTTATCAGAAGTCTCCACTTTTACCGAACGATTCACATTGGTAACGCGACCCAGCACAATGCCCACAGAGAGAATGGCAAAGGCAAAGGCAGCAAGGCGAACACGATGGCGATTCTGTGGTGATAGGTTCCAGTACAAACCTCCTAAGCCAGCAGCGGCTACTTTTGCATGGCTTGCGCCATGATGTGCGCCCTTATGCAAAATAGGCTTTGCCTTTTCATACCAATGCTTTAGAAACGAAAGAATTTTGTCTTTCAAAACTACTCCTTAAAAGGGTTCTTTGCCCGCTGAAACCATTAATACCGCTTGAGCCTGCAATAGATTGCTTTCAGCCTGAGCCAATGCAATCTCTAAGTTACGCAATTGCGTTTGCGCAGTCAATAAATCATTAAAGCCTTGACCGTTATTGGAATACTGAATTAATCCTACCTTGTAAGCAGCATCTGCTTGTGGTACTTGGCGATCTTTCAAAAACTGGGTTTGATTCTTAGCCTGCTCATAAGCAGCATAAGCAGTATTCACAGCGAGCACGATTTGCTGACGATTAGAAATATTGCCTGCCTCAGCAGCCGCTTGATTGCGCTGTGCCTGTTCTACACCGTACTTTTCCTTGGTAAAGAAATACAAAGGAATGATGAGGTCTAACTCCAACTGATAGAACAGTGCGCCATTGTTTGCGGAAAATGGGCCGCGCGGTGTGTAGGATGAACCAATCACTTGGAAGTCTGGCAAATAAGCCTTCTTTGCAAGGTCCACGCCTTTGCGTGCAGCATCCAATTGCAATGCAGAGCTCTTCAATGAAGGGTGACTACTTTCGGCGTAGTCCTCTAATTCAATTAAGGTTGGAACTCCATTTATCGCACGACGAACATCTCCACGTAAAACCAGCTTTTCACGAGAGTGCCGGCCGACCAAGGTGTTAATGTTATTCAAAGCAACATTGAGCTGGCGCTCCACATTGAACTGATCTGCCTGTGCTGCACTTTGTGCGACTTGAGCATTTAAGAACTCAACATAAGCTGCAGCGTTATTAGCGTAACGCGCCTTAGCCACATTCTTGATCATCTCTAGGCGGATGACGGATTCTTTTAGCACTTGCAACTGCTTTTGAGCAGCAAGGGCGTTGTAATACAAGGTTGAGAGCTGAGCACCTAACTGTAAGTAAGTGGACTCTGAGCTTGCCAAGAGTGCTTCAGCATTGGTATCCGCAATGTCTGCTGCGAGACTCTTCTTGCCTGGAAACTGAAAAGGTTGCGCAATCGAAATAGCATTGTTACTACTGATACCTCCAGGATATTGCTGTGATGGTGCATTTGCCCCACCCAAGGCAAGCGGAGAATTCACCGGCATACCTGACCACACCAATCCGACCTGTGGATTAGCTGGTGCATTAATTTGTGGAACAGTTGCCTTGGCAGATAAGTAAGACTCACGCAATGAAGATAATTGCGGATTGTTCACTTTGAGCTCATTCCAAAGCTGGCGCAAATCCATCTCGGTTGGCCCGGATGAAATAGGCTTGGTATAAATTTTTGGAGTGTTTGCTTTTGTGACTGGAGCAAACATTTCGCTCGTCTTAGAGCTAGCACCAAGTTGCGCACCAATAGATGGTGGCGCCGCCAATGAAGTATCACCCGATTGAACGGTCACGCTTGCTGGAGCGCTATCTGCAGATGACTGAGAAAACGCTGAAATAGAAAAGGTAGAAGTGCAAACAACAAAGGCTGCCATTGCAAATGGAGTCACTCTTTTGAGCGGTGTCGCTACGCTAGTTTTGTGTTTGCCGAGAATCAACAAAAGCGGCTGCCTCTAAATCAATAAAAATGCTGTTTTTATAGCCCCAGATGTGGATTTAGAGCCAGTCCAAAGCCGTTTCCGGGGGTTTTAAGGATTATAGGGTACAAAAGCCAAAAGTCTAATTATTGAGAATCTCTATCTTATTGATTCTAAAGATAATAATTATGGCTAAAGTCAGCAAAACCCCTAAAACTCAGCGTGGATCCTAAAAGAGAGGATGTTTACGGGTCCACGGGCTGCGTTATAGGCCGGATTATTAATATGTTGGAAGTTCAAACCTGCCAGAACATTTTTAATCACAGTCGCGTTGTAATACACCTCAACAATACGCTCTGGACGATAAGAAATTGTCTGTCCTGGACCGGCATAGTCGCCAATAAAGTAAGACACCCCACCCGACTGTAAGTAATTCTTTCGATAGCTTGATAAACCGTTTTGCATCATCGAGATGCCAATCGTATCTTTTGGACGACTCCAACTTGTCCCGTTCAGACCCATACCTATTGATAAGGAATTATCTGCCTCAGTAAAAGACATCGTCTCAGTATGACCATCAGACGTAAAGGCGCGCCCATAGATACCAAGATCCTTGGTTAAAGCCTGTTCGCCATTCACACCAATACCAGTTTTGTATTGATAGTTGTTACGCACATTGTTAATGGCTTGAGTGCCTTGCGCATTATTGGCCACTACATAGTTTGTCGCATCCTGAAAGCGTGCCAAGATCATTTTGTTGCGATAAGCAAGTACGCTCACTTTGCCAGGTAAGTCGCTAATATGATGCTGACGTTCTACTTCAACTTGATCGCCATAAGTATTAAAAATCTGCCAGTTCAAATCACGGCTATTCGGGGTTTTTGGGGCAAGCATACGAGATGCTCTCATCACCCAATTACCGAGGTACCACTCACCCGCTAAGCCTGTGCTGTAGCCGCGCGCATCGGCCGCATAGTCATATGCCAAATAGGTCATATTGCCCCAGTTCATAAATTGCACACGGGGATCTTTAGCGTAACGACTGTCATCAAAAATATCTAAAGTGGAGAACTGGCCAGCAGTCACTACTACGCGATTACTACTTACAGTTTGGGTAATTTGATTAGCTTCGTTTTCGAGAACAATCTTATCGCCCTCTTGATTGATTGTCTGACGCAAAAAAGCACGGGCAGAATAAAACTTCGCTTGAGCACCGTTTGCTTTAGTTGCTTCACCGTTGGTAAATCCACCAAGGCCAGTTAATCCAGAAAAAGGTACGCCAGAAATAACTTCTGGGTTGAAGTAGATGTCAGTATTCGGCGCTAAACGAGCGCCAAAGAATAACGTTCCCGACCAGGTATAACTCATTGACTTGAGCGCAGACATACTATTTTGTCCAGAATAGCTGGACGTGAAATTGTTGTAACGCTGGTTGATGTAAGTAGTTTGACCATGAATGTTTACTGGCAAACCAAACAACTCTCCTTCTGTTGGCAGGCCTTGAATCGCCTCCGCAAAACCTGCAATTTGGTCAGCGCCTGACCCCGCCCTCTGCGCGAACGCAGTTGCTCCGAAGACTGTGCAAATAATGCTCAACAGGAGGAGTAGATAAATCTTGCGGGTCATTCACAATTTCTAATGGGGTTGCCACTGCAATGCAATGGCAACATGCCGATGGAGAAAACTAGGCAAACACAGCTTGAGATTGAAGCTCAAGGGTGGTGCAGACAGAATTATCCCCAATATGGAGCAATTTACCTAGTCTTTATGTCCTAGAGATGACAGATCAGGGAAGAATCGCTGATAGATTGGGCTCGCACTAGTCTTGGGTGTGCCCTGAAAACAACTCAGGGAGCACTCAGAAGAATTAACGACGATCCATTAAGGCGCGAGCTAAGGTGCCAGCATCCACATACTCAAGCTCTCCACCTACTGGGATGCCTCGTGCAATACGTGTGACCTTAATACCCTTGGCTTTAAGTACTTCACCAATATAGTGGGCAGTAGCCTCACCTTCACTCGTGAAATTCGTAGCCAAGACTACTTCTCGTATAGCTACTCCGGTATCGGGAGACTCAATTCGATTGAGCAGTCGATCAAAGCCGATTTCGTTTGGGCCCATGCCATCGAGTGGTGAGAGACGACCCATCAATACAAAGTAATTACCTTTAAAACTGAGCGTCTGCTCCACCATCACTTGGTCAGCAGGCGTTTCTACTATACAAAGCAACGAAGGATCACGGCGACCATCGGAACAAGTACTGCAAACCTGCGTTTCTGAAAAGGTATTGCAACGCGCGCAGTGCCCTACTGTTTCAACTGCCTCACCCAATGATTGAGCGAGTACTGCCGCGCCATTACGGTCATGCTGTAATAAATAGAACGCCATGCGCTGCGCTGACTTGGGGCCTACCCCAGGCAGAACGCGTAATGCCTCGATCAATCGACCGAGTGCATCTTGAGGTGCTTCTATGCGCGCCATTAAATATTCAGGTTCGTATTTAACAAAATTGAATTAGAACGGCAACTTAAAGCCTGGAGGCATTGGCATGCCAGCAGTGGCGCCAGACATCATCTGGGCACTTGCCGCTTCTACTTGTTTGAATGCTTCTGTGTAGGCAGTCACGATGAGGTCTTCCAACATCTCGCGGTCATCCATGGCACCTGGATCAATCTGCACACGCTTGAGTTCATATTTGCCAGAGACAGTTACTTTTACTAAGCCACCGGCAGCTTGGCCAGTTACTTCCAACGCAGCTAACTCGGCTTGCGCAGTTTTCATCTTCTCTTGCATCTGCTGAGCCTGTTTCATGAGGCCCGCAAGTCCACCTTTCATCATCGCTTTATTTCCTTAGTGGTATTAATTGTGATTTATGAATATTGATATTGAATTAAAGAGGCTTAACAGAACCGCCAACTACTTTGGCACCAAACTCTTTTTCTAATTGCTGAATAAATGGATCGGCAGCAATCATTTGCTCCGCATTCATTCTTTTCTCTTGATGAATCTGGGCATCCACCTTAGCAACAGTCTTGCCCTCTACTTCACCCTTTTCAATCACGATCTTGACGGGCTTGCCAAAGTGAGCGGTGAGCGCGTCAGCCAAGCGACCAACAGAAGCTTCTGAAGCTAACTGCGGCATCGGCGTGAGGATAGTTGCACGCACCCCTGCAGCTGAATCATTCCAATCTTGCAACTCTGTCTGAAATGCTAACTGCTGCACCATCCCTTTAACGGGTAACTGACGCATCAAGGCATGCCAATCAGGACGCTCGGCAGAACTGGCTGCGGAAATTTGTGCAGCCGGTGCTGACGGTGTCGATACTGGAGCGGCAGGCGCAGCTGCTCTTGCAGCAGGTGCTGGTGCAGATGCTTTAGGAGCCGGGGCCACTGGACGAGCAGTATTTACTGGCGGAGCCGATGGAGATGATGGTGCTGAAGGAGAATTGCCTCCTCCACTGCTATTGCTTCCGGGACGAAACGCCAACATACGTAACAGCGTCATGGCAAAGCCAGTTTGCTCATCCGGTGCCAGCGATAAATCTGGGCGGCTAGTAATCGTGATTTGATAGAAGAGTTGCGCTTCTTCTTTTGTGAGCTGGCCAGCTAAACGACGAATCTCGCCTGCTTCTGGCCAATCTTCTAAAACAGATTCTGGAACAACTTGCGCTGCTGCAATTTTTTGCAACAGGCTTGAAAGATCTTGCAATGCTAATGAGAAAGACATACTGCGCTCACCCATTTCGTTTGCGACTGCGAGCAGGCTTGCACCATCTTTAGCAATCAAACAATCCAAAATGCGGATGAGATAAGCATCATCTAATGTGCCGAGCATGCCACGTACAGATTCTTCGCTAACTTTGCCAGCCGCATAGGCAATAGCCTGATCAGTTAGCGATAAAGCATCGCGCATTGAACCTTGAGCTGCCTTGGCAAGAACACGCAAGGCATTGACTTCGCATTCCACTTTTTCTGCAGCAAGCACTTTTTCTAAATGCTCAACGATGAGTGGTACTGGCATTTGCTTGAGGTTGAACTGCAAGCAACGAGACAAGATAGTTACTGGGATCTTTTGTGGGTCAGTAGTCGCCAGAATAAATTTGACGTGCTCTGGCGGCTCTTCCAAAGTTTTGAGCATGGCATTAAAGGCATGATTGGTGAGCATGTGCACCTCGTCAATCATGTAGACCTTATAACGCGCATTGCTGGGTGCGTAAGCTGCTTTTTCTAGGAGCGCAGCAATATCATCAACACCACGATTGCTTGCAGCATCCATCTCTATATAGTCAACAAAACGGCCCGCATCGATTTCCATGCAGGCTGGGCATTTTCCACAAGGCTCTGAAGTCATCTTGCCGGAACCATCGGATCCCGTGCAATTGAGGGCTTTAGCCATAATTCGGGCAATCGTGGTCTTACCTACTCCACGGGTACCCGTAAAGAGCCATGCGTGGTGCAGGCGACCCTGATCCAAAGCATGGGTTAAGGCCTTAACCACATGGTCTTGGCCGACTAATTCAGAGAAGGTTTTGGGGCGCCACGAACGGGCTAATGCCAATGCTGTCATGTCTTACATTCTAACAAGCTAAAATGGAATTGGATGGGCCTCCCCGCATGGTGGGTTGGATAACCTGGTCAGGTCGGGAACGAAGCAGCCAAACCCAATTTCTGCCAGTGCCGGGGGTTTGGCTCATCCACCCTCCCCCAGGAATTCAGAAGATCTTCAGAACCCTGAAAATTCCCCAAATTATCCAAATAATCAGCAAAACCAGAACAGTTCGTGCATCCAGCGAGATTCTGAATAACTGCAGCTGTTTATGGGAACACTCAATAGACACTCGCAAAGCTGATCCCCTCTATGTAGAAAGATTCAGCGTAGAGGTTTTAGATGACGATAAATAGTGAGTCCGGATGATTTAAGCGTAAGAAGAGAGCAATCTTGGTGCAGCATTACCTCCACCAAGAATTGAGCCTCTATTTAAATTGCATCAGTTGTTTTTATTTTTTAAAGCCTCTTCTAGCTGATTGATTTTATTTTGCATTGCAGTCATCTTTGCATTAAGCGCACCAACGTTTAAGAAAGTCTCATCGGCAACTGGCGCTTTGAGGTTGTTACCCCAGCCCAGCCATGAAGAGTCGTATACCTTGACCTTCTTAAAGCCCAAAGACTTCAGCACTGTGGCAGTCTCAGAAGCCCGCACACCACTTTGGCAATAGACCACGGTTTCTTTATCAGGATCGAGATTGGCATACAGTTTTTTTAGATCTGTTTGATTTTTTAGCGCCATGCCAGAGTTATCGGCAACTTGTTTCTTGCCTAGCTTGATCGCAGTTGCTGGGTCTTGCCAATTGTCCTCGAAGGGGATATTGGTGGCATTGGGAATATGGCCACCCCGAATCGTCCGCACATCCTTACCCGAGAACTCGTCGGGCGTTCTGGCATCAATGATTTGCACGGATTTCGACTGGGCAAGCTTGAGCATCTCCTCATTACTAACAACCAATTGAGGCTGCGGTACTAGCACTACCGATACTGGTGGTAAAGTTTGGCGCTCTTTTTGAATTGGTAGGCCAGCTTGTTTCCAGCCATCAATACCATCATGGTAAATCTGCGCGTCCTTTCCACCAAAATAATTAATGGTGTAAAGGCCAAAATAAGTATATGGATTGCCGCGTGCGCCATAAACCACAACATCTTTATTTACATCTAAACCAGCAGCGTTAAAAATCTTTTGAATTTGTTCTGCAGGGATGTAGTCTTCTTTATTTGGGTCACGCAGTACATTACCGATCTCACCAATATTAATCGCACCTGGGATGTGGCCATCTAAGTAACTTTTTTCATCGCGTACATCCCAAATAATCGCACCGCGAGCAATTGCCTGCTGCATTTGATCTGTTTGAATGATGGCTATTTTTTGCTGGGCAAATGCCATGGAAAAAATGGACGCCAATACGATTGCCAATAGTGATTTCACGATACTTCCTTGGATTAAATATGAGTGAATAAGCGATAAATTGATGATAAACCAACGCCTACCCACAAGCGATCTCCGTAAAAAACGAGCAATTAATATGGTTTTGGGTATGTGGCTTTTATTCAATATCAATTGAGCAACTTAATTCGAGGCACAATAGTATGATTCAATCCCAATAGATCCCTATGCCCCAAGCCATTATTTTTGATGTAGAAGCAACCGATAAAAACGATGCCGTCATTATTGAAGCTGCTTCATTAGATGTCACCTCCCTTAATCCATTTGAAGTGGGCAATCCTTGGGTTCAACGTTACAACCCAGGTAAGCCTATTAGCCTAGGTGCACTTGCCACTCATCACATCATGGATGAGGAATTGATCAACTGTCCCGCAAGCAGCTCTTTTAGATTGCCGGCCGGAACTAAATATCTCATTGGCCACAATATTGATTTTGATTGGGTTGCGATTGGCAGTCCTGAGGTCAAGCGCATTTGCACTTTGGCACTGGCGCGTAGTCTGTGGCCTGATTTAGATAGTCACACGCAAAGCGCTCTGCTCTATTACTTTGAACGCAATACTGCTAGAGATCAACTGCGCAATGCGCATAGCGCCTTAGCCGATGTATGGATCTGCTCAAAAATTGTTGCTCAGATTATCGATAAGTTACACCCCGTTTCTTTGGATGCTTTATGGGAGATGTCCGAGAAAGCCAGAATTCCAAAGACCATGCCTTATGGCAAACATAAGGGTGAGCTCATTAGCCAAGTGCCCAGTGATTACAAGCAATGGCTACTACGCCAAGACAATGTCTCTGGTTATTTGCGCAAAGCTTTAGAAGCCAATTAATCAAGCCTTGTAGCACCCCATCAACCCGCCCATTTGACAGGCTAAATCTTCCTACATCAAATTCAGTAATTCCTGATGTAATATGTGTATCATTATTGGTACGCTATATGGATGAAGACCCCCATACTAGAAGTGCGTTTTTTTAAAACAGAAACAAATAACGAGCCCGTTAGAAATTGGCTTCAATTGCAGACTGTCAAGGATAAAAAGCGAATAGGTGAGGATATTAAAACCGTTCAATTTGGCCGGCCTCTTGGAATGCCTCTTGTCAGACACATTGATGGCGAAATTTGGGAGATTCGGTGCAGACTCAGTGGTGGTATTGCGAGAGTTCTTTTTGTACTAGAGAACAACATCATGATATTGATTCATGGATTTATCAAGAAACAGCAAAAGACACCCAAGCAAGATTTAGATTTAGCAAAAACTAGAGTAAAGCAGTTAAGGAGATCGGTATGAAGAAAAAGCATATTGGCAGCAATTTTGACGAATTCTTAAAAGAAGAATCCCTGCTCGAACACTCAACTGCCGTAGCAGTAAAACGTGTCATAGCCTGGCAAATTGAGCGTGAAATGGAGAAACAACAAATCACCAAAACCTCTATGGCTAAGAAAATGCATACCAGTCGCGCAGCTTTAAATCGCCTGCTTGATGAAAGCGACACCAGCCTCACATTAATTACACTAGCCAGTGCAGCGACTGCCCTGGGAAAGAGAATTAAGCTTGAACTAAAGGCTGCCTAAAAAGAATAAGGGAATAAGGAATCCGTGATTTCCTTATTCCCCTTCCAGGCCTACTGCTTGTTCTTTACTGATATTTACGATTAAAGACTTGTTTTGTTGCGCTTTCATGACGCTTAGTATTTTTCAATACTGCGCAGTAAGACAAAACCATGATGGCTACGAGAGAAATTCCGTTGAAGTTGTTTAGTAAGTCCATTTGCTTCTCCTTTATGCGTTATTACTTGTTATTTGCTAATTAATTTGTTACTGAATTTTTTACCTGGCTACCGGTAACTCATCCCACCTCGTGGTGTAGTTCGGCGACCGATTGTTTGATCTCATCTGCCACTCTTCTTTAGTGCCATTGGTTCCTGCGGCCGCAGATCTGATGAATGCATTGCCAAAGCGCGTGTTGATCTCATCTACCGCTTTCATCAAATGAGCAGACTTACCTTTAGTCTCGATATCCTCAAACAAGGATTGCTGAGCTGTTGGCTTATCGCTAATCAGATTGAGGATGACGCCCGCCTTCTTGTAGCGGAAGTTGGCTTGATAGATTTGCTTGAGGCCTGCCAATGCTGCATTGGTTAAGGTCAGAGTGTTATCTGTTGGATCCGCTAATGGAATCGTGGCGCTTTGATGATACTGTGGCTCGTTTTGTTTAAACGGATTGGTCTGAATAAATACGGTGAGCGCGCCCGTAGTGCTATTTTGGGTTCTGAGCTTTTCAGCTGCACGCGCTACGTGAGTGGCAACCGATTCCGCAAGCTCTACCTGGCTAGTCACCAACTTACCAAAACTGCGGGAGGCAATAATTTGTTGTTTGGCTGGCGCTACTTCTTCTAGTTGCAAGCAAGATGTGCCGCGCAACTCATAACAGAGGCGCTCCATCACCACGCCAAACTGTTGACGCATGGCTTGTGGTGAGGCTTGCAAAAGATCAAATACGCTCTGAATGTTTTGGGCTTTGAGTTTCTTGGCAATTTGTTTACCAACCCCCCAAACCTCGCCCACTTCAGTCTCGCTCATCCACTGATAGCGCTCTTCTTTGGCCATAGCGTTGACATCACATACGCCAACGAACTGCTTATGTTTCTTAGCCAAGTGATTGGCTAACTTAGCCAAGGTCTTGCTGGCACCAATGCCCACGCAGACTGGCAAGCCAGTGGTATCTTTCACTTCCTGTTTAATCTTTTGACCCAATTCAATCGTGTCTTGATATTGCTTTAAGACTGTCTCGATTTGTAAAAAGCTCTCGTCGATGCTGTAAACCTCTAGGTTTGGCGTGAACGCTCTCAGCACTTGAACTACACGACTACTCATGTCGCCATACAAGGTGTAATTAGACGAGTAAGCCTGAATGCCATGCTGCTTGGCCAAGTCCTTCATTTGAAACCAAGGCGTTCCCATCTTCACGCCAAGCGCTTTGACTTCAGCACTACGTGCTACAGCACAGCCATCGTTATTAGATAACACGACCATCGGCACTTCTTCCAACTTAGGCTGAAATACACGTTCACAAGAAACGTAGAAGTTGTTTACATCCACGAGTGCGAAGAGCGGAGTTGATATGGTTTGTGAATTGGAGTTCATCTCACTTCCCGTTTCTGCCACTGGCATTGCTGTACTTACGCACTACCCCAACCACTACACCCCAGATTTGCAGCTCGCTGCCTTCATTAAAGGTAATGGGTTGATAGTTTGGGTTTTCTGGCTGGAGCTCAATACGGCCGCGCAACTGATAAAGGCGCTTGATGGTGTACTCGCTATCCACTACCGCGACCACGATATCTTTATGTTTTGGCTTAAGGGCTTTATCAACGACGACCTTGTCGCCATCGCAAATCCCCGCGCCCAGCATGGAATCCCCCTTCACGGTAAACATGAAGGTAGCTGGCTTGTTCTGGACAAGGTAATGGTTCAGATCGAGGCCGTCTTCGGCGTAATCTGCCGCTGGACTAGGGAATCCAGCTGACATCCGATGACTTAGGAGCTTGAGCTCATAGGCGGCAAAATGGCCTGCCAAGGCTTGTGGTGCCTGGCTTAGGGTTACTTTTGCGGGTTTCATTACTTGCGTCATAGTCATTAATATACTGTATGTTTATACAGTATATGTAAAAACCGTAAAAATGGCCTTATTTTTGTTGTTTTGGGGCTATGAGTCCCTCCCACCCCCTCTTTTTTCTCGGCCTCCCTAGTCATAAACCCCGAGTTGACCCTACTCATATTGCCCCCCAAGGAATTGCATAATGGTTCTAGAAGTTACTGCGGAAGTGATCCAGTGGCTCATATAAAAAGAACAGTAGGAGACATATGAAGACGTATAAGATCGCATCCATCCCAGGTGACGGCATTGGCAAAGAAGTAATCCCGGAATGCGAGAAGGTATTGAATGCCTTAAGCAAAAAACATCCTGAAGTCGCTTTTGAATTTGAGCACTTTGATTGGGGTGGCGACTACTACCGCAAGCACGGCATCATGATGCCCGAGGATGGTCTCGAACCTTTGCGTTCTAAAGATGCGATTTTGTTCGGCTCAGCTGGCGACCCTAAGATTCCGGATCACATTACTTTGTGGGGCTTGCGTCTCAAAATTTGTCAGGGCTTTGATCAATATGCAAACGTACGCCCTACGCGCATTCTTCCCGGGATTGAAACACCACTACGCAATTGCAAGCCAGATCAGCTTGATTGGGTGATTGTGCGCGAGAACTCTGAAGGCGAATACTCTGGTGTAGGCGGTAGAGCCCATCAAGGCCATCCCATTGAGGTTGCCTCTGATATGAGCATCATGACGCGCGTTGGCGTTGAGCGCGTACAGCGCTTCGCTTTTAAGTTAGCGCAGTCACGCCCTCGCAAGCACATCACCGTGATTACCAAATCCAACGCACAGCGCCATGGCATGGTGATGTGGGACGAGATTGCCAATATTGTTGCCAAAGATTTTCCGGATGTCACTTGGGATAAAGAGTTGGTTGATGCTGCTACTGCGCGCATGGTCAATCGCCCCGAATCTTTGGATACCATCGTTGCTACCAATTTACATGCAGACGTACTCAGTGATTTGGCAGCTGCATTAGCCGGTAGCCTAGGCATTGCGCCTACTGGAAACCTCGACCCAGAGCGTCGCTACCCATCCATGTTTGAACCGATTCATGGTTCTGCTTTTGACATTATGGGCAAAGGTCTTGCCAATCCAATTGGCACCTTCTGGTCAGCAGTGATGATGCTCGACTTCCTGAGTGAGAAAGCGCTCGGCGCAAAGTTAATGGCAGCCATTGAAAAAGTAACGGCCAATCCTAAGTTGCACACTCGTGATTTAGGCGGCACCGCCATGATGAGTGACGTTACCAATGCAGTCATTGAGGAGATCTCCAAATGAAGCTATTTAAATTGCTAAGTAGATTGCTGAGTATTGGCCTGGTCTCACTTGGCTTGTTATCCGGCGCGCATGCTCAACCCTTCCCCGACAAAACCATTCAGTACATCATCCCCTTCCCGCCTGCCGGGGAATCCGATTTAGTCGCACGTTACCAAGCCGACATCTCTGCCAAGAAATTTAAGCAGCCCATGGTAGTGATGAACCGTGCTGGTGCTGGTGGCGCATTGGTATGGAGCACTATGAATACCTATCCTGCCGACGGCACAACGGTAGTGGGTGTGAATATTCCACACACCATCTTACAGCCGCTACAGGAAGGCATTCAGTACAAGACTGAAGATATTAATGCGATCTACTACTACCACTTCACCCCTGATGCTTTGATGGTTTCCGCAGATAGTCCTTACAAGACCTATCAAGAATTTATTGCGGCTGCCAAAAAAGATCCCGGCAAGATGACGCTTGCTGGATCCGCACAGTTCTCAGCCAACCACATGGCAGTCGAGCGCCTCAATAAACTGGCTGGCGTCAAAATTACTTACGTTCCCTTTAAAGGCACGGGCGATTTGATTACCGCCCTGATTGGAATGCACGTTGATGGCGCGATGGGTTATCTACCTTTGGCTATTCAGCAAAAAGGAAAAGTGCGTACGCTAGCAATTGCTAC
The DNA here is from genome assembly GCF_018687895.1 of Polynucleobacter sp. JS-JIR-II-50. Lineage (NCBI taxonomy): Bacteria > Pseudomonadati > Pseudomonadota > Betaproteobacteria > Burkholderiales > Burkholderiaceae > Polynucleobacter > Polynucleobacter sp. JS-JIR-II-50. The sequence goes on along the minus strand of NZ_CP061307.1, from coordinate 686,884 downwards.
TGAGAAACGTAATCCCGCTCTACCAGACGTGCCAACCTTTAAAGAACTGGGATTGAACTGGGTAGACGGCGCTTATCGTGGCGTTGCCGTGCCCAAAGCAACTCCGCTGATATTGCAGCAAAAGATGTCTGACTACTTCGCACAGCTCAATGCCGATCCCGAGACTAAAAAGAAATTGGAAGATGCTGGCTTTGTGATTGTGGATGTTCCTCTAGCAAAGATGCCGGCATTCATGAAAGAGAAAACAGCTCAAGCCATGGATGATGCCAAGAATGCAGGGATGATTAAGTAAGACTTTAACTTCCTTAAATAAAAAACCACCGCATGTTCGGTGGTTTTTTATTGGGCGCTTGCTTTCTGTTTTAGCAAAAAGCAAATGCCAGAATCGCGGGATCATCCAGAAATGCATTGGATAGGTAAACGCTAGCTCGGAAGAACCAGGGCTGCGCAACTTCTACTAGCTCGAGAATGAAGGGGAAACGTTCCATATTCCAATGATAGTGCTTCATGCCCTTCCTAACCACTCCTTTATTGGATTTCCCATAATTTTTGTAGTTATATTAATTCATTGGTGTTATGATTTAACGTAACTACAATATTTCCGATGAAATTCACTTATGATTCGGCAAAAAATGATTTAAACCTTTCAAAACATGGCCCACCCCTTTCAGATGCAAAGCTACTTGATTGGAATGCCTCCTATAACTGGGTCGACCAAAGAAAAGATTATGGTGAAGAAAGGCGCATTGCCCTGATTCCAAATAATCAACGCGTGTATTGCGTGGTTTATGTTGAATCAAAAATAGCAATCAGAATTATTAGCCTAAGAAAAGCAAACGCCCGTGAGGTAAATTTTTATGAAGAAAAAACTAATTAGACCGAGTGCCAAAGAGGATGCTGCAATTACCAAGGAAGCCCTATCCGATCCTGACAACCCGCCCATCACAGAAGAAGAGTGGAATGAAATTAAACACCGAGCGGTTCGGGGCAGAGGGAGACCCTTAGGCAGTGGAGCTAAAGAGCAGGTTACCCTAAGAATTGATAAGGAAACTTTAGATTTTTATAAATCCAAGGGGGAAGGCTGGCAAACTTTTATCAATCAAGTCCTTGGTGAAGTGAAAAGAGAATCCAAATCAATATCTACTGTTGAAAAGAAGTTGAGCAAAGGCGCTTTAATGACCAACAAATTCAAGGCTGCAGCTTAAGGATTTACCTTACTTCGACTATCTCACCCTTAGACGAAATCAAGTAAGCCTTGTTTGGCTTGTCTTTTCTAATTCGGGTTAACTCAGCCTGGTAGCCCTGTAACTGCTTGCGGTACTTTTCATATTTCTCGCTACCCACCTCTGGGATAGTGAGCTTGTAATCGATGATGGCCAAATGATCGTCAAGCTCCACCAAACGATCCATGCGATAGCTCTTGCCATCCTTGCTAGCGATATCTAGTTCATTCCACGCCTGCAGCCATTCACCCGATGTCAGGTAGCGTTTGAGCTCAGGTGTCTCTAATACTTTACTAGTACGAGTGAGTAGCGCTTTCGCATGTTCCTGATCTACAGCAAGCCAATTCATGAGCTCTTGCTCGCTTGGCATAGGTGGCTTTGTTTCATTACTGGAATCTGGGGTGAGGAACTCGAGTAATTTATGGAAGTTCGTACCTTCTTCCAAAATTTCTGGGTCGGGATCTTCTGCCCGCTCGCCCTCGCCTGCAAATACTTCAACTGTGACGCCGCTTTCGATATCAGACAACATTTGCGCATGACTTTCTTGTGCGGGATTCCAGTCCAAGACAAAATCCTCAACCGCGTTTGCTTGCATAAGTTTAATAGCCTCAACCTCTTCTGTGGCTACAGCTTGCTGATTTACCTGGTAAATGGCCAACCCAACATTACTCGCCTTCCCATACCAAGATACTTTATCCAAGCCGCTAGGATTGTTGACGGTTGGTTTTTGAGCATCACCACTAATCCATAAACCTTGTCGCGCACGGGTCATTGCAACATAAAGCAAGTTCCAGTTTTCTTTTTCACCAATTTGCTTCTCCGCTTCATTGATTTCACTGCGTGGGCTTGTCAATGTTTTAGACGTAAATAACGATAGATGTGATGGCCCCTCTTCTTGCGGAGACCAGTCTATCAACACTCCGCTGTAATCCACATTGGTATCGGTATTATTTGCATCGAGAATAATGACAAAGGGTGATTCCAATCCCTTGGCACCATGAATAGTCATCAAGCGCACACGCTTATGACGATCCTCCTCTGACATCTCGCTCCCTTCATCTACATCAACCAAGTTGTCATCACTTGCCGCATCCACATCACCTTCATCGGGGGTTTCATCATCATCCCCGCGGCGCTTAATGTTAATTTCCTGAATAAAGCGACTCAAGCTAGGGTATTGACCACCGTCTTGATTGAGCGCCACCTCTAAGAAGGCGTCCAGGTTTGCCAAGACCTGTGGTCGATCGAGATCCTGACAGACCGCAGCGTATTTCAGGCGCACATCACCCTCTTGGTAAATACGATCAAGCAGGTCATGAACCGGCAAGCGCTGACCTAAAAGATGCCAATGCTTTAAATAACGCGCAGCCACTTGCAGCTTGGCATCCCTACTGTCTTGCAATGCATCCCACCAGGAGCGGTAATGGCCAGAGGTCATCGCCACTGCCAATTGCTGCATTTGTTTCTCTATAAAACCAAAAATCGGGGTTCTAAGCACCTGCGCCAATGGCAAGTCATGGCGAGGGGTTACTAGCACAGTCAGCAAAGCAATCAGGTCGTCTATCTCAAGAGTATTGAGCAGACCGCCTAAGCGTGGACTCTCATAAGCAAGCTTGACATCACGCAACGCTCTTTCGTATTGAGGCAAATATTTACGACGCTTTACCAGCAACAGGAAATCACTCGCCCTGGCCTCGCGCCACATTTCCTCCCCCCCCTCTTTATCTGCCACCTTACGCGTAGCAATAATTTCTTTAATGAGGCGCGCAACCAACTCACCCTCACGTTGACGCTGAATCACTCCAACAGTTTCACTTGAATCCGCAATGGCGCCATCAAAAGCGCTGCCTTCTCGTAACTCTTGAATTTGTTCCACATAAGGAATCAGCGGTAGTAAATAAATTTCGCCTTGTTGAGCATAAACGTCGATGGGCTTGCCCTCATCAGGAGCAGCCCAAAGCGTTTGCTGTTCTGAGTATGGGTAATCGGGGGGAACTTGCTCGCCCTGAAAGATTGTATTTACCGCTTTATTGATTTCACCTGCATTACGGCGCGTTTTATCTTGTTCAATGTAAACGGCGGCATGGTATTGATGCAAAAACTGGGCTGCACTTACAAATAATCTCGGATCAGCGCGACGGAAGCGATAAATCGATTGTTTGGGGTCACCCACAATAAAGACTTTTGGTCTCTCATCACCTTCGCTATAACCTGCCAACCAAGCTCGCAGAATTTGCCATTGCAGCGGATTGGTATCCTGGAACTCATCAACCAATATTTGCTTGTATTTAGCATCTAAGCGAGATTGAAGGTAGGCAGCATTAGCGGCATCGCTCATCAGCAAGCTGACACCAAGCTCTAAGTCATCGAAATCACGCACGCGCATATTTTCTTTTTGAGCGTTGGCGTGCGCCATCATGGATTGATTTAGAGCAAACCAGGCTTCATTGATTGCAAAGATATCCTGCTCTGCTTGCCATAACAGGTATTCCTCAAAAGCATGGCCCCAATTCTGCTTAATGGCGATGTGCTCATCAATGCGATGAGCCTCACCCATCTTCTCAAGATATTTCTTCGCTTCTCCTAAAGCCTTGTCGTTATTGCTACGGTATTTTGGTTCCTTGGTTAAGAAAGTGGTTTGAAAATTAACTGCAACCTCAAGTACATCGCCAGCATTCTCTTTGCAGGCGATTGCAGGAACCAAGTATTTCAGAAGATCGCTATCTTTTGCGCTACTATTTTCAAAACAGCGTGCTAAAAACTGTAAGTCTGCCAGCGCATTAGGCGCATTCCACTGAGCTAGTAATGGATTGGATAGATTCAGTTTATTTAGGGATTGCTTCAAGCGCTCTATTGGGGTGATACCCGCTTGATCGCATTGCTTAGCAAAGAAAGTCCATGCACCTCTCTGTTTAAAGAGGCTACTTTTGCCCATTAAAAGTTTTTGCGTCTCGTGTGAGCCCAAATACTTCAGCAAAACATCGTAATGCGCTTTCAATTCTGGAGTGAGATCACCCCACCAATCATCAAGACACTCCTCTTGCAGTCGCTTAGCATCTTCACGCAACTTAAACCCTGGCTGAATGCCCATTGATACTGGAGCTACGCCCAGTAACCTGCCAAACCAACCATGAAAGGTATCAATCACAATTGGTTGTGGGTTTGCCAGCACCTGCTCATAAAGTGCTTTAGCCTTGGGTAGATATTTTTCGGCCTGCTCTTTTTCTATACCCCGAGCGGTTAAGTCTTTCATCAAAGAGACATCGTCACTTTTTGAAAATTGTTCAAGTAATCCATATAGGCGGTCACGCATTTCTTGCGCCGCTTTGCGTGTAAACGTGAGTGCGAGCATCTCTTGTGGCTTCACATCATCAAGCAATAGTCGCACCATCCGCGCCACCAATAACCAAGTCTTGCCACTGCCTGCGCAAGCTGACACAATGACCGAACGCTGTGGATCACAAGCAAGCTTCTCTGAATAAGGCTGCTTCTCTGGCAACGCGTTAATCTGATCGCTCACCAAATCCCCTTCCTGCAAATGCCTCTTGCTTCGCAGTATTGGCATACCCCTTCAGGAGCGAATGCTTGCATGGGCTTTTTAGCCCAAAGCTGCTCTACATCTTCTGTAATTTGCTCGGAAAACTGTTGCATCATTTCTGGCATATCAACCACCTCTTGGCTGCGCAGTGCTTTTTGCTCGCCTTTAGAGATATCCGCCTTCAAGGCCACCCATTCGGCTTGCTGAACCTGATGTCCAGTCAGCTTATGACTTTCTTGACCTTCATTGGCGGCCCGTGCGTAGATTAATAGCTGTGGGTCATCCAGAATATGCTCGGCCCTAACTTTGACTCTCTCAAAACGTTGATTTTTATAGTCAATCACTGAGGCAAGCTTGTTGTTATCTACATTGATGTCATAACGATCGGCATAACCCTCAATACGAATGATCTTAGGATTGCCATCTATATCCTTAAATGGCAAATCAAAGCCAACTTTGACTTCGCCATCGAAATATTGCCAACCCGCTAACTCACGTTGCAACTGCCAATCTACAAAACTAGGAATTTGTTTTTGCCAATCCCTTAAAGCACCCATCACTCTTGCATCGCCCTCAATCAAAGAAGCAAACGCTTGCTCTGAATAAACGCTTAAGACTTTTTCCATCCAAGCACGTCTTTGATCTGAATTGGTATTTAGAGCGGGATTGGTGTGCTCTTGGGTTTTGAGTGCTTGATAGAAACGCTTGAGCAGTTTATGCAATGTCTGTCCCGCCAACGAAGCGTCAAAGCCCTCATCAAACTCTTTGTTCTTGCGTAAACCTAGCAGGCTGCGGACGTAATAGCGATATGGGCAATCCCGCAGAGCCTTATAAGCGCTGGGACTCATCGATAGCGGCATGGGTAGATCTTCTTCAAAATGCGCAACCGCCATCTTCATTGGTGCAGCTTCAAAAAAGCGCTTGCTCAATTGAGTTGTTTTCGCTTCCCACTCAATTTGATTTTGTAAACGCTGTATCCAAGCGGAAGGTCTCAGCGGCTCCCCATTATTGCTTTTACTTTGCCAAAGTAAATCGACATTGGTGCACGACACCAGTAGCTGCGAGAGATCCCTAGCCTGCTGTACAAACTGCATTGCTATCGTCGAGGTCTTTAATAGCTGATTAAGCGCATCTGAAAAAAATAATGGTGGCTCGGAATATGCTGGTAAATGTTGTTCATCGCAACCCACTACAACCACCGCTTCGAAGTCACGCATACGTGTAGAACTCAACGGCAAAATACTCAGCGTCGCTTTAGCCTCTTTGCCAGCCTCTTGATAACTAGCACCCTCAATGACGGTTTTAAGCAAACTAAGCCACTCACTCAAGCGAATAGGCGCCTCCTGATACTGCGTCTTACTTAAATCAAATGTCTTGAGGACATCTAGCAATTGCTTGCCAGCTGAATCTTTCTCAAGGCTTTGAACCATGCCAGTTGTCTGGAGATTGGCCTGCAGGTGAGCATACGCTTTACTGCAATCCACCTTGAGTGTTAACCACTCATGATGGCGCTCTCTGACAAACTGTAATAACTCAAATAATGCGGCACCGGGTAAAGCACTAGATGTTTTTGCTGCGTTCTCTTGCGCGCCCTCTATGGCCAGGTGAAAGGTTTTCCAACCGGACTCTGCCTTGCTACCTACCAGGATATCTTCAAGCTCTGCAATGAGTCCAATGCAGACTTCTGCATCTCGATTCAAAATCCTTCCAAGATCTAAAAAAGGATTCTGCAAAAACTCAAGCAAGACTTTTGCACTGGGCCCATCTTTTGGCGCTTTAATAAGTTCTAACCAACTATTGAGTGCAGCTGCAGCGCGCGTAGTGGATAATTTCCAACCAGTTTCGTCTCGAATGTTGAGTGCTGGGCCTAATCTTGAAAGTAGTGCGCGCACCCTTCTGGCCACCAAGCGATCTTGCGCAACAAGCGCCAGCTGAGTTTTGCCATCAATCAGATGTTGCTCTATTGTTTTGGCAGCAGCCCACGCAAGTTCTTCAAAGCGTTTAGCTGCAATCAGGCGCCAACCCTTGCTATGGGCTTGCCTAACATTCCTGAGCGCCTCTGCCTGCGCATCACTAGCACCAATTGTCTCTGCCCATAAGCCCACATCACTCCAACTCATCCTTGCCTCTACCACAGGTGCATGTTGAGCATACTCGGCCAGCAGAGTTCCGATGATCTCTTGATCGATGGGAGTCGGATCAGCAGTCTCTACCCATATCAGAGGTCTTGCGGGATCTGCCTTCTTAGCAGCTTCAAGATGAGCCGCCATTGCAAACTGATTACGAAATGCTGGATCGCTCACGCTCGCGGTGTAACGCCAAAATGTGAGCAAGACCTTAGTCTCTTGATCAACAACCTTGCGTGCCATTCCTGAGTAGACTTTAGCAACAGTACTATCGAGCAAATCCTGCGCCTGACTCAGACAGATCTCGCCGAGATTACTTTTCTCATTCCGATTATTTTGAATGAATTCATGAATCTGTTTTTGCAGTTGTGGACTCACTGCAGTTGATAAGGTGTCACATGCTTCAACGATTGCCTGCGCTAGACCCCATGCACCAGATTCTGTTTCGGCTTTAAACCATGACTGCAGATCTTTGTGTTTGCGCAAAGTGGCATAGACCCCCAACCACCTCTCTAAATCACTTTGCTTCTTCGGAAACTTCCATGCGCCAGGTGCGGCTTCTAACCAATCCGTAAAACTGATCACTTGAGGTAAGAATGCGATGTTGATTGGAAGATCTTTGGGTCGATTCAATTCAAGGGCTGCTCTAACCCCGATTAATGGTCCTGCAGTACTGAGAACTACTAGGGGGCGCTGATTGGTTTGCACTGCACAATCCCAGATGCCTTTTGCCAATTGGGTAAGCGCTTGGCTATTGGGCGTAATTGCCCAAGCCTGTAGCTGCTTTTGGTCAGAAAGAATGGGGAACGGCTGGGACATTAATTGGGTAATTTATCTATTTTGAGCAGAACGTTCCGCTTATTGCTAATATAAGCGTTGTAACGCAATAACTAAATAACTCGCTAAATAAGTCTAAATAAGGAATTTTCATGAGTGCCGGCATTAAATATGTAACTGACGCCTCTTTCGAACAAGACGTCCTCAAGTCCGATAAACCTGTTCTGCTCGACTTCTGGGCTGAGTGGTGCGGTCCTTGCAAAATGATTGGTCCGATCTTGGAAGAGCTCGCTGGCGAGTATGGCGACAAGATACAGATCGCAAAAATGAACGTAGATGAGAACCAAGGCGTACCTGCCCAGTTCAATATTCGCGGCATTCCTACCCTAATTCTCTTCAAAAATGGCACCGTGGCTGCTCAAAAAGTAGGCGCCTTGGCTAAATCCCAGTTGACTGCATTTATTGATAGTCATCTGTAAATAGTCGCAGACCACAGGTTCACCAGCTGAGCCTGTGGCTTTTACCGCTTTAAACGCTTGTCACACCCATTTTTTGGTGTAGTATTACTCAAACGCACTAATCAGTGCTCCGATTTTCAGCAATTTACCTCCCCCTTCTTTTAGCAAATTCCAAAATTCTGTTTTTCCACATCTGCGTGATCTAAATCAGCGCAGCGATACCTCAAAACAAATTCCCAAATTCAAATTCCTCAACACCCGAGAACCACATGCAATTAACTGAACTCAAAGTCCTCCACGTATCCGCTCTGCTTGAAATGGCAGCTAGCTTGGAGATTGAAAATACTCAACGGATGCGCAAACAAGAATTGATGTTTGCCATTTTGAAAAAGCGTGCGAAGGCTGGCGAAACCGTTTTCGGTGACGGCACTTTGGAAGTGCTGCCCGACGGCTTTGGCTTCTTGCGCTCCCCTGAAGCCTCTTACATGGCTTCTCCTGACGATATTTATATCTCCCCCGCACAGATTCGTCGTTTTAACTTGCACACTGGTGACAGCGTTGAAGGTGAAGTTCGCACCCCTAAAGATGGTGAGCGTTACTTTGCTTTGGTAAAGGTAGACAAGATCAACGGTTTGGCTCCTGAAGCCCTCAAGAACCGCATCATGTTCGAGAACTTAACGCCGTTACACCCGAATCGCGTGATCAGCTTAGAGCGTGATATCAAGGCCGAAGAGAACCTTACTGGCCGTATCATCGACATGATCTCCCCGATTGGTTACGGCCAACGTGGCTTGATCGTGGCCTCACCAAAATCAGGTAAGACCGTGATGATGCAGCATATTGCTCACGCGATTGCTGCCAATAATCCCGAAGCAATCTTGATCGTATTGCTCGTTGACGAGCGCCCTGAAGAAGTAACTGAGATGCAACGCTCCGTTCGCGGTGAAGTCGTTGCCTCTACCTTTGATGAGCCAGCAGTACGTCACGTTCAAGTCGCCGAGATGGTGATTGAAAAAGCCAAGCGCTTGGTTGAGATGGGTAAAGATGTGATCATCTTGCTTGATTCGATTACTCGTCTTGCGCGCGCATACAACACTGTGGTTCCTTCATCGGGCAAAGTACTCTCTGGTGGTGTGGATGCCAATGCATTGCAACGTCCAAAACGTTTCTTTGGTGCCGCCCGTAATATTGAAGAAGGTGGCTCATTGACGATCATCGCAACGGCTCTGATTGAAACTGGTAGCCGCATGGATGACCTCATCTATGAGGAGTTCAAGGGCACTGGCAATATGGAAGTTCATCTTGAGCGTCGTTTGGCTGAGCGTCGTGTTTATCCATCGATTAACCTCAACAAGTCTGGCACCCGCCGTGAGGAGCTCTTGGTTAAAGCTGAGAACCTCCAGAAGATCTGGGTATTGCGTAAATTGCTGGCTGATATGGACGATATCGAAGCGATGAACTTCATCGTGGATAAGCTCAAATCGACCAAAAATAATGGTGAATTCTTCGACTTAATGCGTCGCGGAGGCTAACTTAGATACCCTCAGGGGCTATTTAAAGGTAAAAAGGGGCTGTTTTAGCCCCTTTTGCACACCAAAACAGCGCTTTGTTATTGATTTCATGGCATAATTTCGCCTTTACCGCTTTTAAAACCTGGGAAAGTATTTCAGCCAATTTGGCTCAAACGGCTCCCCGCTCATAGGACTCAACATGAAACCTGGCATTCACCCCGAATATCGTGAAATCGTCTTTGTAGACGTTTCCAATAACTTCAGCTTCAAGACTCGCTCCACTATGTCTACTAGAGAGACAATCAAGTGGGAAGATGGCAATGAATATCCATTAGCCAAGATCGAGACTTCATCTGAATCACACCCTTTCTACACTGGTACCCAGAAAATTATGGATACCGCTGGTCGTGTTGAGAAATTCCGTCAGAAATTCGGTACTAAAGCTGTTGCCAAAGCTACCGGTGATGGCGCTGCTAAAACAGCTGAGAAAAAAGCTGCTGCTGCAGAAGCTAAAGCTGCTGAAAAGCCAGCTAAGAAGAAGGCTTAAACCACTTCTATTCGCGGGGTATGTTAAATACCTGCTCTGCGAGATAATCAAGGCAGCGTTTGCTGCCTTTTTTATTTTGAACTTCACACATGGTCAAACTTACTGCCGCCGCCACTAAATCTATTCCGCGCATTATTATTTTTGCGCTGACCTTAGTTTATGGTTTCGCCGGCCTCTTCTTTCGGGACCCCTGGAAGAATGAGGATGCCATTGGGTTTGGTGGCATGTGGACACTCTTTCGCGGCAACTCCTTAGACTGGATGGTGCCCCACTTAGCTGGACGCGACATCTCTCTGGGCGCGCCCTTGCCTTATTGGATGGGTGCCACACTCATTGAGTGGTTTGGTCCATTCATTGGCGCCGCTAATGCTGCACGCTTATACGCAGCCATCTGCTTCTTCTCTGCTGCACTAGCAATTTGGTATGCCACTTATTTATTAGGTCGTCGTCGTGAAGTGCAGCCGATGGCACTTGCTGTTGGTGGTCAGCCAGATTTAAAGAGCTACGGCATGACCTTAGCTGATGGTGCACTGCTCATTTTCTTAGCGTGCGTAGGTCTAGCGCAACGCGCTCATGAAACAACGCCAATGATGGCGCAGTTAATGGGTATTAGCATTGTTCTTTACGGTACGGTGCGCGGCTTAGATAAACCTTGGCAAGGTGGTTTGTGGACTGGCCTTGGTATTGTCATCGTCGCCCTCTCGAGCAATCTCACACTCAGCTTAATCATTGTTACTTCGACCATCATTGCGGTCATTGCTAGTAATGCAAAGTTGCGCTTTCGTTGGACACTTACTAGTACCGTTTTAGGTTTAATTGGTTTTGCTATTTGGCCTCTGATTTGGTATTTAGCCGATCTGCCAGTGCAATGGCGTCACATCGCTGAAGAAGGCTGGCGCAATGTACCGGAAATGCGCGCCACCCCCTCGATCGATTCACTGGGTTTCTTGAGTGTGAACTTCTGGGCTTACGCGTGGCCTGTCTGGCCACTCGCAATCGTTTCTCTTGCTCACTGGGGGCGCATTAAAGAATCCGGCGCATGGCGCGCACCACATCTTTGCATTCCTCTAAGCTTATTCATTGGTAGCTTAATTTATGTTCTGTTCCGCCTCGAGGCTAACGAACATGACTTAATGATCTTAATTCCAAGTCTTGCGATCATTGCCGCATTTAGCTTGCCCATTCTTAAGCGGAGCGTCATCAGCTTCATTGATTGGTTTGCAATGTTCAGCTTTACGCTGATCGCTCTGGCTATTTGGATTATTTGGCTAGCAAAAGTCACTGGCTATCCAGAATCTACAGCCGCCAATATTGCACGCCTACTTCCTGGATTTTCAGGTCAATTTAACGTCTTAGCCTTTATCGTGGCTCTCGCTACTACAGGCGTATGGCTTGCAGTAGTTCGCTGGAGAACTTCTCGAGCCCCAAAAGAAATTTGGCGCTGCCTCATCATCTCAGCATCAGGGACTACTTTGATGTGGGTTCTGCTGATGTCTTTATGGCTACCAACCATTAACTATGCTAAAACCTATCGTCAAGTTTCTGCACGATTGGCGCAAGTAATCCCCACTGGTGGCGGCTGCATTGACACTAGTAACTTAGGCCCTGCACAGCTCGCCTCTTTTGAATACTTCTCCAAGCTGAACTTACGCGATGATCCGAATTGCCCATGGATGCTGACCCATAGCCAATCCGAAGCAAAGGCGTACGCGCAACTGAATAATAAAAAGCTCACACTGCTTTGGGAAGATCGTCGTGCTGCCGACCGTGACGAACGCCTGCGCCTATACGAAGTTATTCCGGAATAAATCGTGCTGCACTTTAAACTATCGCGCCTTCGCGAGGACATCCCATCTTTACTAAAACTAGCTGGGCCACTATTAGTTGGTCAGCTTGCTGTAATCGCATTTGGCGTGCTCGATACCGCTATGACGGCGCGTTATTCAGCCGATGATTTAGCGGCACTGGCAATGGCATCTGCCATCTTCATCAGTATTTATGTAGGACTCACCGGAGTGATCTCGGCTCTTGCACCAATCGCAGGGCAACTCTTTGGCGCAAAGCGTTTTTCAGAAATCGGTGAAGAGGTGCGGCAAGCGGCTTGGCTTGCTTTAGGTCTCACTATTTTGGGCTGTTTCATTCTCCTCAATGCAGATCACTTGCTGGCCATATCGCGAGTTAATGACGCTATTGAAGGTAAAGCGAAGTTATATCTCAGCATCCTGGCAATCGGCTTACCAGCGAGCATGGCCATGCGCGTATTGATGGCACTGCACAATGCAGTGTCTCGCCCTACCGTTATTACTGTTGTGCAAATTATTGGCCTGGCACTCAAGCTGCCCCTAAACCTACTCTTCATTTATGGGGGCTTAGGCATAGAGGGTATGGGTGGGCCAGGCTGCGCTGTAGCTACTGTCATCATTAACTGGTCTTGGCTACTCATGACTCTAGGCTTTGTTGTATTTGATCGCTTTTATAAACCTTTTAAGATCTTTGCCCGCTTCAGCCTGCCAGATTGGCGTCGTATCTGGACATTATTAAAGCTTGGTGCACCCATTGGCTTTAGCTATCTGATTGAAGTAACCTCTTTCACGTTTATGTCCCTATTTATTGCCCGCCTTGGAACTACCGCATTAGCGGGCCATCAAATCGTAGCCAATATGGGAACTGTCATCTACATGGTGCCACTATCTCTCTCCATTGCGACCATGACCTTAGTGTCGCAATCTATTGGTGCCAACAAGCCTGAGCGTGCCGAAGAGATCGGTTGGTCATCCGTCTTTTTTACCACTACGCTGTGCATCACTATTGGTATCGCAGTTTGGATTTTCAGGATTCAGTTGCTGGACTTATACGATCCACCAGCAGAGGTGAAGGTGTTCTCTATCCCCCTCTTCTTATTTATAGCCTTCTATCAAGTATTTGATGCCCTTCAAGTTACCGCAGCATTTATTCTGCGGGCCTATCGCATTGCTTTTTTACCGATGGTGATTTATGCAGGCTCACTTTGGGGCGTAGGCCTTGGTGGTGGCTACCTCATGGGTTTTAATGTATTTGGTAATACACCGACATTCCTACAAGGCGCCAATGGCTTTTGGGCTGGCAACAGCTTAAGTCTGGGCTTAGCTGCGTGCTTTTTGCTCTATCTCTTTAGAAGAACGGCGGAGCGCTATCAGAAGACGCATCCGCCGGTACAGGTTTAAGGCAAACTACTTTGAGTCTCTTACTTATAAACCTTCAAAGTAGAAGCATCGTCATTTAAACGGGTTTTGAGATTACGCAACTGCCCTGCCGAACCAGGGTTGTTAGTAATAAAGTTTTGATCAGCCAGATGCTTGCGTACATCTTCGGCTAAATCCAATGAAGCCAACTTCATTAGCTTTGCATTACTTGGTTTATATCCAGTATCCCTGCCATCAATTTGAACATCCTTACCTTCACCAGAAGCTACAAATGATGCAACTATTTGCGTTGTCTTGGTATCAACAATATTAAAGTCCACCGTTACCTCAAGCGTCATCTGTTGTGAGGTAGATTTGGTTCCAGGAATATCAGATACGTTATCCGTACTGGAAACTTCAGCCAACACACCATATAAAACATAGTCTGCATCACCGAAATCGCCAGCCTTGATCCGCTTAACAATATCAAAGTACTCATCGCCTTGATTAGGGGTGGCTACGGTAGCCTTGGCTTGAACCACTTTATAGCCAGACTTAATCAACAGGCCACGAATGGGATTGGCCAAGTAACGCAATTCTCCATACTCATTATTGGCTTGATATCCCGACTTCTTCATGCTTTGGGTATTAGCACTTGAAGAGCTGTTACTTGGAGCTGTTGTATCCGTCACAGGGGCTGTCGCTTCACCTGGACTGGTAGTCTTAGGGTCGGCCAAATTAGTGAACTTCACTGGGAACGCAGATGAATTTGTCCCGCCAGTAATGGCGGACGAATTGGCTTTATCCGCATCTACCTCAATAGTCTTGGGCACAATCGTAGAGGAAATGTTGTTATCTGTTGTCGTTCTGGTTTCTTCGACAAACGTTAAGTTTTTTCCTTCTTTCTTAAAGTAGATATCCGTGACTGCAATTGACTTGGAATCGGTCTTTAAAGCCTCAGCACTGATGACGGGATTTTTGGGTGGGTCTGCTGGCACTTGGCCAATATACGCAGATTCCATGGGAGCAGGCGGCTTGCTAGCGCAGCCAGCCAAAAAAACCAGACTCACCCCCGTACAAGCTAATAATATTTTTTTCATGTATTGCTCAATTCTTTATGGTGTTGAGTTGCGTATTAGCGCGTAGCAGTCTTACGAATCTCTTTTTCATCAGCCCACTCGAGCAAACCAGATTCATTGTTAATGAGATTCAGATTAAATACGTAATAAACGTCTTTCACATCCTTGGTGTTTTTGACAATAGAAGCAATCGATCCTTCGATACGATATTGAGCGCCCTGCATATTGCCGGTCTTGGCAATCGTGCTGTTTTTATATAAACCTGACTGATTCTGACGCTTGAGTTCTTCGGTCTGATTTTGCATTTCAGAAACGCTCACTGCAAATCGCACTTGACCACTCTTCATTAACTGCGTGCGGATCTTATCGGTAATTACACGCGTATCGATATATTCAGAAGTTTTATTCTTCACATCTGCAAGCGTCACAATAGGGGCATCTTTGCTTCCAGAGATAGCCTTAGACTGGAGCAGTGATCTTGTCATGGCCTCGGCAATCATCTGTAGATCAGTTGATCCATAGTTCGCATTAACGGTCTCTACCGCCTTAGCATCACCATAACGAACCTGCGGTCCTGAGCATGCAGCCAAAGTAGCTACTGACAAAATGATGGCGGATAAATGGATGGTCTTCATTTTCATTTTTAAGTCCTAATATCTTCTAATAACGCGATTTATTTGTATTGATTTAATTCAAAACGAAAGTCAGTAGCATCTGGCGTTGGGGCGATTCCAATGATAACGGTCGACTGCCCCTTACCTACTGTTACAGGCTTCCAAGGCTCTTCATCTGTAACGGCCATACCGTTTTTACCAATCCACTTGAATCGATAAGAAACGAGATTGGATTTACTGTCATTCTGAATGGTTACCTGCGCAGTTAACACACCATTGCGCATCAAACTACGCATATCAGTAATTTGAATGCTATCCGTATCACCCATGCGTACCGTCATGTCCTTCATAGATGGCGTTGAGCTACATGCGACAAGAGCAAGTGCCGTCATCAGGATTGCGAGGTATTTTTTCATCTGGGTCTTTCCTAATTAAAAAGCTGCTGAAAGCTATTCAACAGATTGGGTGACTCGTAAGGCTTCACCCCTTCCATATTACCGCTAGCGGGGATAGTGTTGGGGGTGGCATTGGGGTTAGGGTTTGAAATAGGCGCCGCAATCACGGGAGTTGCCTGTGTCGCTAAAGGGGTAGTTGTTGCCGCTGTTGATGCAGACTCTTCGGGCTGTGGATCCTGAAAGCCTCCCCATAATTTATTAAGACCCGCAAATGCCCCTTCAGATGGCTTTGGCTCAACGAGAGCGGGTATTGAGTTTGATGGCGGGATGGCGGCGGAAGATGCGGCTATTGGAGCGCTAGCAATGGGATCTTTAGGGGGAGGAAGTGCTGCGGGATCATTGGAGGTCAGTACAGTTGCCCTATTTCTGAACATGCGGATATAAACCACGTTGTACCCACCTAACAAATTAACCGTTTGGGATACAGTCACTCCAGACGGCAAAGTATATTTCAGAACAGTAGGTCCAATCGGCAAACCCATTCTGGCCATATACGTTTGCGCAGGCAAGGTTGACCAATGACGCACATCAGTCACATTGATTGCTTGCAAGCTATAGCCTGTAATCATTCCTGCAATGGCACCAATAAGTGCAGCGCTACCATTGTTCTGATTGTTTTGGTTATTCTGACTCCGCTTATTCGCCGCTTGCTGTGCAGCTCGATCTGCTGCATATTGTGCGGCCAAAGAGACCAAGGCTCTAGAGGACGCTCTTAAAACATAGGCTGGCATCTCATCACGCAAGTTCTTGCGAGCCATAGCATCAATATTAGCAACCAACTCTGGATTAGCCACTTTATCGCCTAACTGAACCATGGTTGGCCTGAAACGCTCAGTAGATTTTTCGATTACCGGGAAGGTTAAGGTCACTAACTTTGGGTTGCCGCCCAGATTAAAAGACTGACTGATTTGATAAGGAATAATTTTGGGCATGTAGCCCGTATCAATAATGATCAAGGTATCAGAAAACCCTTTTTTGCCTTGATTGGCAATATTGGAGTCTAGCTTAGCAATGCTGGTTTTAAAGAAGTTAACTTGTGGTCGTAACTCAATTGCCAAGCGATAACCTGGCGCAGCTAGACTTGCCTCTCCTTGTGACTCATGAATAAAACCAGACAGGTAATATGCTGCGGGGTTCTGATACGAGTTCTTGAGGCTACGCGTTTCCTCGTCATCCAATAGATTGATTGGGTAACCGCTGATACTTTCAATACGGCTTGATGCACCTTGAGTGTTGGGATTATTTTGCTGCTCCCGCTCTACCTTGGAGACTGAGGCCACCCTACTCTGTATCAACTCTTCAATAACCTTCTCACGCTGCGCCATCTTTTTGGCTTCCACCATGGCATCATTCCAGCGCCCTTGAGAGATGTGGTTTAAAGCGATGGTCTGACTTAATAAACTCACTTCATAAGGTTTAGGGTCATACTCGCTACTAAAACCCTCAGACAAAACGTAGCCGCTTGCTCCTGAAAAAGAGCGTCTGAGCTTGTCGCTGGTGGTGACCTCCCAACGACTGACTAATTGATCTGCAGCCAATAGGTTTTGGGTGCTATTGGGAATCTGGGTGGGACCTTGCAGTCTTTGCACTTCGCCCAGCTCCATGTAATACAGAGTATTTTTATCCTTGAATGCACCCTGAATAGCTGCTGTTGTATTTTGCAGATCACCATTTTTAAACTGCTCTTTGGACTCATTCATTTTGATTTGCTGAGTCTGTGTAGCACAACCCACCAACAAACAGGCAGCTAAAGTCATGCCGAATTTAGAAATGTCTAATACTAAAAATTTAGGCAAATTGAGGGGTTTATGAAGAAGAGGGGGAAATAAGGGCCACATACCTTTAACGCTTTAAAATAGGCTTGGGCTGACAAGAACATAGAGTTTTATTACTCTAATTTTGCACCCGATTGCTGTACTACCCTGCCCCATTTGCTTGCTTCGGAGGCAATCAACTTAGAAAGGTCTTTTGGACTACCTGGAGCGGGGTCCAGGCCACCAGCCAAGAGCTTGGATTTGACATCGGGATTGTTCAAAGTTTGGCGCACCATTTGATTTAGGCGTTTTTGAATATCAGGCGGAAGGTTTGCCGGTGCCATCAATGAAAACCAAGATACAGCCTCAAAACCGGCCAAACCTTGCTCGGCTAGAGTGGGAATCTCGGGGGCGGCATGTGAGCGCTTCAGTGTAGTAACTCCCAAGGCTTGAACTTCCCCCGCCTTAATTAAAGCCAAGGAGGAAGAAAGATTATCAAAGAGCATAGAAATGCGACCACTGAGTAAGTCGGGCAATGATTGTGCTCGCCCCTTATAAGGAATGTGACGGATTTGAACACCAGCCATTTGCTTAAATAATTCACCTGACATGTGCAATGAAGTACCAACACCTGAGGAGCCGAAAGTAAGTTGATCTGGTTTTGCTTTTGCCAATTCAATTAACTCATGAAGATTGTTAACGCCCAGCTTCTTATTAACAATCAATACATTTGGTGTGCTTGCTAAAAAACTAATGGGTGTGAAATCTTTCACAGGATCGTATGAGATCTTTTCATACAGCGCGCCATTAATCGCATGAATGCCTACCGTGCCAATTAATAAGGTGTAGCCATCGGGGTCGCTCTTGGCAACCAAATCAGCACCAATATTGCCACCATAGCCTGGGCGATTCTCTACCAGCACCGTTACACCTAAATTTTGCTGCCAATTTTCCGCTAAAACACGCGCCAATATATCTGGAGCACCCCCGGGGGTAAAGGTTACAACGATGCGAATAGATTGTTTTGGCCAGGCAGCGTTTTTCTGAGTTGTAGTTTGCGCATGAACGGTAAAGCCAATGGCCCACAACACAGACATAAAGAGAAAGCTCTTCAGAACTTTAGAGAATGGCATGCTCAAAAATGCAGAACTAGACCAGGCGGTCTAAGTTAAAAATTAAAGCGAGAGCGGAGCCACAACCAGCCCTCATACTTCACCGGGTCGTCAGCACAGGGGCCAATACCGCACTCCAATAACGTGGATACGAGATTCCCCAAAACCAAGAGAATGAAAGCAATAACAAGTGCATTAGCAAACCATGAGCGGGAGCGCACTTCACGATTGGGAAGCATTAAGAGAATTGCCAGGCCCATTAACAAGCCGGTATACCCAACATAAGCCCAAGTATAAAAATGCAACTCTAAAAATGTTTTTCCAAATCCTTTATCGCCCGGCAGAATATGTAAGAACACCTGACGAAGAGAAACCATCATTCCAACCAGGCCGCCAAGGATGCCCCATCCATAGTGGGATGAATGAGCGCCAAAACGAATATTCAGCACCAAAGCAAAACCAATAATCACAAATCCAACGCGCTGCATTAAACACAAAGGACAAGGCAGCTCACCAAAGTAGAGTTGATCTACAAAAGCATAGGAAAGCATGCCAACTACAGCCAGCAATGCAAGCTGATTGCCAAGTGCGGCTAGGGAAGGTAGAGAATGCTTGCTCACAATCAATTACAGACTGATGTTGAGATGGTCGGTAGCGTGAAAACGGAACCAAACCAGAAGAATGGCAACGGTAATTGCCAAAACTGTTAAACCTGCAAGACGCTTCTCAAACCAAACCAAAACAAGTCCGATAAAAGCCGTCAGAAAAGGTAGAAACATATACATAAGGGAATTCTAGCGCAGGACCCATCAGGTGGGGGCAATTCTGCAAATTCGGGGCCCAGGGAAAGGTCTTTTGTTTAGAATGGGCTAATGGCTACCAACCCCTCTCCTCCCTGCCTAGATTTAACGGTTGACGGGAATATGGCAAGGGTTACTTTTAATAACCCCGCCGCGCGTAATGCACTCACTTGGCTGATGTATGAAGAACTTAAAAGGATTTGCGACTCCTTGGCCCAGAATCCCAAAATTCGAGTGGTCATATTTCGAGGCGCAGGAGATAAAGCGTTTGTTTCTGGAAGTGATATTCAGCAGTTTGTTGAACTCAAAGAGAATGAAGCGTATGAAGTTGCGGTTGATCATATTTTCTCCTCACTGCAACAACTACCCATGCCAACGATTGCCATGATTGAAGGTTTAGCCGTAGGGAGTGGTCTGCTAATGGCAACTTTCTGTGACTTTCGGATCTCGACGCCGGATGCGCGTTTCGGTATACCCGTGGCCAAGACTTTAGGGAATTGTTTGTCGCCAAGTAATTTGTCTTGGCTTACGGCTCACCTAGGAACTCCAACAGTGAAGAAGATGCTTCTGACTGCGGAACTCATTAAGGCGCCAGAATTATTAGCCTCAGGATACCTCTATCAAACGGCAGAGTCTGCAGAAATCCAATCTGTTACCAATGTGCTCGCTCAAAAATTAGCGACCCTTGCTCCTATCACGCAAAAAGCCAGCAAGCTGACATTGACACGTTTACTCCAAAGCAATCTTCCAGACTGCACAGACCTGATGCGAGAAGCCTATAACAGCAAGGACTTTAGAGAGGGGGTGAACGCTTTCTTGGAAGGTCGTCCACCTGAGTGGATGGGGAAATAAGTAAGGCCACTGGACTAGCCTTTAGAGTTTAAAAACTCCACCACGATTTTCAAAAACTGATCGGGCACCTCAACGTGAGGTACGTGTCCCACATTTTCAACTGGTACTAGCTTTGCATTCGGAATGGCTGCTTGCGCCTTCTTACCTAACTCCGGAAAGTTACCTAAAGACTTCACTGCCTCTGGCGGTGCAAAACGTCTACCAAATACCGTACGATCCTTTTGACCAATCACCAATAACACCGGCATCTTTAATTGTGGCAAATCATTAACCACTGGTTTTTCAGCAATCATTTGGTATGTCAGCACTGAAGTCTTTGCATAGGCCGGATAGTCCGGACCTTTTTGTACGCGCACATAGACCTCTACAAACTTTTCATAAGCAGGTTGCCAATTTGGGAAATAACTTTGCAGAAAGCGGCGATAGCTCACCTCCGTTTGCCCCATCTCTAGCTTGAGCAAATCATCATTCTGCTGCGGAGGGATGTCTTTGCTGTAATCCTCAAGCCCTAAAGGGTTCTCCAGCACTAGCTTTTGGACGGCTTGTGGGTATAAGCGCGCAAAACGAATACCCACCATGCCACCCATGGAATTGGCTATGACTGAAACCTGCTTGATATTGAGAGACTTCAGTAAGTCTTGCGTATTGGCAGCTAAATCATCAAAGTGGTATGCCACATCTGGCTTAGAAGACTTTCCGAAGCCAATCTGATCAGGAGCAATCACACGATAGCCAGCTTTAGATAGGCCAGCAATCGTTGTTGCCCAATAATCACTAGAGAAATTCTTGCCATGAAATAACACCACCACACCCTTTTGCTTTCCTAAGGCCGCAACATCCATATACATCATACTTGCTGCTTGCCCCTGTAAAGAAGTTTTAAATTCTTTGAGTGGGTATGGGTAAGGCCATTTGCTGATTCGCAAATCTAAAGGAGCTGCATCAGCATAAAGACTGGCAGGTGGAGTTGATGAGGTCTTCTCAGTATTAGCGCATGAAACCAAAAAAACAGGTGCAACTAACGCTGCACCAATCAGCAATACTTTCTTGAGAAAACTTGTCATCAATCTGACCTTCTTTTTGATTTAGAGAATTTTTGTTTTTAAGTTTGGTAAACCGGAAACACTACCTTCAAGTACATCCCCTTTTTTAACTGGGCCAACACCTGCTGGCGTACCAGAGAAAATTAAGTCGCCTGGTTCCAAGGTAAATAAGGTAGATAGATAAGCAATCGTGTCAGGAACATTCCAAATCAACTGATTAAGATCGCCCTCTTGACGAACTTCACCATTCACTAAGAGCTTAACGGCGCCTTTGGCAGGATGACCGCACTGACTGGCTGGTGTGATCTCACCGCAAGGGGCAGATTGATCAAATGCTTTGCCGGTATCCCAAGGACGTCCCATCTTCTTAGCCTCACCTTGAAGATCGCGCCGAGTCATATCCAGACCAACTCCGTAACCATAGACATGCTCTAAGGCTTTGTCTGCAGGGATATTTTCACCGCCTTTACCAATAGCGACCACCATCTCAATTTCGTGGTGAACATCCTTTGATAAATTTGGATAAGCCATGTCTTTGCCATCAGTCACAATTGAATTAGCAGGCTTCATAAAGAAGAATGGTGGCTCTCGATCAGGATCATGACCCATCTCACGCGCATGATCGGCGTAGTTTCTACCAACACAGTAAATACGATTCACGGCAAAGCGACGAGTGTCACCCGTGACAGGTAATGAAATTACTGCTGGGGGATCAATCACGAATGCTGAAGACATAAAAACCTTTCTAAGAATTTTGATGAATGGGTGCTTTATTTCTGATGTTTAGAAGTATGACGCAATTTCAATAACAGGATGCTAAGCGCTAAGGCAAAAGTAAGTGCGTTGGCTAGGATGAGGGGCCATTTTTCAATAATGAGGCCATAAACCAGCCACAAACCCACCCCCGCAGTAAATAAGGAGTACATCCCCAAGGAGATGCCCGATAGGTCTCTGGTGCGCCAAGACTGTATCGCCTGAGGTAAAAAGGCAATGGTAGTCAAGAATGCAGCGCAATATCCAATAATCTCTATTTGGTGAGGCTCTAGGTTCATTTATTCATTGTAATAAGAGAAATTTGCAGTTCATTGACGCAGCGCATGAATTTTTAATCTGTAGATAATAGAAAATCGTAACTCAACCCACCATTAAAAATACAAAATGAGACAACATCTAATTCGAGGCTTTGGCTTACTCCTTTGCAGTAGCCTGATCACCGCTCCACTGTTGGCGCAAACCAATAGCCCTGCTATTAAAAATTATCCTGACAAGCCTATTAGGCTAGTTATTCCATACCCGCCAGGTGGTGCTACTGATGTGATTGGTCGCATCATGGCGCAAGAACTCTCCAAATCACTAAACCAGCAGGTGGTTCCCGATAATCGCGCAGGCGATAGCGGCAATATTGGCGCAGATATGGTTGCAAAGTCGCCTGCTGATGGCTATACGCTCTTAATGGGAGCTCTCACTTCACACTCTATCAACGCAAATCTTGATAAAGATAAGATTCGATACAACCTCGAAAAAGATTTCACACCAGTTGACGTGGTAGGAGTGGTACCTCTGGTGTTTGTAGTGAACCCTTCAGTCCCTGTAAAGAATATGAAAGAGTTCATTGCTTACGCAAAAGCGAACCCGGGCAAACTTACTTTCGCATCATCTGGAGCTGGTGCGCCACAACGTCTTGCAATGGAAATGTTTCGCTATCAACTGGGTTTAGATTTATTGCATGTACCCTATAAAGGTAGTGGCCCCGCTATGACCGATCTAGTGGGCGGTCAAGTGCTTACGATGTCTGAAACAGTTCCAGCAGCTCTGCAATTTATTCAAGCCGGTCAGTTAAGGCCTTTAGCTGTGACAACCGCAAAACGCATTAGCCAATTGCCAGATGTACCAACGGTGACTGAAGCCACAGGCTTACCAAACTTTGATGTGGTGAGCATGTTTGGTATTTTGGCTCCTGCAGGAACTCCTAAGCCAATCATCGATAAGCTGAGCGCAGACATCAAGGTTATTTTGCAGCGCCCTGAAGTGCAAGAACGCATGTTGGCAGCAGGTGTGTATGTGAACTATCTTTCACCAGCAGATTCCAGCAAGCGCATTACACGCGAAATGAATATGTGGAGCAAGGTCATTAAAGACTCTAATATCAAGCCTGATTAAGACTAAAAGGCTAATTTAATGGAATGGAAAAAATCGCTTTAAGCGTTAATGAATCCGTACTATTAGAAAAGCCCTTACCCACCCCAGCCTGAAAAGAAAGTGGTTTGCCTTCGTAGTACATCATCAAAAAACCCAATTGCTGGGTATTTTGATAGTTGATGGGCTGACCGAGTTGATTCAGGTTGGAGTAATACTCCACCCCCAACGCCAACTCAGGCGTCACCTCTCTAGATAAGCGAGTTGCCGTGGAAAAATACGGCGACTGATGCACGTAGGGTTGCGAGAGCGGCATATCCACAATCGGATTAAATGAGAAAAGCCATTCATCAAAATGCTTACCGACAATGAAGCGCATTTCACCGTTGTATCTAGATTCATCAAACTGGGGTTGCACGTTAGCCAACTCTAGATTTGCGCCTGCGAAAAAAGAGTCGCCCTTATCTTCGCGTATTGGCAACCATTTCAAGCGCACTTTCGTTGCCGCATATTGAAATTTGTTGTCATAGTTCACATAAGAGATGTATAGGCCAGCCTCTAGATCGTGGCCTAAGCCATAAGCAAACTCTGGAGTAACCCGCACACCATTGTTATTCATCACCTCTCCTGGATAGGAGGGATTTTGAATGCCTCGGGGAGTGCTGTTTAAATGCACCTCTAGACTTGCTTCACCTTTGGCATTAATTTCGTCATCGTAGACCTGAATCTCATCCTGCAGGACCGCCATACTAATAGATGGCGAGAGGATTAATGCGGTTAATAGCATCCCTTGGATAAGCGCTGTCTTGAAGGGGTGAGCTGGCATCTGCATGATGCGTGAGTTTAACAAGAATTAGGGTTTTTTGACGCGCTCACTCCAAAGCTGCCATGGGCGACCAATGGTTTTTTCAATCGTTTCCTGTGCAGTGACAGCCTCACCAGGACTAAGGTATTGCACTTGACCCATCTTCATTGCTTCAGACTGAATACTCGCATTCTGAATTGCGTACACCGTTCTAAAGACTGCTTTCTTAATAGAGTCTGCTCCTGCAGCGTATCCATGACCGCGCATCAAAACAAAATATTGCAACCCCATGGTTTTAGATAAAGCATCACCCAGCTCTCCATTGCTAACAAACATATCCGTATCGGGATTGGGCTTAGCAAAATTTCGGATTTCGAAAACAGGCGCGCCCTCACCCAAGAATGCACTCATGTGATAGACGGGCTTGAGCGTGGTGCCTGTTAACCCATACGGCAGAATGGGTGCAGCATGGCCATGAATAACCGAATTAATATCTGGGCGATTTTTCAGAACGCCACTGTGAATAAAGCGCTCGCCATAAGCCACTCGCATATCGCCGTTTAAAGCTTTGCCATTCATATCAAATTCCATGATGTCTTCAACTTTGACAACGGATGGCGCAACGCTTCTTGCTAAAAAGAAGGTATTGGGATTGGTTGGGTTACGAACACTGATGTGGCCATAGCCATCTACTGCATTTTGGTCATACAAAATATGATTCGCAAGGACAAGTTCCTCAATCGCCGTTTTCACTGCTGGATTTTGATCCATCTGCTCCTGAACAGTTGTGGCATGTGCTTGGGCAAAAAGCAGAATCATAAAAGAGGAAAGGAATTGTTTTTTCATCATTCAACCTTGCCAATTTTTCTCACAACTTCACCCATTTGGGAGGATTCCTTATCCCAGTAGGTCTTAAATTCAGGCGCATCCATATATTGAATTGGACTTCCAGCTCCATTGATCACAGTGCGAACCCGCTCATCATTCGCAGCCTGCTTTGCAGCTTCACGCAACTTATTGGTAATGTAGTCGGGGGTTGCGCTAGGCACAAATAACCCAGCCCACTGAGAGAACTCAACCTTGACACCCATTTCTTTAAAGCTAGGTACTTCAGGCATGCTGGCTAACCTGCCATCACCCCAATGAGCCAATGCGCGCACTTTGCCCGCCTTAATTTGCTGAACGATTGAAGAAGGTCCAGTTGCAATCGCATCTACTTGGCCACCTAATAAACCCACAATCGCTGGCCCCGCACCTGTATACGGAATATGAACCATGTAGAACTTCTCGGAAGACTTGAGCATCTCCATTGGTACATGCATCGTGCCGTAATTGCCCGACGATCCAAAATTGTATTTACCGGGATTGGCTCGCATTGCCGCTACAAAAGATTTGTAATCTTTCCATGGGCTATCCGCCCTCACTACCAAAACTGTTGGGTCCGCAGTAAAGCGTGCGATCGGCTTGAGTTGATTAAGTTGAAAAGATTGCTCTCTTCCTACCACTTTATCTGCCTCAGGAATAATTGAAATGGACGATAGGGCCATCAAAATCGTATAGCCATCAGGCTTTGCTCTGGCTACTGCTGCCATGCCAATGCCGCCGCCAGCCCCAGCTTTATTTTCTACAATCACTGGCTGACCTAAGCTACGAGATAGCGCTTCTGCAACCGGCCTACCAACAGTATCAGCAACCCCGCCCGGCGGAAATGGCACAACCATAGTGATGGGCTTTGTAGGCCAGGGTTCTGGTGCCTGCGCAAATATGCTCTGAGAGGCCAAGCAAGCACATAAAAAGGCTAAGGCAGTAGCAAATGAATATTTTGATCTCATTTTTTGTCTCAAATACGTAAATTAGTTATTATTTGTGTTCTTTATCCTACTACAAGATTCATCACAATAAACAGGGGTTAGCGTAGCAAAAACCCCAGCCGGAGACAGTAATCATGAGATATGCAGCATTTGTTTTAGTCAAAGAGCCCACCGAAACCCGTGTCGGAATTGTGTCTGCTGATGGCAAGACAGTTCAAGAGCTCGACTTAGGTGTTGACGTTAGTGAAGATGGCATTATTGCCATTCTTAAATCTGACCTCGCAGGTAAGCTCCCAAAACCTATTTCCACGCATGCGTTTAGCGACATCCGTCTACTCGCTCCTGTACCTAGACCGCGTCGCAATATTTTCTGCGTCGGTAAAAATTATCATGAGCACGCTAAAGAATTTTCTAACAGCGGATTTGATGGCAGCGCTAAACCTGGAGAAGACATTCCAAGCCATGCAATCTTCTTCACGAAGCCACCCGAGTCTGTAACCGGCCCTAACACTAACGTCATCATCCCCACTGCCGTATCCACCTGCATCGATTACGAAGCGGAACTCACGATTGTGATCGGTAAAGGCGGCAAAGGCATTAGCGAAGCAGATGCTATGAAGCACGTCTGGGGTTACACCGCTATCAATGATGTGACCGCACGCGACTGGCAGCAAAGACATAAGCAATGGTTTTTAGGAAAAAGCTTTGATACCTTCTGCCCTATGGGTCCTTGGGTCGTTACAGCAGATGAAGTCGATGCCGAAAACATCCCAGTCAAGTGCTGGGTCAATGGTGAATTACGCCAAAACTCCAATACCAAAGATCTGATTTTTGATATTCCCAATATGATCGCTACGGTCTCTGCAGGCATCACACTCTACCCAGGAGACTTGATCGCTACCGGAACTCCTGTCGGCGTTGGCATCGGCTTTAAACCTCCTAAGTACCTAGTGAACGGCGATGTTGTAGTCGTTGAGATGGGTGGCATTGGAAAGCTTGAGAACACTTTTATTGCTGAGTGAAGCAGATTAAGTGTTTAAAAAACTTACTAGCCACTGATAAGAAAAGCCACCCTCGGGTGGCTTTCTTTTTGATAAACAAACCCTGGAGTGATCAAGCCAACGTAAACTTTAAATCTCCGAGTTTTTCTACTGAGCTTACGATCTTATCGCCCTTCTTCAGCCATACCTGCTTGTCTTTTGGCATACCAGCAATAACGCCTTGCGGTGTGCCAGTGAAGACGATATCTCCCGGCTCTAATGTCCAGTAGGTGCTGATGTAAGACAACATTTTTTGAGTGTTATGAATGAAGTCTGCAGTATTGGAGTTCTGACGCAACTCACCATTTACCCAAGTCTTTACCTGAAGCTTATTGGGGTCACCCACTAAGTCAGAAGTAACAAAGTAAGGTCCAATTGGGGCGTATTGATCTAAGGTCTTACCAATCATCCATTGCCCACTCGGCAATTCCAGCTGCAAATCACGTGATGAGAAATCATTTGAGGTGCAATAACCGGCCACATAATCCAAAGCAGCCGATTCGGGAACATTGCGCATCTGCTTGCCGACAACAATCAACAGCTCAGTTTCATAATCTAGCTTGTAAGAAACTGATGGTGGTGGAATTTGCAATAAACAGTTGTGAGCCGTAAGACTATTGTTGTACTTATTGAATAGCGGCGGTACTCGTGGATGAGCCATACCAACCTCATCCGCATGCGCACGGTAATTTAAACCAACGCAAACAATCTTTCCAGGGTTTTTAAATAGGCGCCCGAAAGTGATGTCGGATTCCTTTAAGTAAGGCACGCCAGATTTATCGGCGCTTGCTAATACCTTATTAAATCCCGCAGCATTACCCTCTTGCAATAATTGATCTAAGGTAGTCGGTGCTGCAATCTTCATTTTCTTAGCTACAGCACGAATATCGATAACACCTTTTGGGGTAACCACACCCAAGGTTTCTGTTCCATCCGCATTTTGGATCGAGAGAATTTTGCTGTTTTTCACCATCTCACGTGGACCAGTGTAAACCTCCCCTCCCCATACTGAGGTGGGATGAGCTGAAGCCTCCTTCATTACACCCATAGTAGAGGCAGCTACTAAACCGGCTCCAGCAGCTGAAGCAGTCTTCATAAATTGGCGACGTGAACTCATCTATATCTCCTTGTGTTGTTATCTATTTTTTAACTACAAAAGGAATACTACCGCACCCTTTTATGCGGTGCCGCAGCAAATATAGATATCAGCAGGCTTAACCCAGACCCAGATAAATAGCTAAGTGATAGGTAATAAAGGAGGCGATATAGGCCAAGCCAAACAAGTAACTCAGCATGATGATGGGAATCTTCCAGCCACCCGTCTCGCGCTTTACTGCAGCAATGGTAGATAGGCACTGAGGGGCAAATACAAACCAAGCTAGTAGAGATAGAGCAGTGGCTAAAGACCAGCCATTGGAGATTAAAGGAATTAGTGCATCAGCCGCGTCGACGCTCGAGCTAGATAGCGCATAAACCGTTGCCAATGAGCTCACCACAACTTCACGAGCTGCCATGCCTGGTACTAGAGCAATACTGATTTGCCAGTTAAATCCAATCGGCGAGAACACCTGCGCTAAGGCCTGCCCCATCATTCCAGCAAAGCTGTATTGAATCGGTGATCCTGTTGCGCCCTCAGGCGGGAACGGAAAGCTAGATAACACCCACAAACCAATAGTCATCAGCAAAATAATTCCGCCAACACGACGCAAAAAGATTTCTGCTCTTTGCCACAAGCTAATTGCTAAATTACCTAAGCGAGGCAAGTGATAGCTTGGCAACTCCATCATGAGCGCGTTCATCCTAAATTGCTCACTCGTAAAGCGCTTCAGAATCCAGGCCACTGCCATCGCGCCCAAAATTCCAGCGAGATACAGCAAGAATAAAACCAGGCCTTGTAAATCAATGCCAGCCCATAGTTTTTGCTCTGGAATAAACGCTGAAATTAATAAGGCGTATACCGGCAGACGTGCAGAACAGGTCATCATGGGCGCAATCAGAATCGTCACCATGCGATCGCGTGCATTAGAGATGCTTCTAGTCGCCATAATTCCGGGAATGGCACAGGCAAAACTGGAGAGCAGAGGAATGAAGGATCTACCGGATAAGCCGACAGAACCCATCACTCTATCTAGCAAATAAGCAGCCCTTGGAAGATAGCCCGACTCTTCTAGCAAAAGAATAAAGAAGAACAAAATCAGAATTTGCGGCAAGAAAATCACTACACCACCTAAACCCGCCAAAATTCCATTGATCAATAAACTACGTATCCATCCATTAGGCAATACTTCGACGATCTGAGCACCCAGAAAGTCCACTGCAGATTTAATCAGGTCCATGGGTAACGTAGCCCAACTGAATACGGCCTGAAAAATACAAAAGAGTAAGGCCACCAAAATGATGGGGCCAAAAACAGGATGAAGCAATACCGCATCTAAGCGATCACTCAATTGATCGGGAATGATTTGATCTAGCTTGAGGTTTTGCAGAATTCGTTGAACTTGAATATTGTCAGATTCAGTATGGGCAATATGAGAGGCCACATTCTCTAGGGTCGCATCACTAGTACCTGTGCGTAAGCCATTGAGATTGCGCCAGTCTAGATTCGATAAGAACTGCTTGATTTCATCAGCGCCATTAGACTGAATGCCAATACTAGTGAGCACCGGCAAACCCAATTCACCTGAAAGTGCGGCAGTGTCTATGTGCAGGCCTTGACGCTTAGCAATATCAAGCATATTAAGTACTACGATACAAGGCAGTCCCAAGCGCTTTGCAGCAAGTACTAAACGCAAGTTACGACGCAAATTCATGGCACTCAATACGCAAATGACTAAGTCAGGACGTTTTTCACCTTCAGCTCGACCAAGCAGTACATTGCAGGTAACACGCTCATCTAAGGATCTTGGATACAGGCTGTATGCACCAGGCAAATCCAGCAGGCGAATATTTTTGCCAGACTCGAGAGATAGGCGCCCTTCTTTGCGCTCTACAGTAACGCCCGAATAGTTCGCCACCTTTTGACGACTGCCAGTCAGCAAATTGAATAATGCAGTTTTGCCACAATTGGGATTACCCAATAAAGCTACGAGTGGCTCACTCGAGAAAAAATGAACTTTAGATTCAGACATGTGAAATGGCATCGACCGTGATCATGCGAGCTTCGGCTTGACGCAATGCGAATGTGGAGGCTCCGACGCGAACCATATACGGACCCTTACCAAGCAAACCTTTACGAAGAACAGTCACCTGTTCACCAGGTAAAAACCCAATATCTTCCAGCTGCCCCTTAATTTGAGGGGCACCCTTAGGCGCGTTAACAGCGCTGACTCGGTAAAGAACTTGCAAATCAACCTGGTCCAAATGCATGGAGGATTGTCACTTTTATCAATAAATAGGAACGATTCTCATTATATACCTTATACTTGAGAATGGTTCTCATTTACATATACACTCATTTATGAATAATACTTATACAAAACAGTTACTTATCAGCATTTTCTTATTGTTAAATTTGACAAATATCTCCTATGGAGCAAGCAACGATATCCAGATTTCAATTAAAAATGGACGATTTTTACCATCAGAAATCGATGTCCCGGCTGATACCAAAGTAAAACTGACGATTGAAAACCTAGATGACACTCCAGAGGAATTTGAAAGTTACGACCTCAACAGAGAGGTATTGATCAAGGCCAAAAGCAAGGCCTCTTTCTACATCGGACCTTTAAGTCCTGGCATCTATAAATTTGAAGGTGAATTTAGCCCTGAAACCGCTCAAGGTGTAGTGAGGGTTAAATGATGATGAGAAATAATTTAATACAAGGCTTGTGTTGCCTCACCCTTCTTTCTGTCAGTGCATTAGTTCATGCTGGAGAATACCTAAGTGGGCCGGCAGATTACATCTACTCCCCAAGAGTGGAAGAAGGTGAAAGAGAGATCGATACCAAGTTTGGAACCCAGACTCCGAGAAGCGGTGAAGACAACAGACAATCAGGCGCTTCCATTGGATTTGGATATGGCGTGAGCTCCTGGTGGTTTACGGAGATTTATGGAAAAGTCATTTGGGATGGCACTAACTCCCAATTTGATGCTGTGGAGTGGGAGAATAAATTTCAATTAACGGAAACTGGAAAATATCCTGTTGATATCGGCTTCTTGCTTGAGTTAGAGCGCCCTCAAAATCGCAATGAAGGCTATGAAGCCAAATACGGTTTCTTATTTCAAAGTGAATGGAAGAAGTGGGTCGCCAATCTCAACGTCTTGATGCAAGGACATTACACGGGCACTGAAAATCAGGGGACCTATTTCGGCTACCAGGGCCAGGTGAAGTACCGCCTTCAGCCAGAGTTGGAGCTTGGAGCCCAGATTTACTCTTGGCTAGGACAGGTCAATAACTGGAATACCAATGAACAACAACAATCTAGTGCGGGGCCGGCCATTTTTGGAAAAACCAAACTAGGTCGTAAAGAAGCCTTGAAATACAACGTAGCCTACCTCTGGGGAACCACCACCGCATCACCAAAAAACACCATCAGAATGCAGGTAGAGTACGAATTTTAAGAACAAGAGCTCAATCTCTGCTATGTTCTTATTAAATACAACCTTTTACCCATTCTGCCTAGCCTCTTATGTACCTACCAAAACATTTTTTAGTTGAAGATCAAGCGGTATTAGCCCAGCTGATTTCTGAATATCCATTAGCGACTATCGTTGCTAATCTGGATGACCATTTTGAAATCAACCACCTACCGCTCATGCTGAGCTCCGACAAAACCAAGCTTTACGGACATGTCGCCAGAATGAATCCACTCGTTAAAGTTGCGAACAGTAACAATAAATCTATTGCAGCAATCTTTAATGGACCGAATGCGTATGTGACCCCATCTTGGTATCCATCAAAACAAGAGAGTGGGAAAGTAGTTCCAACCTGGAACTATGCTGTGGTTCACGCGGAAGGCAGCATCAAGTTGATTGAGGATGCGCAGTGGTTGAGGAGTCATGTCTCACAAATGACCAATCTTCATGAGCCCACCTATCAATCCACCTGGAAGTTAGATGATGCTCCGGAAGAATACGTGCAGATGATGCTCAAGGCCATCATTGGCATCGAGATTGAGGTCGGTAGTTTGGTGGGTAAATTTAAGCTAAGCCAGAACCGGCCGGCCGAAGACTATGACGCAGTAGTAGGACAACTAGAGAAGTCGCCACAAGAAGCCTTACAAGAGATGCTGAAGTTCATGAGAGCACCCAAGTAATTAGCAACTAAGGCGTGGTGTAACCATACCTTTGCAGAATGGATTTGGCCTGATGCCCCTGCATAAAGCGATACAAATCCACTGACTCTTGAGGCGCGCCCTTGATTAACACCATGCGCTGTTTAATGGGTTCATATAATTTTGTATCAACCAATAAGAAGCTCGTTTGCTTTGTCACCTCAGGCGACTTCGCTAGAGAAAGTGCAGTAAAACCAATATCCGCTGCGCCGCTCATTACATAAGTTGTAGCGGCCCCAATATTGTCCGCATAAACAAGCTTATCTTTAGCGAGATCCGAAAGCCCCTCAGCTTTTAAATACTGAACCGCGGCTCTACCGTAGGGTGCAAGCTCGGGCTTTGCGATCGCTATCTTATTCGCCTTACTAATAGCCTTGGCTATATCTGTCTTGCTATCCAGCAAACGAATACCAGAAGAAGTTTTAGTGAGGATGGCCAACTTACCTATAGCGTAAACCACCCCTTCATCTGTTGTTCTGCCATTACTAAACAGCTCTAGTGGGAACTGCTCATCAGCAGCAATAAATAAATTAAACGGCGCCCCATTCATGATTTGTGTGGCGAAGTTACCAGACGAACCATAGACCACCCTGAGCTCGGACTTACCCGTGGCTTTATATGCAGCAGCAATCTCGATAAATGCATCTTTCATATTGGCAGCGACGGCAATAGTGGAAGTTTGCGCAAAGGCAGTGCCAAAGGAAAAAAGGAATACCGAAAATAAAGTCAGTAGGCGCGTGGTGCTCATGAAATCCATTCTAGTGGATTGATGTTTGTTTGGCGACCCAAAATAAAACTATAACCATTCCTGAATTTGTCTATTTAAACTGACCGCCTTATATCCCGGCGTCTCTCCAGAAGCGCTTCGTATCTTCCGAATTAACTTTGATGATTCTGATTGCGCAGTCATTTCTTTATTCATGGCGATAAAGAAAATTTCATCCTTGAGTGGCACAAAACCCAGGCCATTTTCCAAGGCAATATTCTTTACCCCCAAACCTACATCTGCTTTTCCAGCCAAAATGGCATTGGCGACAGCAGAGTGGGTAAATTCTTCAGCCAGGTATCCATTAATCTCAGCGGGATCAACACCCTCTTCCATAAGCAGAGTATCCAATAGGAGTCTCGTTCCAGAACCAATCTGGCGATTAATAAAGCGAACTTTTTTGCCAACCAAATCTTCTATAGATCGAATATTCAGAGGATTTCCCTTCTTCACAATCAAGCCCTGGGTTCGCTTCATCACTGGATAAATCTCAATGTCATTTTTTGTTAAGCGCTGATAAATTGCTTTTGAGCTCTTCTGATCAGAGACGTGATATCCAGCAATGTGCGCTTCATTATTCAGCAGTCTCTCCAAAGATTCCCCTGAACCAGCAATTTTTAGATCTACCCCACTTACTTCACTAGCCGCTTTTTGAATCACCGAATCGCTACTGGAGAAAAATTTCCAGCGAAGACTTTCTGACTTTTGTATTTTCTTAATTTCTTTTAGCAAAATGTCATGATATTGAGCATCATGCTTCAAATATCCTGCCTGCATATTTTCAATAAATTGAATTAAAAATTCACCAAACTCAGTCAATATTGATCCATGACCCTTGGTCCTAGCAATTAGCGGCATACCCAAAGTTTCTTCGGCCTGATTTAACTTGCCCCAAGCACCCCTGTATGAGGTGCCCGATTTTTTGCTGGCAACCACCAAGGAGCTGCCCCGACCAATATCTTTTAACAACTGAGATAGCCATATCAGGTCAATGGAGCTTTTTCCATCAGCCTTGGTTTTAACGATGAGGGTTGGTCGCACTTCAATTTGCATGTGTAATCTTTTGCATATTCAATAAGTATTAATGTATGCGATCATACGACTTTAATCAACCACTTTGAGCTTGACCATGAATAAAATGATTCGCAGACTTCTTCCCGCTATTTCAATAGCCCTCTCCATATTCGCCACCCAGGTTTGCGCCCAAGAAAAAAGTATTGTGGTCTCCTCCACCACTTCTACTGAGCAATCTGGCCTCTTCAATTACATGCTGCCTATCTTTAAGATGAAGACTGGTATAGAGGTTAAGGTTGTAGCCGTTGGAACTGGTCAGGCATTAGATATTGGCCGCCGCGGTGATGCAGATGTGGTGTTTGTTCATGACAAATCTGCCGAAGAGAAGTTTGTGGAAGAAGGTTTTTCTACTAAGCGTTACGAAGTGATGTACAACGACTTCATTCTCATCGGACCTAAATCAGATCCCGCAAAAATCGGTGGTGGCAAAGATATTCAAGTGGCACTCCAAAAAATTTCTGCAGCTCAAGCCCCATTTATTTCGCGCGCAGATAAAAGTGGCACACATGCTGCAGAACTTCGTTACTGGAAAGGAGCGGGCATTACCCCCTCCTCCAGCCAATCTTGGTACAAGGAAACAGGTTCAGGTATGGGCCCCGCCCTTAATACCGCCTCTGCTATGAATGGCTACATTTTGGCTGACCGCGGCACCTGGCTCAGCTTTAAGAATCGTGGCGATCTAGTCATCCTTGTGCAGGGAGATCCAAAGCTATTCAATCAATATGGTGTGATGTTGGTTAATCCAGCCAAGTTCCCTCATGTGAAAAAGGTCCAGGGTCAAGAATTTATTGATTGGCTCATCTCAAAAAATGGGCAGGACGTCATTGCTAGCTACAAGATTGATGGCGAGCAACTCTTCTTTCCGAACGCTAAAAAATAATCTAGTCCCATCAAGCAAAAAGCCCGCATCTGCGGGCTTTTTTACAACCGGCCTACTGACCAGTTATTTGCTGCTTATTTCATACTTACTTCTTAGGTGTTACAAAGCCAATAGCTGTGTCGTCAACAAACTCAACCATGACATCATCACCAGCTTTGAATTTCTCAAGACCAAGAACAGCTGGATCTACTTTAACTTTTTGCTTCTCGCCGCTTGGTAATGTGAAAGTCACTATACGCGTCTTTTGATCAATGGTTGAGATCTTTACAGTTGCATAAATAGTATCAGTTGTTTCCTCAAATGGCTTAGCTGCACCCTTACCAGCAATAACCACAGAGCGTACACCTGAGACACCTGGTTTTTGATCTTTACCAACAGCAGTTAGGCCAACAGCAACTGCTTGAGCATGCTCAACCAAGAACACATCGCCTTTTTTAACCTTATCCAAATCATTGACGGATTTAGCAACATTCATCTGCGCCAAGTTACCATTAGCATCTTTCAATACAACGATACGCTTCTTTGCATCCACTGAATCAACGGTTGCGCTCAAAACGACAACGTCAGCAGCCAAAGGCAACATCTTTGCAGGTAGTTGCGCAAAAACAGAGCTTGCAAAGGTGACGCCCACTGCAGCAAACAAACCAGCTAATAAAGATTTCTTCAAGATAACTCCTAGTTGAGTAAAAGGTTACGGGTGGGCCCAATATAGAGCCACAATTCATTGTAACCATTGAATGAGGCACTTTTTGTACGTTGTCGAACTATGCTGATCCCCGCATTTATTTGGTACATTGGGCAAAGATTGGCGCTTGGAGATACTGAGAATCTTGGAAATACTGATAAAACCATGGACAGAAGCTGAAATAGCAGCCTTTTTGGTGCGCCAAGAGGTATTTATATGGGAGCAAAAGGTTCCAGCTGAGCTTGAGTTAGATGAATTCGATCCCTCTGCCACCCACGCACTAGCCCATCTAAATGGGCGCTGTATTGGGACTGGAAGATTAGTAGATTTAGGCGGCAGACAGGCTCAAATTGGACGCATGGCTGTCTTGACGCAATTTAGAAATCAGGGAATAGGAAGAAAAATTCTGGAAAAGCTGATTGACCTCGCTAAATCTCAAGGGGCGGAGTCTATCGTTTTGCACTCCCAAGTAGCTGCCATCCCCTTCTATCAAAAACTAGGCTTTAAACCTGAAGGCCCCATATATGATGAGGCAGGCATGCCCCACCGTAATATGATGCTTATATTGCCAAACTAGCTTACCAATCGATGACAACTACCCACAACCCAAACCCTGCTTTATTTACTTACACCCATCGAGTCTGTTACTCCGATACAGATGCAGCAGGTTTTGTCTATCACGGACGTTATCTCGAGATTTTTGAACGTAGTCGCGCAGAATGG
The DNA here is from genome assembly GCF_018687895.1 of Polynucleobacter sp. JS-JIR-II-50. NCBI lineage: Bacteria > Pseudomonadati > Pseudomonadota > Betaproteobacteria > Burkholderiales > Burkholderiaceae > Polynucleobacter > Polynucleobacter sp. JS-JIR-II-50. The sequence continues at coordinate 650,641 of NZ_CP061307.1, read as the reverse complement.
CTTGCCCAACGAGGCTTAAGCCCCACCAAGCTGGTTAATGAACTCAATATCGTAATGCCCGTGCGTGAACTCACTATGAATTTCTATAAGCCAGGCCGCTTGGATGACATTCTTTATATTGATCAGGCGATTGAGCATCGTGGTCGCACTCAAATATCAGTGAAACAAACAGCACAGAGAAAAGTTCTTGGCAGCGAAGATTTAGAAATCATTGCCAGCGCGGTATTACATATCGTCTGCGTTGATACCAACTCACTCAAACCCAAGGCATGGCCTGATGGGTTATTTCTTGCTGAGTAAAATTAGTATAGGAGCGGAATATGCCTGATGGAAAGTTACTAACCTTTGTTAAAGAACTCAGCTTGCTGCTCGAGCAAAAGCCAACCGAAGAGATCGTTTTTACTGAAGGCAAGAAAATATTAAAGAAGCTGATTGCAGTAGATGATTGGTTACCAGAAGAATTCACTAAACCTCACCCGCAGTACTACCAGCAATATCTCCTCTATGCAGATCCATTGGATCGCTTCTCTGTAGTGAGTTTCGTTTGGGGTCCGGGTCAAAAAACACCACTACACAATCACACCGTTTGGGGAATGATTGGTCAGTTGCGCGGTCAAGAAACAGGCACACCCTACTATCGTCAAGCAGATTCCAGTTTCAAAGCAGGTAATGCATGCGTCAGTCTGCCTGGGCACGTTGATACCGTATCGCCAGATACTCACGACATTCATGTGGTCGAGAACAGCTTGAGTGATAAAACTTCGATCAGCATTCATGTGTATGGTGGCAATATCGGCCGCATTCATCGCTCGGTATTTGATCCTGCAACTGGTGCAGAAAAGTCATTTGTATCCGGTTATGCCAATACTGTCGTGCCAAACCTCTGGAATCCAGCGTAATTCTTTAATTAACTGGCTTTTGGGGTTGATGACTTAAAATAGAGGCTCTTACTGCAAACGCTCTAGCGTGGCAGCTCACCCCATTGGCCGGGATAGTCGTTTAATTGAATACGGGTCAATACTTTATTGGCCCCTATGTTATTTACAGATCTTGGTTTATCAGAACCCATTCTTCGCGCTATTGCTGAAGAAGGCTACACCAGCCCTACCCCAATTCAAGCAAAATCGATTCCTGCCGTTTTAAAAGGCGGCGATCTTTTAGCTGCCGCACAAACTGGCACAGGAAAAACGGCTGGCTTTACGCTTCCAATTCTGCAACGCTTAAGCAGCACCCCTAAATCTAGCGGCAAAAGATTATTACGAGTTCTCATTTTGACTCCCACTCGTGAGTTAGCCGCTCAAGTCCAAGAGTCTGTTGTGACTTATGGAAAATATACTGGCTTGAAATCTACTGTGATTTTTGGCGGAGTTGGCGCTAATCCGCAAATCAAAGCCATTGCTGGTGGTTTGGATATTTTAGTAGCTACGCCAGGTCGACTGCTTGACCTCATGTCACAAAATTGCGTATCGCTAAACGACATTGAGATTTTGGTTTTAGATGAAGCCGATCGCATGCTCGATATGGGCTTCTTACGAGACATTAAAAAGATCTTGGCTGCCTTACCTAAGAAGCGTCAGAATCTTTTGTTCTCGGCCACCTTCTCTACCGAAATTAAACAATTAGCAGATGGCTTGCTCAATTCGCCTGAGTTGATTGAGGTAGCCCGTAGCAATAGCGCCAATGAAGCGATTGCCCAGTTGATTCATCCAGTAGATAGAACTAAGAAGCATCCTCTACTAGCCCATCTCATTAAGACTAACGACTGGAAGCAGGTGCTGGTCTTTACCCGCACTAAGCATGGTGCGAATAAATTAGTGACTCAATTAGAAAAGGATGGCATTACGAGTATGGCCATTCATGGCAACAAAAGCCAATCTGCTCGCACTAAAGCCTTAGCTGATTTCAAAGCCGGTAAGTTAACTGCATTGGTTGCCACCGATATTGCTGCACGCGGTATCGACATTGACCAGCTCCCTCACGTAGTGAACTACGATCTTCCAAACGTTTCTGAAGATTACGTACATCGTATTGGACGTACTGGTCGCGCAGGCTCAAATGGCGTAGCAGTTTCCCTAGTGTGCGTTGATGAACATCAGATGCTCAGAGATATTGAAAAACTCATTAAACAAAAGTTGCCGCAAGAGGTGATTGCCGGCTTTGAACCAGATCCAAATGCCGTGGCACAACCGATTCAGCTGCGCAGTCAGCAACACCAGCAATCTCGCAAGCCAAGGCCCGCTGGGACAGCTGGAGCTCCAGCGAAGAAGGCTCCTGCCAAGCGTAGTAGCCCACCTAAAAGAAGTTTTAATCGTTAATTAATTCTTTAAAATACTAAGCTTATTTTTTTATTACTACCCCGTTAATCTAATATGACTACATCACGCCGCTCAGCCATCAAAACCATTGTTGGCGCATTAGCGTTGCCAACGCTCAGCCCAATTGCCTCTGTATTTGCTCAATCTTCACTCGAGTGGACTACATACGAGATCGTGACTGAAGTCAATTTAGAGTCGCCTAAGGGCATCGCACAAAGTTGGGTTCCATTACCTCTCGTTTTGGATACAGATTATTTCCGCACTATCGCTATCCGCTTAGAAGCGAGCGATCCTAAAGCGACAACCCAAATGTATGAGACTCCGGATAAGCAAGCCCGCATGGTTTGGACCAAATGGGATGCTGCAGCAGGCACTCATAGCGTCAAAGTTTCTATTTTGGTAAGCACTCGTAATCGCAACCTAGAGCTCTCAGCACCAAATCCAGCACTCAAGCTCTCTAAAGCCGACCAACGCTTTTGGACTCGCCCTACTAAATACCTCCCCACCGATGGCATTGTGAAAGCCAAAGCGCAAGAGGCACTTGCCAAATTGCCAGCCAACGCTAGTGATGTTGATAAAGCCAAAGCAATCTATAACTGGGTGGTGGATAACACCCATCGTGACCCAAAAACACGTGGTTGCGGTCAAGGCGATGTCAAGCTCATGCTCGAAACCAATAACCTTGGCGGCAAGTGCGCTGATATCAACGCCGTTTTTGTAGCGTTAGCACGTTCAGCTGGCTTACCAGCGCGTGATGTCTATGGCATTCGTATTGCCGATTCTGCGCGCGGCTATAAGAGCTTAGGTAAGTCAGGCGATATTACTAAAGCGCAACATTGCCGTGCTGAGTTTTATGCATCAGGTTATGGCTGGGTACCCGTTGATCCAGCAGACGTTCGTAAAGTAATCCTTGAAGAAACTGGTGGTCTAGCTGTGACTGATCCAAAAGTGATCGCCATTCGTGATTACCTCTTTGGTAATTGGGAAATGAACTGGATGGCCTATAACTATGACCATGACATTGCATTGCCAGGCTCCAAGCTCGGCAGTAAAGGTGATATTCCATTCCTAATGTATCCACAGGCTGAAAATAATGAAGGCCGGTTCGACTCTCTTGATCCGGACAACTTCAAGTACAAAATTACTAGCAGACGTATTGGCTAATGCTTCATTGAGAAATTGGATGAAGTTATTTATGTACAAGCCAGCCCGAGAATTTTCTCTTGTGCTGGCTTTTTCTTTTCTGACCTTATTTAGCCTTTCGACTAGAGCAGAGTGGCGTATGCCAGCTCAGCTTGGGCTCCCATCAATAGCCCCATCTCTACAGCTAAATAACCTCTCTGGTAAATCAGTAGATCTATCCAGCCTCAAGGGTAAGGTTGTTGTGGTGAACTTTTGGGCCAGTTGGTGTGAACCTTGCCGAGAAGAATTTGAAGAGCTTATCCAGTTACAGGAAAACTACGACTCAAAAGGCCTTGTCGTTTTAGCGGTTAATCTTGCTGAAATGAAACCACGTGTCATACAGTTTTTAAAAGGCAACGGCTTCTCCGAAAACAGTCTTGAAATCTTGTTTGATCGCAATAGCATTGCCTACAAGTCCTGGAAAGCCCGTGGATTACCCACCACCTTTCTTGTTAGCAAAAGCGGCAAAATTGAAGGGGTTTGGATTGGTGCTATTGAGAACGTTGATGGCAACGAGGTCAAGGGGAAAATAGAATCCCTGCTACGCCAATAAACAAATTCCGTTCTGCATCTGATACTCTCGCTATATGAATACCGTGAACACAGCAAATTCCCCTACCGAACCACGCCTTACCTCCCTTTCTCACGGTGGAGGTTGCGGCTGCAAAATTGCTCCTGGCGTTCTTTCTGAAATCCTCCAGAACGTACCTCAACTGCCCTTTCCAAAAGAGTTGCTCATTGGCATTGAAACATCTGATGATGCCGCTGTTTATCAGATTAATGAGTCTCAGGCGATCGTAGCCACAACGGATTTTTTCATGCCGATTGTGGATGATCCGTTTGATTTCGGAAAAATTGCCGCTACGAATGCGATCAGCGATATCTATGCAATGGGTGGCACACCCCTATTCGCACTTGCCTTGGTCGGCATGCCAATTAAGGTCTTATCTAATAAAACCATTGCACGAATTCTAGAAGGTGGTGCTGAGGCTTGTCGTAGCGCCGGCATTCCCATTGCTGGTGGTCATACGATTGATTCTGTTGAGCCTATCTATGGACTAGTAGCCATTGGCATCGTGGATCCCAAGCGTGTGAAGAGTAATGCTAGCGCCAAACCGGGAGATGTATTGATTCTCGGCAAACCATTGGGTGTCGGCGTTTTATCGGCCGCGCTAAAAAAAGATCTTTTGGGGCCAGATGGCTATCGAGAGATGATCTCCAATACCACTAAGCTGAATTCTGCCGGCCCTGATTTAGCCAAACTATCTGGTGTACATGCATTAACAGATGTGACTGGATTTGGATTGGCCGGCCATACCCTAGAGCTCGCACGAGGCTCCAACTGCACAGCGCATATTGATTGGAGCCAAGTGCCCCTGCTATCGAATGTACAAAAGCTGGCTGATGATGGCATTATTACCGGCGCATCAGATCGTAACTGGCTTAGCTACGGCGATGAAGTAGGCATTCCTGCAGATTTCACACTAGCTCAACGTGCTTTATTGACCGACCCCCAAACTAGTGGCGGCTTATTGGTATCTTGCAGCCCTGAAAGCGTTAAAGAAGTATTGGATATATTTAATCAACATCAATTCCTAGGTGCGCGCGTCATTGGCCAAATGAGCAAGCGCCAAGGAATACCGCTGGTTGTTTCTTAGGACAACTCTTAATTTATTTTTTTAAATTAAATACGCTTGAGAAATCTAGCTGGCCATTACCTGCTTTGCTATGACTCTCATAAAGCTGTTGCGCTAATTTCCCAAGGGGAACACTAGCATCTAGATCTTGTGCATTCTCAACTGCCAGCCCCATGTCTTTGAGCATGAGATCAACGCCAAAACCACCAGCGTAACTTTTTGAGGAGGGCACGTTTTCCATGACACCTGGACATGGGTTATATAACTCCAAAGCCCAGTTGCGGCCCGAACTCTTAGACATAATGTCAGACAAAACTTTAGGGTCCATGCCATTGGCGATGCCTAAGCGTAGCGCCTCACTTGTCCCCAACATCTGAATACCTAAGAGCATGTTGTTACAGACTTTGACCGTCTGCCCCGCTCCATTGCCCCCAGCGTGAAAGATGTTCTTGCCCATCATCTCCAACAAAGGACGTGCGCACTCAACAGCACTTGTTTCGCCGCCGACCATAAATGTTAAGGTGCCCGCTTGCGCTCCCGCCGTTCCACCTGAGACTGGCGCATCAACCATAGCAAAGCCTTTGGCTTTAGCGGCGGCAGCAACGGCCTGCGCCACCTTTGGTGAAATCGTTGAGCAATCAATAAGCAATGTTTTAGGGTTCGCGCTTGCCAACAAACCGGCATCACCAAGATACAAGCCCTCCACATGACGAGAGGCGGGTAGCATGCTGATCAAAACATCGGCATCTTTTGTGGTGTCGTTTGCATTTGGTGAAACGCTACCCCCTGCAGCCGCAAAGGCATCAATCTGACTTTTTACTAAATCGAAGCCTGTAACTTGATGCCCTGCTTTTAATAAGTTCAGGGCCATTGGTAAGCCCATATTGCCAAGCCCAATAAATCCGATTTTCATATCGCCCTTAATTTCTGAATATTGTTTATTGTTTTCTAGAGGCGAGATATTTGACGCCCTCAGGCCCATAGGACTCAGAATGCACCTCTTTAAATCCTAGCTCAAATACATCGCCAGCCTTATAGGTCCTGCTCTCCCTATGTATGACGATATCGATATTGCCTTCAATTACTAGCGCCCTCACTTCAAATGGATGCTCGTGATTACCAAGCCCTCCGTTAGGGGCTTGCTGAACCTCTACTGGCTCAGGAAATCCTTCGCGCTCAAGCAGTAGTTGAAATTGCTCTGTATTCATGGTCTAACTATAGCGTGGATATACTCTCTTAGCATGAGGTAATTTATATAAGGGGGCATGATGGTAAAGGTCATTGGGCTGATGGAGTTGATGGATCAAAGCGCTTTTGAACAATATCGCTCTCAAGTTGGGCAAACGGTTGAGCTCTACAAGGGCTCTATCAAGAACCGTGGCTCAGTTGCAGAGCTGTTCTGGAATGAATTAGGAATTGCGTCCTTCAGATCTTTTGTGGAGCTCGAGTTTCCCCAAGAGGAAGATGCTCATGCTTGGGCCAACAGCCCCGAATATCAAATGCTAGTTCCTGTTCGTAGCAAGGCAATGAAATTAACCTTGTTTAGTGTTGTCATCTAAAGATCTCTTAACTTCGTATCCAACCAATAAAAAAGCCTAGCTCGTAAAAGCTAGGCTTATCAATCAGTCTGGAGTGAGAATTACTTCTTAGCTTCCATTGCCTCTTTAGCAGCAGTGATTTCTTTACGACGCTCTTTGCAGGCGCCAGCGATTTCTTGCAAGGCCTTACGTGCGCGAGCAGCAGATGCCTTAATACCTTTTTCAATAAATTTTTCGTTTTCAGCTTTGTATGTTTCAAAAGCAGCCAACAATGTATCGTGTTGTGACATCTCGTCTCCTATTAACAAATGAATATTCATACTGACAGCCGGATCAGTATATCCCCATAAAAACCATAGAAAATCGCCCCCTAAATCAGGGATAACTCTTATATCGGCGGCTTCAGCCAAAATAGCTCCATAACTCTTATAAATAAACTGGAGACTCCAAAATGTTCAGATATACCCTGGCAATACTGGTTGGCGCCCTCATTGGACTGTCCGCCAATGCCCAAACAAGCTCTTGGCCGACCCCCAACAAGCCGATTACCTTTATTAATCCCTTTCCCCCAGGCGGTGCTGTGGACGCCTTTGGGCGCCCCTTGGCAAAGCAGCTTTCAACCCAACTAAATGACGCCATCGTGGTTGATAACCGAGGTGGCGCAGGGGGAACCCTGGGTGCTGCAGTTGCAGCAAAAATGGCGCCAGATGGCTATACCTGGCTTCTTGGTGCAGTGCATCACTCCATTGCCCCAAGTATGTACACAAATCTCTCATATGACATCACCAAGGATTTTGAGCCCGTCGCAATGGTTGCTAGCGTCCCTCACGTCATTGTTGTAAATCCAAACAAGTTTCCAAAGAACGATCTGAAATCCATCATGGAAGAGATTCGTAAGCATCCAGGAAAATATAACTACGCCTCTACAGGCAATGGGACTTCGCAGCATTTAACAGGCGAACTATTTAAGTTACAGAATAAATTGTTTATTACCCATATTCCTTATCGTGGAACAGGACCGGCCCTTCAAGACCTTGTTGCAGGTCAAGTGGATATGATGTTTGATACCTTAGCAGGTGCAGCACCGTTTATTAAAAATGGCCAACTCATTGCAGTTGCGGTTGCAACTTCCAAAAGAGTGGATGCATTTCCAAACGTGCCAACTGCTCAAGAGTTAGGAATCTCTAATTTCATCGTATCTAGTTGGTACGCTCTGTGGGCAATCAAGGGAACACCCAAAGACATTGTCGACAAAATGAGCGCCGAAACGCAGATAGCCCTTGCTTCACCCGATATCAAGGAGCGCTGGGCAGCTATGGGCGCAAGCGTACCCAAAATGACACGCCCCGAACTGACCACCTTTATCAACCAAGAAGTCGTGCGCTGGGGCGAGGTAGTCAAGAAATCCGGTGCTAAGCTAGACTAAAAGACAATTATTCAATTAAAAATACAAGAGACAGTATGACCATTAAAACCAAAAATCATTCATTCGTTCGCAATAAACTTCTCAACAAAGAAGAAATTGCATTTTTAGATGTCCGCGAGGAAGATCCTCATGCGCATGAGCATCCCCTCTTTGCCGCAAACCTGCCTCTTTCCAGAGTAGAGATTGATGCTTATGCAAAGTTGCCAAAGAAAAATACACCTATCGTCACCTTGGATGATGGCGAAGGTTTTGCTCAATTAGCTGCGCAACGCTTAATTAATCTTGGCTACACCGATGTATCGGTTTTCGAGGGAGGCGTTCAAGGTTGGAAAGCAGCTGGCGGTGAAGTATTTAAAGATGTGAATGTTCCCAGTAAATCATTTGGTGAGCTTGTAGAATCCAAGGCCCATACCCCCTCTTTATCAGCGCAAGAAGTCAAACAATTAATCGATAACAAAGAAGATGTCGTTGTTGTTGATGTGCGCCGCTTTGATGAATACAACACGATGAGTATTCCGACGGGTATTAGTGTTCCGGGCGCAGAGCTGGTTCTGCGCCTTCCAGAGTTAGCACCCAACCCAAAGACGAAGATCATTGTGAACTGCGCAGGCAGAACTCGCAGCATTATTGGCACGCAGTCACTGATTAATGCTGGCATACCAAACGAAGTCAATGCGCTACGTAACGGCACAATTGGCTGGACACTTGCTGGCCAAGACTTGGATAAGGGGCAAAGCAGAAAGTTTCAGGAAGTGAGTGAGGACACAAGAAATGAAGCGGCAGTCCGCGCCCGCAGTGTTGCTGATCGAGCCGGCGTTAAGCGCGCTAGCCTGGGCGATGTACAGACATGGAAAGCACAATCTGATCGAACTACTTACTTCTTTGATACGCGCACTCCCGAAGAGTATGAAGCAGGTCATCTACCTGGCTTTAGATCAGTGCCAGGAGGGCAGCTTGTACAAGAAACGGAGATGGTTGCCCCGGTTCGTGGTGCACGGGTAGTTTTGGTAGACCCCAGTGGTGGTGGAGTACGCGCCAATATGCCCGCATCTTGGTTGGCGCAAATGGCTTGGGATATCTATGTTCTTGATGGAGTCAATACCTCCGATCTCACAGAAAAAGGTATTTGGAAGGCGCCCCTACCCGCTCTTCCAACAATTGAAAGCGTAGATGCCGCGTCCGTTTCTAACTGGCTTAAGAGTGATAGCAATACGATTGCCATTGATTTCAGCACCCATGCTAACTACGTTAAAGGACATATCCCTGGAAGTTGGTATGCCCTTCGATCACAACTGGCAGAAGCAATGAAAAAAATTCCTCAGGTAGATCGCTATGTCATTACCAGCACACCGGCTGAATTAAGTCTTTTTGCCGCTCAGGAAGTGCAAGCTTTGACTAAAGCCGAGGTACTCGTTTTAGAAGGCGGTAATGCCTCTTGGATAAAGGCAGGAATGAATTTAGAAAAAGGTCCGAGCCATTTAGCCTCGCCTCCTCTGGATCGCTATAAGCGCCCCTATGAAGGTACTAGCGTAGATCCTGCAGCGATGCAGGCATATCTTGATTGGGAGTTTGGTTTAGTGGAACAACTGGGCAAGGACGGAACCCATCACTTCTGGGTACTCTAAGTCCTTGCTGTTGTTCTAAAAGCTTACTGAGTTAATCAGTTAAACAATCTTATTGCGGATGATGCCGATGCCAGTGATGTTTGTTTCCATCACATCACCTGGCTTCATAAACTCCTGAGGAGTTCTGCCTGCGCCAACCCCAGATGGTGTGCCAGTCGCGATGATGTCGCCAGGCAACAAAGTAAGACTACGTGACAACTCAGAAATAATGACCGGAATCTTGAAGTACATCTGCTTGTAACTGGCGTTTTGTTTCTCAACACCATTTACACGACAGATAATGCGTGTGTCATCTAAATTGACGCCGCCGGCAGTCACTACCCATGGGCCCATTGGACCATGACCATCTAAACTCTTACCCTTGAACCACTGACCAGAGTGACGCTTTTGTTGAACATCACGAGCAGTTGTGTCGTTATAAGCTGAATAGCCAAACACATAGTCCATGGCATTCTCTTCAGAGATATTCTTACCCTTTTTGCCAATGACTACCGCCAGCTCAGCCTCCCAGTCGATCATGGTTGAGTAGCTGCCGTCATAAGGAATATTGTCGAACGGGCCATTCATGGTTTGCGTGCCTTTAGTAAAGAGCACGGGAACCTTTGGATACTCCTTCACTGCAGTGTCGGCACGATGCTTGAGACCCTCTTCAAAATGGTCCAGGTAATTCCAGCCCACGCAATAAATATTGCTTTGTGGCTTAGGGATAGGCGATAACAAAATCACATTATTCACATTCGCTAAATTACTTCCACGACCTTTAAACAATGTTGCCAACTCCAGCAAGCCTTTGTTGCCAGAAGCGGCTAATGAAATCATGGAAGTAGGATCGAACGAGAGCTGTACTTTTTGACGAGCCGCTTCTGCGGGGATATCAATCACCATACCGTCATTGGTAACCAAACCCAATCTTGAGGTAGCGCCCATTTTAGGTAAATAGTTGGCAATTCTAAGGCCCGCTTTACCAGTCAATGGCTCAACCACAATCGGCGGCTGACCATCAGTAGCAGCAATTGCATTAGAAATAAACATACCGCTCATAGCAGCAGATGCACCCAATTTAAGCGCATCTCTCCGATTTGTATCCACAGCGTCTCCTTCAATATTTTTGTTTTAAATGTCTTATTAAGACTTATTCGTTGTTTATTAAACAATCTGCCGTAAATATTAATACCAAACCCGTTTCTTAGGCCAAATTTTGGAAATATCGCTATCCTCTAGGGGTGCAGCCCTTGAGAATCCCTCCCCAAATTCGCCCAGTTGTCTGGCTTACGATCCTTCTCGGGCTAAGCGCCTGCGAACGAGAGGTCTATACCACATGGAGCTGTAACTCCCCTTCTGAACCCAAGATTTCCATGGTGCTGCGAAAGGCTCAAATGGAATTTAAGGAGGCGAAGCTGGATTATTGCGGTAGTTTGGGCACCCAAAGCTACTTTGATGAAAAATGCTCAGGTCAAACCAATCAATCGAAGACCATATTTTCTCCCTCCTCAGGATTGCTTTTGATCAATGGTCAAGAATTCCAGTGCACTGCCTTATAAAAAGAATGGGAATGCATTGCTGATGAATCGACTTAGCCCCAAGAAATTACTCCTTACTAAATGGACAGCAGTTAAGCCGATTGCCAAGCAAAAGCATTTCTTGGTGAGCAAAGTAATTCTGCCAGAACCGCCAAACGAGAAAATTGAGTTCGTCGAAATTGAGGCGATCTACTCGAAGCAAACTACGCAAATTGCTTGGCGTGACCTCACCAATAGCGAGCTATGGCTACAAGGCTGGAAATAAAAAACCGCCCCAGTTCTGAGGCGGTTTGGTTTTAGCCTAGTCTAATCAGGTCTATTCATCAGCCCTCTTCTTGCCACCAGATTTTTTAACCAGGTCATCAATATTCTTTTCAGCAGTCTCGGCTACTTGGTTAACAATACGACGCCCTTCTTTGAACATGTTTTGCCCTGTCGTTGACATCTCATGAACTACCTTTGATAGCTTGTCAGCATGTGCTGGCATTTTATTTTCAGCATCCTCAAGCCAAGTTACCAAAGAGCTACGAACCTTTTCAAGATGCTTCTCAGTTTCATCAGCAGCACCTTCGCCGAGATCTTTTAAAACTGCTTTTACCTTCTTTTGATATGCGGCTGCACGTTTCGCAGTTTCTTTTGCAGCTTCTTCCTGCAAGTCTTTTAATTTAGCTAAATCGTTCTTAGCAGCTGACTTGGCGCTATCGAGGGCATTTTTCATGCCCCACTCAATCTCAGCCATATGATGCTCACTTAATTTTTTTGCTGCCTCAAGCAAAGTATGTGAGTAATCAAATAATTCTTTTGCTTTTTCACGCTGCCATTTTTGAAGTTCTTTTGCATCCATTTTTACGCTCCTATAAACAAGGGTTAATAAAGCTTTAGCATTTAACTCTATACCGAAATAGACGAACTGCCAATTCCCCGAATTTACCGCATTAAAATGACAAGATGAGTGAAAAAATAACCATTTATGAGTCTATAGGCGGTATAGACCAAATTGACGCATTAGTAGATCGTTTTTACGATTTAATGGCTCTAGAACCCCATTTTGAGGATCTAAGGTCCATGCACCCTCAGGACCTTTCCGGCTCTAGGGAAAAACTCAAGTTCTTCCTCACCGGCTGGATGGGTGGTCCTGATATCTACTCACCTAAATATGGCCACCCAATGCTAAGGGCTCGACATTTGCCATTCAAGATTGGCCTAAAAGAGCGAGATCAATGGCTTGCTTGCATGTATAAGGCCATGGAAGATTGCGGGATTGACGGCAACGCTGCCAAGCAATTAGAAGAATCTTTTTTCAATACTGCCGACTGGATGAGAAATCAACCCAACTAATTATTCGATTAGTCGAGCTTTGCCCCTGCTTGTTTAACAGCCTTCGCCCAGCGCGGCATTTCTGCCGTAAGAAACTTAGTAAATTGATCGGCGTTTAAATAGGCGGGATCGGCACCCTGATCAATCATTTTTTTCTGGACCTCTGGTGATTCGAGTGTTTCCTTAAATGCCTGGCTCAACTTGTTCACAGCCTCAGGCGGAGTTCCTTTAGGTGCCAAGATTCCATAAAACCCAACAACCTCCAGATTGGCAACTCCAGTTTCAATCACCGTAGGAACATTAGGCAAAGCGGGATTACGTTTTGCACTACTAACAGCTAAGGCCTTTACTTTTCCCTGTTTGGCGTAATTGGCAGCCTGCGGAACAGACTCCGCCATAAATTGCACATGACCCGCAATCAAATCAGTAAAGGCAGGGGCGCTCCCCTTAAATGGAATGTGCACCATAAAAATTCCGGTCTCACTTTTAAGCATCTCTGGAACTAAATGAGAAATTCCGCCATTACCAGCAGAGCCATAGTTCAGCTTTCCCGGATTGGCTTTTGCATAAGCCACAAACTCTTTCAAGGTGTTTGCCTGAACATCCTTATTCACAATTAATGCAAGAGGTTGCTGGGCCGTTCTGGCAACAGGCTGAAAATCTTTTAAGGTGTCGTATGGGGGCTTGGTATAAATCGCAGGGTTAATGACCATCGTTCCCGTATTTGCGAGCAGCACGGTATATCCATCGGCGGGAGATTGCGCTACAAACTGAGCGCCAACTGCACCCCCAGCTCCAGCCTTGTAATCCACAATGACGGTTTGCCCCAAAGAAGATTGCAGCCTATCAACCAAAAGACGAATATGGGCATCCAGAGGACCGCCAGCAGGAAAGCCAATAATGATCTTGATGGGCTTGTCAGGATAAGCTGCTTTAGCGGGATTAATCGCCAAAAACGCAAATGCAATAAGCAAAAATATCCTGATAACTTGTATGGGCTTGTACATTAAGGGCTGCATTTAATTTACTTAGATACACTTTACCTTAAGACCACATTTGCAAAGTAGAAAATGATCGAAAGCACGATGCAGCTCCTGAGTGATCCCAATGCTTGGATTGCCTTTCTGACGCTCTCTGCCCTTGAAATTATTCTCGGCATTGATAACATCATTTTTATTAGCGTTATCGCCAACAGACTCCCTTCTGAAATTCGGGAGAAGGTTCGCCGCTTTGGTCTTTTGTTTGCGCTTGTCACCCGCATCCTTTTATTACTTAGTCTATCGTGGGTAATGGGTCTCACAAGCCCCCTCTTCAGCATCTCCGACCACCTGATTAGCGGCAGAGATTTAATCTTATTGCTTGGTGGCTTCTTCCTAATCTGGAAGGCTTCTAAAGAAATTTATATTGAAGTAGAGGTGGGTGAACATGGTGCTGAGCAAATTGATTCTCAAGGGAAAGACGGCGCCAAGTCAATGCTCTCTTTATTTATTGGCTCTGTTTTACAAATTGGCTTACTAGATATTATTTTTTCCCTAGATAGCGTGATAACAGCAGTGGGTATGGTGGACCAAATTAGCGTCATGATCGCAGCAGTCCTTGCTTCAGTTCTCATCATGCTCATTGCCGCTAAGCCTATAGGGGATTTTGTTCAGCGCCACCCCTCTATTAAAGTACTAGCCTTATCATTTCTAACGGTTGTAGGCGTAGTACTGATCGCGGAAGGAATGGGCGTTCACATTCCCAAAGGCTATGTCTACGTTGCTATGGCATTTTCTTTATCTGTTGAGCTTTTAAATATCCGCTCACGTGAAAAGAAAAAACAGTCAAAGTAAGTCCTGATTTGCGAGCGTCTTATAGAGATTGTGCGCACGCAAAACCGCTTGCCCATGCCCATTGGAAATTGTGCCCGCCCAAATGACCAGTGACATCGACACACTCACCAATGAAAAATAGCCCTTGGTGTTTACGCGACATCATCGTTTGTCCGTCGAGCTCTTTGGTATCTACCCCGCCCAACATCACCTCTGCCTTTTTCCAACCCAAGGTACCCGCAGGCTTTACAGACCAGTTCGTGAGCAGCTCCTTAAGAGCTTGACGATCTTTTTTAGAGACTTCGGCCCACTTGCGGCCCATTAGATTGCACTGCTCTGCAAATGCTTTAGCTAAGCGCTGAGGAAGCACAGAAGCCAAAATCGTTTCAGTAAGTTTTAAGCGATTCTCTTCGTTATTAAAGAGTTCATCACAATTAAATCCTCCAGGACGCTCAATTGCACCGAGCCAATCGATATGAATAGGTTCGCCCTCTTCCCAATAACTGCTGGCCTGAAGAACGGCAGGTCCTGATAATCCCTTGTGAGTCAGAAGCAAATCCTCATTGAATCTACAGGCGCCATATCGATGGCCCTTAGAGCCGGAGGCAATCCTGATTGGGACAGCTAGACCAGCTAATTCACTGAGATCGCCGAAGTTATCTGCAGTAAATGAGAGCGGCACTAAAGCGGGCCTAGAATCAATCACATTCAATCCAAACTGCTTTGCAACATCCAAGGAATAGGCAGTGGCTCCAATGGCGGGTACTGGTAAACCACCCGTCGCCATAACGACTGACTTGGATTTTTCAGTGCCAGCATTCGTTTGGATGACCCATCGATCACCTTCTTGCTCAATCGCTTGCACAGTGACCGGATGACGAATAGTCACATTCCCCTTGGCGCATTCTGAAAACAACAGATCAATAATTTGTTTGGCAGACTCATCACAAAATAATTGGCCTTGGTGTTTCTCATGGTAATTAATACCATGAGATGTTACTAGCTTGATAAATTCCGTTGAGGGGTATTTAGCAAGCGCACTTTTTACAAAATGCTGATTGAGAGATAAGAAGTTAGCTGGGTTGCTATGGAGATTGGTGAAGTTGCAACGGCCACCGCCGCTAATACGAATCTTCTCGCCCAATACCTCAGCATGATCCAGTACAAGTACTTTTTTGCCTAACTGGCCAGCAACTCCTGCGCAAAATAAGCCCGCTGCTCCACCACCGATAATGATGGCATCCCAAGTTTTACTCATACATTACTCAAAACGATCAATGATGTCAGATGAGATGTTAAGTTTTCTCATATGAAGCTTGGTATAGGCTTGGCGGAAGTTCTTAGTCATGGAGATCATGACTGAAGCGGTCCATGCGAAGGAGAACATTCCAGAAAAAGCGATGATGACAGCTAGCATTTTCCAGCCATCTGGAAGAATGTCCTCCATAAATCCCATTGCCGTATAGGTACTGCCACTAAATAGAATGCTTTGCCCCAATGCAGGCAGCAATTTGAACGCGTACAAAGCAATGCCCCAAATCACTATTTCAGCAATGTGAGTCAAGAATAAGCAGAAGATACTCACATAAAAACAGAGAGCTACGGCAGAGTATTTCTTCTCAGCCAAATACAGAAAAGTTTTCACTTCATAGCGCTTGGCAATCTGCAGTAACGCTACTCCATGAAAAACCATGATCAACAAGAGCATGGCGGCACCCAAAAGATAGCCCGGAAGATCTAGAGATGTAGCGATACTAGTTTGCGAGGGATTCATAGGGGAGATTTTACAGGTGAGTGTGTTAACCCAGTTGATACCAATCCCGAATCACCTGCCAAGTCTCCTGAGCGCTCTCAGAGAAGTAAATAGTTTGCATATCCTCCTCATTAATCACGCCAAACTCCACCATGTGATCAAAGTTAATCATTTCATTCCAATATTCTTTGCCCACCAGAATCACGGGAATGGGGACGACTTTTTTAGTCTGGATCAGTGTCAACACCTCAAATAATTCGTCACAGGACCCAAACCCACCAGGAAAGGCAACGATCGCTCTGGCGCGCAACATAAAGTGCATCTTGCGCAACGCGAAGTAATGAAAGCGAAAACTTAAGCCGGGGCTGACATAAGGATTGGGGTGCTGCTCCCTAGGCAGGCTGATATTAAAACCGATGGTTTTATCACCCGCCTCAAATGCACCTCGATTAGCGGCCTCCATAATCCCGGGGCCGCCCCCTGTGCAAATATGAAGTTTATTAAAGTTGCTCTCTTGAGTGGCGTTGTAATGAGCCACTAATGACCCAAATTCTCGGGCTGACTCGTAGTACTTGCTATGTAAGAGCGCTTTACCAGCAATAGCTATCTCCGCTGGAGTCTTAGCTTTTTCCTTCAGGGCAAATGCTTCTGCATGACTAACAAAACGAGTTGATCCGAAAACCGTAATCGTATGTTCAATACCATGCTCCTTGAGTAGGATCTCGGGCTTTAATAGCTCCAATTCAAAACGAATGCCAATCGTTTCCCTGCGAGACAAAAAAGCCTCGTCACCAAAAGCAAATTTATAAGAATCCTCAGAATCTTCTTCTGATATTTGATTCTTATGTAAATTTAAAAACTCAGTAATTGTCTGCGAGTTATTAATGGGGAGTTTTGGACTCATGTTGCAACCTTTTGACATCTATTTAGGCCCATCTTACTCTGCGAACTAAATCAGTATTAACACCTAGATTAGCCAAGGATTTGAGGGCTTAGGGCTTATCAGGATTTACCTAGCAATTAAGCCGAGTTAAGATTGCCAGAATTTCAACTAAATCGAAGGAAAAGCAATGAGCAACCGTTCAATCATCATCATGGTGCTAGTTTTAATTGGTGCCACCGCCTACCTACTCCTTAAAGGCGACGGCAACGTTGATATGGGCGGCGAAAAGCATGGTGCAGAAGCTGCTCATATGGAAGAAGCTAAGAAAGATGCTCCTGCTGCTGCCCCAACAGCACCTGCTGCTGCTCCAGCGGCTGATGCTAAGAAGTAATTTCTTCTTTTGCCGATAAAACCGCGGCCCGCCGCGGTTTTTTTATCTCTATATTTTGATGAAGCCGATTTTCTCCTCGCTCCTATCTCTTACGCTTTTGTGCATATCGCAACTTGCTATTAGTCAATCATCCAAGCCCATGAAAACCATTGATCAGCCCACCTTATCTTCTTTTGCTCCAACTGGTGTTTTGCGTGTTGGCATTAATTTAGGAAATCCGGTCCTTGCTAATGAAGATCCAAATTCAAAAAACTTGTATGGAGTGACGATAGATATTGCCAATGAGATTGGAAAACGCATTTCATTGCCCGTGCAATTAATCCCCTTTAAATCGGCAGGTGCAACAGTAGATGCAGTGAAGACTGGAGAAATTGACTTAGTCTTTGTGGCGATTGATCCAGTCCGGGGCGCAGACATCAGCTATACCCCAGCCTATATTCAAATTGAAGGCGCTTATATGGTGAAAGCTTCGTCACCTTTAAAGGCGAATGATGAAGTGGATACTGTCGGCAATGAAATCGTAGTAGGAAAAGGTAGCGCCTATGATCTTTACCTTACGCGTGAGATTAAGAATGCCGCCGTTCTGAGAGCTGCGAGCTCACAGGCAGTGATTGATGACTTCATGTCTGGAGCAGGCAATGTTGCGGCAGGTGTCAAACAGCAGCTAGAAAGTGATGCTAAGCGCTATGAGGGATTGCGCATGCTACCTGGTCGATTCATGGTGATTAATCAGGCGATTGGGATTCCGAAGGCTAGAGCCAATTATGAAAGTACAAACACCTATTTAAGCAATGTCATCGCAGAACTCAAGCAGTCTGGGTTTGTAGCAGACGCTATGAAACGTCACAATATCCAAGGCGCAAAAGTAGCCGACTAAATAAGATAATTGGGTTAGCACTGATAAGAATGCAAGCGCTCCGGAATTATGACCTTAGTCCAATGCAATTCATCCCTGATGCATTGAGCTAAAACTGATGATGACTCTGGTTCACCATGCACAACAAAGACAGCACTTGGTTCCCGCTTGAATCCTCTAAGCCAGTCTAGTAAACCCGCCTGATCAGCGTGAGCAGATAAACCACCAATTGTATGAATCGAGGCCTTTACCGGAACCTCCTCACCAAATAGTCGAACCTTCTCCACCCTATCCACCAAACGTCTACCCAGACTTCCATATGCCTGAAATCCAGTGATGACAATGGCATTTTGTTCGCGCGGCAAATTACTGGCTAAGTGATAAACAATACGGCCAGCATCGCACATGCCACTCGCTGAGATAATGATTGCTCCACCTTTAATTTTATTCAAGGCCTTTGACTCTTCCACATCCGCAATAAAGCGAAGATCCACAGCCTCCGGGTTATTTTTGTACCATTCAAAAGTAGCTTGAGACTGACCATCCAATTGGGAGAAAAAGTGCTGGGTGAGATGTGTCGCTGCAGTAGCCATGGGTGAGTCAACCCAAATGCTCAAATGGGGTAGACGCCCTCTTCTTACTAAGTCGATTAAGAGAAATAAAATCTCTTGGGTGCGCCCTACTGCAAAAGCAGGCATTACTACGTTGCCATGCGCGGTCATAGTTGAGGTAATAACCTCAACTAACTCATCCTCGGTATCTTGCAAGCTGCGGTGTAATCGATCTCCGTAAGTAGATTCAACCACAACAACATCAGCCTCTTGAATTAAATCAGGGTCAGGCATTAAGACTTTACCCTTCATGCCGATATCACCTGAAAATACACAGCGCTTTTTCTCAAGCTCATCTTCTGCAATATCGATTACAGCAATAGCAGAACCCAAAATATGTCCGGCATTATGAAATTCCAACTGGATTCCAGGCATCAACTCTAATGACTGCCCATACTCCAAAGTCTCAAACTGGGTCAGAGTCATTTCAACTTCCTCCCTGGAATACAGGGCAACAGGCACCTCTCCACGCCACTTTCCAACCTTGATTTTTCTCTCGGCCCTTTCTACGTCGGCGCGCTGCAAATGGGCGCTATCGAGTAAAAGAATTTTCAATAACTCGAAGGTAGCATTTGTGCAGTAAATCGACCCAGTAAAACCTTGTGCGCATAAACGAGGTAACAAACCACTGTGGTCAATGTGCGCGTGCGTTAGCACCACGAAATCGAGATCTTTTGGTGAAAATGGTAAAGGCTCGAGATTCTTATTTGTTGCCTCACGCCCACCCTGAAACATGCCATAGTCAACCATGAAACGCCTTGGCATGCCAGATAACATGACCCCAACCAAATGGCGAGAGCCTGTTACCTCACCTGCCGCACCAAGAAATTGGATCTTCATGTGTTCAGCATACTCTTTCCTATAATTTGCTCAAGACCCCTGAAATCAGAGCGATACTATTCATATGACCATCAAACCAGCGACCCTTGACGCCCTTAAATTGGTTAGATTTCTTGAGCGTGAGGCTTCAGAACATAAAGGTAATGCAGGAAAAGTTGTTTTAATAGGTGGCGCACCAGGAATGGCGGGCGCTCTCATTTTGGCGGGCAATGCTTGTTTACATCTTGGCGCCGGATGGACCATCTTAGAAATTCTAGATCCTGCTTCAGCACGCGCAGATATCGATCACCCCGAGCTCATGATTCGCCTTGCGACAGACGGTATTCGTCAAATACTGAATGCGACTCAACCTGATGTTGTTGCTATTGGCCCAGGCCTTGGCAAATCCCCTTTAGCAATTCAATGCCTAGGTGCAACACTTTCATACCCTAACATTCCACTAGTAATTGATGCTGATGCGCTCAACTTAATCAGTGAATCTCCCGAGCTACTCGAGAAACTACAAGTTCGGAATCAAGCACTTCCAGGGTTGACTGTTCTCACCCCTCACCCCGGCGAAGCGGCAAAGCTTTTAATGACCACCACAGAAAAAGTGCAATCAGATCGTGTGGGCGCCATTCAAAAGTTAGTTGAATTAACCCAATCGATCGTCGTTCTTAAAGGGCAGCACACCCTGATTGCCTCCCCACTTCATTCGACGGTTCAATGTCTTGCCGGAAATCCCGGCATGGGTACCGGAGGCATGGGGGATATTCTGACGGGAAGTATTGCCGCAATCGCTGCTCAAGGAATACGCCATCAATTGGATCTATGGCAAGCCACCGCTATTGCAGTTGAGTTGCACGCCAGCGCAGCAGATAGCTTAGTGAGCAAAGGGATTGGTCCCGTAGGTCTTACTCCCACAGAGACCATTTTAGAAATGCGAGCGCTTCTCAATAAGCTGTTATAAATCGTTATGCATTCAGCAAGCGCAGCACATCATCACCGACGTTACCTCTATGGCATTTTGATGGCCGGAGTAGGCTCTATGCTATTTTCTGGCAAAGCTATTTTGGTCAAACTTGCTTTTGGTTATGGAGCAAATGCGGAGACTCTTCTAGCCTTACGTATGCTCATGGCTCTCCCCTTGTTCTGGGGGATCTTTTGGTGGGAGTCGCGCCGTAAGAAGATGGACCCCATCACCTGGCTTGATCGTGCTAAATTATTTTTCCTCGGATTTTTAGGTTACTTTTTATCCAGCTACATTGATTTCCTGGGACTTCAATACATCTCGGTTGGCCTGGAGAGAATTGTTCTTTACCTCACACCAACTATTGTTTTATTAATCTCGTATTTTGTTTTAAAGAAACCCGTATCTCAACTACAGTGGTTCTCACTCATCGTTGGCTACATTGGGGTTTTTATTGTCTTTATTCAAGATGCCAGCTCCACCGGCATTGGCGCTTGGTTAGGTATGGCTCTCGTATTCGGCAGCGCCTGCTCCTATGCGGCCTACATGATTGGCGCTGGAGAAATGGTGAAGCGTATTGGTAGCGTGCGCTTAGTTGTCTACGCCAGCTCAGCCTCGGCATTTTTGAGCATAGCGCAGTCGACTATCCATAACCCGCTAGCCATATTTGAACAAGCCCTGCCCATTTATTGGTTTAGCTTACTCAATGCAAGTTTGTGCACCGTGATCCCAATGCTGCTGATTATGATCGCCATCAATCGCATCGGATCTCCACTAGTAGCTCAAGCCGGAATACTTGGCCCTGTCTCCACCATCTTTATGGGATATCTCATTCTGGCAGAGCCAATCACTTGGACGCAAATTAGTGGCATGACTTTGGTGATGGCCGCAATGTGGTTATTAGTGCGCAATGATGCGCCAACAAAAAAGTCACCAAATCCCAAAGGGTCTGATGACTTTGATGGTGCGGAGCCCCTCAACTAAGGGGGACTCGTTTAAGCGTATTACTGAGCTGCGGCGTCAGCTGCTGCTTTAGCTTTCTTTTTTGCTTTCTTTTTTGCTTTTTTCTCAGCCTTCTTTTCTTTCTTTGCTTGTTTCTTTGCCTTTTTATTAGCAGACTTCTCAGTCGGAGCAGCAGCAGGGGAAGCCACTGGAGCGGCGGCAGGGGAAGCCACTGGCGCCGTTGCAGGAGCTGGATCAGCAGCCATCACAGAGATGGGAGCAATACCAATAGCAGCAGAAATCAGGGTTGCCAGGCTCAAGCGAGCGATACGAGAAATCATGTAATTCTCCAAGATAGTTTGTGGATAATTTAATAATACTCAAAAATTTGAAAAAAATGCTTCATTTTTAAAAGGTTGCTCATGAGTGATTTCCCAAAAGATATTTTTACCGAGCCCCAGGGCTACTCCGTCAATACCCTAGAACAGCTTGGACCCTTGACTGGCATGGCTGGCATCTGGGAAGGTGTTCGTGGCTTAGACGTAAAACCCAAAGCAGAAGGGCCTAAGAAGCAAGCTTATGTTGAGAGAATTGAGCTCCAACCAATTGATCCCCAAACCAATGGCCCTCAGCTTTTTTATGGCCTGAGATACCATACCCACATCACCAAACCCGATCAAGTAAAGACCTATCATGACCAAGTGGGGTATTGGTTATGGGAGCCCGTAACTGGCAACATCATTCATACGCTGAGTATTCCTCGGGGCATGATTACGATGGCCTCTGGTAATGCCGCTGAAAATGCAAAGCAATTTGAATTGCATGCAAAAGAAGATGATCGCTGCGCAGGCATCTCATCCAATCCATTTTTAGATTACGCCTTCAGAACGGTTGAGTTTCGTATTCAGGTTTCCATTCACGATGATGGCACTTGGTCTTATGAACAAGACACGGTGATGAAGATTAAAGATCAAGCAGCGTTATTTCATCACGTTGATAACAACACTCTGCACAAGATCGGAGAAGCCACCCCCAATCCCCTGGCTAGATAAAAGTAGTATCACCCTAGAATGCAATAAAGGCCATCAGATGATGGCCTTTATTTCTTAATGCTGAACTACTTTATTTGACTACGCAGGCTGCGCTTCTGTCTCGGTAATTTTTTCTAACGCAGTTGCAAGATGTCCAACGGTGCGGTCAACATGCGTTAATTTTTCCAGACCAAACAAGCCTAGGCGGAAGGTCCGGAAATCTGGACGCTCATCGCATTGCAACGGAACGCCCGCTGCGGTTTGTAAGCCCAGGGCAATAAATTTCTTACCAGATTGGATATCAGGATCTTTAGTGAAGCTCACTATTACACCTGGAGATTGATAACCTTTGGCCGCCACTGAAGGGTAACCCTTAGATACCAATAGATCGCGGACTTTCGTACCCAATTCAATTTGTTTGGCTTTTAGTGCTGCAAAACCAAGTGACTGTGTTTCTTTCATCACATTACGCAAAATCTTTAAAGCGTCAGTAGGCATAGTCGTGTGATATACGTGGCCACCTTTTTCATAGGCCTCCATAATCTGTAACCATTTTTTCAAGTCCATAGAGAAGCTAGTGCTTTGAGTTGAGTCAATGCGTTCACGGCCTCTTTCACCCAGCGCAATCAAGGCGCAACATGGTGAGCTGCTCCAGCCTTTTTGTGGCGCTGAAATCAACACATCAACATTACATGCCTTCATATCAACCCACATTGCGCCAGAAGCAATGCAGTCCAATACAAAAATACCATCCACTGAGCGCACTGCCTCGCCAACGGCTTTAATGTAATCATCTGGAAGGATGATGCCAGCTGAAGTTTCAACGTGCGGTGCAAAAACAACCGCAGGCTTTTCTTTCTTAATAAATGCTACTACCTCTTCAATCGGAGCGGGTGCAAAAGCGCCTTGAGCAGAGTTATCCACTTGGCGACCTTTTAAAATGGAGATGTCTTTGAAAGAGCTATCCAAATCAAAAATTTGCGTCCAGCGATAACTAAACCAGCCATTGCGTAATACCAGGGATTTCTTATTGTTAGCAAATTGGCGGGCTACAGCTTCCATACCAAACGTTCCGCTACCGGGAACGATGACTGCAGAGCTAGCGTTATAAGCGTCTTTAAGGACACTCGATATGTCGACCATCACGCGCTTGAACTCTTCAGACATGTGATTTAAAGAGCGGTCGGTATAAACGACTGAGAACTCTAACAAACCATCTGGATCAACATTGGGGAGTAAACCTGGCATAGTAATTTCCTAGGGATTTCTGTGATTAGCCCTAAATGATACCGATTTAAGGCTTTCTTGGGGGCCGGAACCCAAAACCCCTCTTAAAAGGGCATTTTTGCCAGTTTTGGCAGACTCACCTTCCCCTTTTGGAGGAGATAACAATACCCGCAACAATCAGGGTAAAGGCGAGCCCATGAAACAGTTGGGGAGGCTCACCCAGCATAGCCGCTGATAAAAGCGCAGTAAATAAGGGTATGAAATTAGCAAAAAAGGCGGCAACCGTAGGCCCTGCTCCATTCACACCCAGACCCCAACAACGATAGGCAATTAAGGATGGGCCAATTGCAACAAAGACAATTAAAGAGGCGGTCCACCAATTCAGATCCAGAAAAGCATGACCGGCTGCAATTTCAAAACCATCAAAAAATCCCGTCCACAACAAACCCACTGTTACTTGCGCCATTAAAAATTCAGCCCATGGCCATTGACGTTCTGAACTAGAGCCCGGACGACTCAACATCCAACTGTAAAAAGCCCACAAGATTGTGGCCAACATAATTAAAAGATCGCCCACTACCATTTGCATAGTCAGTAAGGCTGCTAGATCTCCACGGGTGAGCACAATACCAACACCTAATAAGCTCACTACCGCGCCAATCATCTGCAAGATGCTGGGCTTTACTTGATAAAACACCGCACCAATAAATAGCATCCAGATGGGCATGCTGGCACCGATCAAGGTGACGTTAATGGCGGTAGATGTTTGAAGTGCGAGGTATAACAGGACGTTATAGCTGCCTACCCCAAATAAACCCAAGAGAAGGAAACGTTTCTTGTTTTGCCATAAGGCACTTCCCGGCATCAGAACCCGCCAACCCAAGGGAAGCAAAAGTAAGGCAGCCAATCCCCAGCGGACCACGCTTAAGGTAATTGGGGAGATGCTTCCAACCAATACTCGCCCAGCGATTGCATTGCCTGCCCATAAAGCGGTAGCTATAAGCAAGTAGGCAATTGTGGCGAAATTCAGCTGACCCATTCGGCGACTTTATAGGGGAAGTAGTTATTTGAGGTCCCCAAGCAAGGGATACCCTAGCATTGTAGAAACAAATCCCCGGTATTGCTAAGATAGAGCTTAAATTAAGCTTTTGCTTCTACAAAATAGCATCAAACAGAAGGATACATTGTGGCAATCATTACCAATATAGAAGACTTGCGGGTCCTCCATCAAAAGCGCACCCCCAAGATGTTCTACGACTATGCAGACTCAGGATCATGGACCGAGTCAACGTACCGCGCCAATGAATCCGATTTTCAAAAGATTAAGTTACGTCAGCGTGTAGCGGTGAACATGACTAACCGCACCACTAAGACAACCATGATTGGTCAAGAAGTTGCTATGCCGGTAGCACTTGCACCTACAGGCCTAACTGGAATGCAACATGCCGATGGTGAAATTTTAGCCGCTAAGGCTGCTGAAAAGTTTGGTGTGCCATTCTGCTTATCCACTATGAGCATTTGCTCAATTGAAGACGTAGCCGAACACACCACAAAACCATTTTGGTTCCAACTTTACGTCATGAAAGATCGTGGCTTTATTGAGCGTTTGATTGAGCGCGCTAAAGCGGCCAAATGTTCTGCACTAGTTTTGACTCTGGATTTGCAAATCTTAGGTCAACGTCATAAGGATCTAAAGAATGGTCTCTCCGCTCCTCCTAAGCTGACGATTGCCAATATGATCAATATGGCGACTAAGCCACGCTGGTGCTTGGGTATGGCTATGACGCCACGCAGGACTTTCCGTAATATCGTTGGACATGCTACTGGTGTGGGGAACATGTCTTCACTATCTTCTTGGACTGCAGAACAATTTGATCCGGGCCTCAATTGGGGTGATGTGGAATGGATTAAAAAACTCTGGGGTGGAAAGCTCATTATCAAAGGCATCTTAGATGAAGGTGATGCGCGCTTGGCAGCAAACTCGGGCGCTGATGCTTTAATTGTCTCTAACCATGGTGGCCGTCAATTAGATGGCGCGATTTCTAGCATTCAGGCTTTACCCGGAATTGTGGGTGCTGTTGGTAAAGATATTGAAGTCTGGATGGATGGCGGTATTCGCTCAGGTCAAGATGTTTTAAAAGCGTGGGCCTTAGGTGCGCGTGGCACGATGATCGGCCGCCCCTTCCTATATGGCTTAGGCGCCATGGGTGAGGCTGGTGTAACCAAGTGCTTAGAGTTAATTCACAATGAGTTGGATATCACCATGGCATTTACAGGCCATCGCGATATTCAGAATGTGACTAAAGATATTTTGTACCCGGGAACCTTTTAAATTTTTCCTCTTCTTAACCACCCTCTTGCTGTCTTTGGTGTCTCACTTTTAGTATTTGCCCTCTCTGTTTGGTTTGGGTATGCCGCACTGAGTCGCTTCCGAACAAAAGATACCGAGACATCTGCAGATCTCGGCATTATTCAGACTGCCACCTTAACCTTGCTGGCCTTAATTATTGGCTTTACTTTCTCAATGGCTATTAATCGCCATGATCAGCGCGAGATCTTTGAGGAAGGCGAGGCGAATGCCATTGGCACTGAATTCTTAAGAGCTGATCTTCTACCTCCAAAGGCTGCTGCCGCAACGAAGAACCTCTTACTTCAATATACAGATCAACGCATTCTGTTTTACTCAAGACAGAGTCCCGAAAAGATTGAAGAGATTCGCAGAAAAACAGATCAACTGCAAACCGCCCTCTGGAATGAGATTCTTCCAACCGTTCGCATGCAACAGACTGCCTCTATTGCATTAGTTGCATCCGGCATGAATGATGTTTTGAATTCTCAAGGTTATGTACAAGCAGCTTGGTGGAATCGTATCCCTCTTACGGCATGGGCTTTGATGGCAGCAATCGCTATTTGCGCCAATCTCTTGGTTGGATTTGGCGCGCGAAATTTTAAGAAGAACATCGGCCTATTCATGATCTTTCCTTTTGTTATCTCGGTCTCTTTCTTTTTGATTGCTGACATTGATAGTCCAAGAGGCGGAGTCATTCGCATTGAAGCTAGAAACTTAGTGGCGCTAAAAAATAACCTAAGCCAACAGATGGCAATTACCAGTCCATCTGTTAGCAATCAATAAGCTTCACCATAAAGGCGGTCCAGATGAAACGAGTAGTGGATGTTTTTAAAAACCGGGGGCGTGAACTGGTATGGACTTATGTCATCGATCTGCAGAATGATGAGGAATTCCATCCTGGGCAGCTAGATTTTGAATTTGAGGCGCTTAGGCTCTCGCAAATAGATAAGCGTGGTCTAGCAAATGAGCTTAGCGCCAAGGTTAGGCTCAATAACTAGGTTTAAATGCCGCCTTAAGGGGCAAAATCCCTGGCATCAATAATGTTAATGAGATTGATTATCATTTATGATGAGCTCACTTAACATCCGCATTGAATGTCTAAAACCAAATACCACCCAGCCTCCATATTCTTCCATTGGCTTGTTTTCTTCCTAGTTGTCGCCGCTTTTGCAGTGATTGAACTCAAAGGACAGTTTCCCAAAGGAAGCGAGTCTCGTGAGCTATGTAAATCAATCCATGGCGTTATCGGACAGCTCATTTTTATAGCAATGGCCCTTCGCCTAATCATCCGCTTAACTTATGGCGTTCCTGAGCCCACAAACCCAAAGACTTTGTTCATTTCATTGGCCAAGGTCATGCATTGGCTGCTGTATACCCTGCTCTTGATATCGCCCATTTTTGGCATCCTGTATTTTCAGTATGGCGGCAAAGAAATCCACTTTTTGGGCTTGGTGTGGCCTCAGCTGGTCGCCCCCAATCCGGAGATGAAAAAAGTAGCTGAAGGGATCCATGAGTTTTTAGGAAATTCGCTCTACTTTTTGATTGGCATTCATGCTTTAGCAGGCTTGTGGCAACATTACGTCGTAAAGGACGATACACTTCGTCGTATGTTGAATAAAGTTGATGCTTAAAATGAAACCTCTCTCTAAAAAAGCCAAGATGGCAATAGGCTGGACAGTCCTAATGACGGTGGTGGGCACCGCAATGCTGCATCAATGGCAATTTTTTGCTATGGGTTGCGCATCTATTGCCTTTTTACTCGCAGCAAACCAATACGGTCTTCTTAAAGACCCTGAAGACAAAAAATAATCCCGCTTTATTAAGAGCGGGATTTATTAGCAACCATCCCAGAATCTGGGACTTCTATTACAGAGTTGGGTAATCTGTGTAGCCCACTTCCTCGCCACCATAAAAAGTAGCGCGGTTATATGGATTTAGTGCGGCACCCTGCTGAAATCTCTCTGCTAGATCTGGATTAGAAATGTAGAGACGGCCATAAGCTACTGCATCAGCTAAATTATCTTCTAACACCTTCTCACCCATAGCTTGGTCATACCCACCAGCGGTGATAAATTTTCCTTGATAAGCAGCACGGAACATCTCGGAGGTAATAGGGGCATCCTCAAGAACTTGATCACCTCCGCCAGCACTGGTTGAGCGAGGCTCAATCATATGCACGTAAGCTAAGTTATAGCCATTAAGCTTCTTAATTGCAGCAGTAAATAATGCTACCGGATCACTATCACCCATATCATTGAAAGTACCGTATGGTGAAAGGCGAACCCCCACCTTATCACTCGGGAATACTTCGCTTACAGCTTCGATGACTTGACCCAATAGACGCAGACGATTGTCGATCGAGCCACCATACTCATCCATACGTTGATTGGTTTTGTCTTGCAAGAACTGATCTAGCAAATAGCCATTAGCCGAGTGAATTTCAATACCATCAAAGCCTGCAGCTTTTGCATTCTGTGCTGCCGCCTCAAACTCCTTGAGCAAGCGAGCGATGTCTTCCAAACTCATTGCCGTTGGAGTCTCATAGTCGTGGAGTTTCCAATCTGCACCATACGTTTGACCAGCCGCAGCAATTGCAGAAGGTGCCTCAGGTACGCCCTGCTCTGGATGCAAGGAAGAATGGGAGATACGACCCACGTGCCACAACTGCGCAACAATCGCACCGCCCTTAGCATGCACTGCCTCAACAATCTCTTTCCATGCAGCGGTTTGTTCTACCGAATAGATTCCAGGCGTCGCTGGGTAACCTTTACCCAATGGAGAAATCTGTGTTGCCTCAGTAATAATAAGTCCGGCACTCGCACGTTGCGCGTAATAGGTTTTAGCTAACGGGTTAGGAACATCACCACCAACAGCACGCATCCGCGTGAGCGGTGCCATCACTAAACGATTTTTTAAATGAAGTGCTCCCAGATTTACCGGGGTGAACATAATTTCTTTGCCTGACATTTGCTGCCTTTTAAATGAGTAAAAAGAGGGATGACTGTAACAAGGATTGGTAAATTTTGCTGAACATGCGATTAAGCGACGCCAAATTGTTCGCGTATGCAATCTGCCAGCGCATTAAATTCTTGAGTATGTGCGGTAGAGGGGCGCGCAACTAAAGCAATCACTCTCTTGGGCGCTGGTGAGGCTAACTCTTTTGTCACTAACTCAGAGTTATTTAATAGACTGCTTTTAACTGCCATTCCAGGAAGTAAGGCAATGCCAAGTCCAGACTCTACCATTTGCAATAAGGTTAACAAACTAGTTGCTTCCATCCCCTCGGCTTTACGAATGTCCGTGCGCTTACACGCTTGCAAGCTATGCTCTCGTAGACAATGACCCTCTTCGAGCAGCAAGAGGCGTTCGGCCATCTTGGCAGGTAATGTCACTTCCTTTCCCCTCAATGCGGGATCTCCATCCTTGGCAACCAACCAAAAATGGTCGTCAAATAATTCTTGAACAAGAAGGCCTTCTACATCATATGGAAGTGCTATCAAAGCAAAATCTAATTTATGCTCAGCTAACCTGGAAAGTAAATTCGCAGTGAGATCTTCTCTCAAAGTAATTTTGAGATCTGGAAAACGTTTACGAACTTCTGGCAAAACAGTGGGCAATAAAAATGGTGCGATGGTTGGTATGACACCCAAACGAATTGTGGCAGTCATGGGCTTACCGGTTGCGCCTGCATACTCCACTAAATCCTCAGATGCCGCCAAGATTAGCTTGGCACGCTCTAGAACTTCCAAACCTATTGGAGTGATAGATACATTCTGTCGATCACGCTCGACCAAATGGATCCCCAATGCATCCTCCAGTTCCTTCAGACCAGCACTTAAAGTCGACTGGCCAACAAAACAGGCTTGAGCTGCACGGGTGAAATTGAGCTCTTTTGCCAATGCAACGAAATACCCCAGCTGCCGTAAAGACGGTAAATAAGCCATTTTCCCTCCATTATCGAATAATTAGATAAATACTATCATAATGATTCATTAGACTGATCAATAAATAAGGCGCACACTGCATTCATGGTTGAGAAAGCAGCAAAGAATACTCAACAAACCATAGGTCTTAATAAAGGAATCAAAATGACACGTCCAGAAATCAAAACCATCCAAAACTTGGAGTCCGCATTCGCTGGTGAATCCATGGCTCATATTAAGTATCGTTATTTTGCAAAATTGGCTCGCGCTGCAGGCGATGAGGAAACTGCAAAGATTTTCGAGGCCACTGCCGACCAAGAAGTCATGCACGCTTTTGGTCACCTAGACCTGCTCTACCCTGCTGGCACTATTACTCCGGCACGTGCTTTAGAGATCGCGATTGAAGGTGAAACTTATGAGTACACCGAAATGTATCCTTCGTTTCGTAAAACGGCGGTAGAAGAAGGTAATGCAGCTGCAATCCAGGAGATTGATGAGCAAATTGCAGAATCCAAAGAGCATGCAGAGCAATTTCAGGCGGTATTAGCCAAAGCAGCAAAACGCTTCGCTGCATTAGCAAATGTTGAGGAGCGCCATGCCAATCATTACAAACTAGCTTTGGAAAAGGCAAAGGTATTTGCAGCCCAATAGGGTGACGCAGAAATATTTAGAAATTAAATTTAAAATCAACAGACTATTTAAGGAATCAAAATGAAAACTTACCAATGTATCGTGTGCGGCTATATTTATGACGAAGCAAAAGGAATCCCAGAAGATGGCATTCCAGCTGGCACACTCTGGGCTGATGTACCAGAAGACTGGGAATGCCCTGATTGCGGTGTAGCAAAAGCAGATTTTGAAATGGTTCAGGTAAGCTAAGGCCACTTCAGCACCCCTTCACCCTGTTTACCTATTCGTCACTTGGAGAGCCCAGCTTTGGATCAAACTACCCCTCAATCCCAATCCGCAATTGTCATCATTGGCAGTGGATTGGCTGGCTACACAGTTATCCGCGAAATCCGAAAATTGGATAAAGCAGTCCCCATTACGCTAGTAACACGTGAGCCTGGTTACTTTTATTCCAAGCCCATGCTTTCCACCGCTCTTGCGAGCAAGAAAGAAGCAGCGCAATTAATCTCTACGCCAGCTGATGGCATGGCAACGCAACTAGAAATGACTGTCTTGGGTGAGTGTGATGTAAGCGCAATTAATCCTAGTGCGCAAACCATTCAAACTAGTAAAGGTGAAGTACCTTATGGAAAACTGGTAATGGCTTTGGGTGCCGATCAAATTCGTCTCCCACTTCAAGGGAGCGCTGCGAACGAAGTCATCACAGTAAATGATTTGGAAGACTACGCACGCTTTCGTAATGCAATCACCGGAAAAAAGAAGATTGCCATTCTGGGTGCGGGCCTGATTGGCTGTGAATTCGCCAATGATCTTGTGCTGGGAGGTTATGAGGTAGAT
Source organism: Polynucleobacter sp. JS-JIR-II-50 (assembly GCF_018687895.1). Lineage (NCBI taxonomy): Bacteria > Pseudomonadati > Pseudomonadota > Betaproteobacteria > Burkholderiales > Burkholderiaceae > Polynucleobacter > Polynucleobacter sp. JS-JIR-II-50. The sequence continues at coordinate 619,047 of NZ_CP061307.1, read as the reverse complement.
GTGATTGATTTAGCCCCGCAGGCTCTTGGTCGGCTCTTGCCTGAAGCTGCAGCTTTAGAGCTACAGGGAAAGCTCAGTGCGACCGGGGTGTGCTGGCATCTGTCCACAACCGTGCAGGCGCTAGATCGTCACGGAGATTCTTTGCAGGTCACACTAGCTAATGGCAACACAATCTCTTGCGACGTATTTTTATCGGCCGTTGGTCTAAAGCCCAGAATTGAATTAGCAAAAGCTACTGGCATTAAGACCGATCTTGGTATTCAGGTAAATCGCGAACTTGAAACCAACATTAAAAACATCTTTGCTATTGGAGATTGCGCAGAGGTGGATGGCTTAGTTCTGCCTTACGTGATGCCTATCATGCAAGCAGCAAGAGCATTGGCACCAACCTTAACCGGACAGACTACCGCACTTACCTATCCAGCGATGCCGGTGATGGTCAAAACCCCAGCCTTAGCCACTATTGTTTCTCCACCCGCTAAAGGTGCTGAAGGTAATTGGACGACAACCGCTGTTGAAGGTGGTCTAGAGTCTCGTTTTGAATCTGCTGATCACAAGTTGTTGGGCTTTGTATTAATGGGTACCGCTACCGCACAACGTGGTGCATTAACTAAGGAGCTGCCAGCTATTCTGGATTAAATCCCCTAGATTGATTTGATTGATCAACCAAAAAGGCCCGCGATGCGGGCCTTTTATTTATGCGGCTGGTAGTGATTAAGAAACGATCACAAACCATGTAGTGTTATGCGATTGAGCAACCATCAAAAACAACATTGGTACGGATAACAATGTATTTAAACGGGATGTCAGCATTGCAACGCGAGCAGATTTTGCCTTAACGTCAGCTTCAACAACAACGATGCCAAGAGCACGCTTTTGATTTGGCCAAATAATGAACCAAACGTTAAAGGCCATTACCAAGGCAATCCACATACCCAAACCAATTGCGCGGAATGGAGCTTGCAATGTAAATGCTTGGTGTAAGTAACCATTTAAAGCGGCAACAATCAAACCGGTTAGCACAGTAAACAAAGCTGCGTAACGGAACCAGAACAATGCTGCCGGAGCAATCACTTTTCCAATCGCTGGCTTTTGCTCATCAGGAATCTTTGGCATTGAAGGAATTTGCACAAAATTAAAGTACCAGAGCAAACCAATCCACATCACACCAAACATCACGTGTAACCAACGGAAAACAAACGGTAATTCAGCAGAACTAAAGTTGCCGCCCAAAGCCAAAATAATGAGGGCGAGGAGGACGAAGCCCGCAAAAACGGTTCGCCCTAAGGAGGTCAAGATTGATGTCATTAGATTTTCCTAAATAAGATAATTTAAATTAAGCAAAATTTTGACTAGCAAAATCCCAATTCACCACATTCCAAAAGTTTTCCACGTATTTTGGTCGCGCATTGCGTGTGTCAATATAGTAAGCATGCTCCCAAACATCACATGTCATGAGCGGCTTAGCATCTGTGGTGAGAGGCGTTGCAGCATTGCTAGTGGAAGCAAGATCAAGGCTGCCATCTGCTTTTTTAACCAGCCATGCCCAACCTGAACCAAAAGTTCCTACAGCACATTTTGCAAATTCTTCTTTGAATTTATCAAATGAGCCCCACTTAGCATTGATAGCATCAGCCAACGGGCCGCTAGGTGCTCCACCACCATTTGGCTTCATGCTTGACCAATAAAAGGTATGGTTCCAAACTTGTGCGGCGTTATTAAAAACACCGCCTGTAGATTTCTTAATAATGTCTTCAAGAGATGAATTTTCAAACTCAGTCCCTTTAATCAAATTATTTAAATTAGTGACATAAGCCTGGTGATGTTTACCATAGTGGTACTCCAAAGTTTCCTTGGAGATATATGGGGCCAAAGCATCGAGTGCATATGGCAACTGAGGTAAGGTATGTTCCATTTGTATTCCTTTTAATTACATTACGCAAAATATAGATTAATTTTGGGTAACTATAGACTATTCTGGGGTTTTTGTTTGATTCAAGAAAAATGCCGACAAAGCAGCTTGCCGGCATTAACTTCAACTCTGTTTATCAAGGTTTATTGAGCGGTCCAGCCGCCATCCATATTCCAAGCTACTCCACGAACCTCAGAGGCGTCTGGCCCACAGAGGAAAACCGCCAAGGCTGCCAATTGCTCTGGGCTCACAAACTCTCCAGATGGCTGCTTTTCGGATACCAAGGCATTCTTAGCGGCCTCATTGGAAATGCCTTCGCGTTCTGCACGAGCATCTACCTGCTTCTGAACCAAGGGAGTTAGAACCCAACCCGGGCAGATTGCATTACAGGTAATGCCAGTGCGTGCATTTTCCAAAGCCGTCACTTTAGTTAATCCAACAATCCCATGTTTAGCAGCAACATAGGCAGCCTTCTGGGTAGAGGCCACCAAGCCATGTACAGAAGCGATGTTGATAATGCGGCCCCAGTTGCGTTTTTTCATACCAGGTAAAGCATGGTGTGTTGTATGAAATGCCGAACTTAAATTAATGGCAATGATGGCATCCCACTTATCCGTTGGAAACTCTTCAATGTTCGCGGTGTACTGAATGCCGGCGTTATTAATCAAGATATCTAGTGAGCCAAAACGCTTCTCTGTTTGCTTAATCAGATCTTCGATCTCAGCGGGCTTACTCATATCGGCGCCATGGTAATCCACCTCTACTCCACAGGCTTTAATTTGAGCAATGGCTTCATCTTTCTCGCCAAAACCATTGACCATGATGTTGACGCCTTGTTTAGCCAGTGCAATAGCCATTCCCAAGCCAATACCGCTAGTGGAGCCAGTAACTAGGGCTGTTTTACCTTTTAATGTGGACATATCATTTACCGTATCAAGTTAACCAAAAGGGCTTCAGACTGCTTTATGGGCCCCAAAACTTGATGTTACAGGATGTGCTGAACCACCCCCGGAGGTGATGCACCAGGGTGGTCAGAGTCTATTTAAAGCTAGATTTTCTTGAGAGCCCGCAGGATCTTTTCACAGGTGATGGGCTGATCAAAGACGGATGCATTTAATGGTGCCAAGGCATCATTAATAGCGTTTTGAACTGCACCTGGCGCTCCGGCTGTACCAGCCTCACCTGCCCCTTTAGCACCCAATTTTGAAGATTGGGTAGGTGTCTCAACGTGAGCAACCTCAATATCCGGCATCTCGTTAGCCATTGGCACTAAATAATCTGCCATGCTGCCATTGCGCAACAAACCACTTTCGTCATAGAGGCATTCCTCGAAAAGAACGCCTCCAATACCTTGAACGATTGCGCCGCGCACTTGTTCATTGACTAACATTGGATTGATAACACGACCGCAGTCTTCTACTGCCCAATGCTTCAATAGCTTCACGAAGCCTGTGTCTGGGTCAACCTCAACGTAAGATGCTTGCACTCCATTCGTAAAGATGAATGGATATTCTTTTTGTGTGTAGTGACGTGTCACCATGAGATCAGCCGAAAATCCTGCTGGCAAAGTATCGGTACGGAAATAACCCACCCTACCCACTTCACTAAAGGGCAATAATTGCTCACCAGTCGCTTTATCAAGGATATGTCCACGACGAGCAGTTAATTCAGCAACAGGTCGATTCAAAATAGCGCCCGCAAGTTTAATGATGTTTTCTTGTAGGGCTTGAGAAGCCAAGAGAACTGCTTCACCGCCAACACCGGCTCCACGTGATGCCCAGGTGCCGCCACCGTAAGGAGTGACATCGGTATCACCAGTAATAACACGCACTTGATCGATTGGAACGCCAACAGCATCAGCGGCAATTTGGGTATAGATACCTTCAGTGCCTTGACCTTGTTCACCAACACCAATCAATACCGAAACCACACCGCTGGGATCCATGCGAACAGTAGCGCCATCTTGCGAGGCAATACGTGCGCCACCCACACCATAAAAAGCGGGACTTGGATTGGTTAACTCAATCAATGTTGCAAATCCAATGCCGCGATAGATTCCTTTTTTGCGTAACTCAGCCTGCTCTTTACGCAAGGCGGAATAGTCCATCATTTTTTCGATGGTTCGCAAACATTGTTCATGCGAGAGAACTTCTAACTTAATTCCAGAAATTCCGGAGCAGGGATAAGCGTCATCCGGAATCACATTGCGCTTACGGAACTCGAGTGGATCCATTTGCAATTTTTGCGCAGCCAAATCTACCAAGCCTTCGGTCACAGCACAAGCAATCGGATGGCCTACGCCACGATACTGACAGGTTGGTGTTTTATTCTGAAATACCACATTTAACTTAGCGCGATAGTTCTGATGCTTATAAGGGCCGCCTACCAAGTTCACCACCTGATTGCCCTCAATGGCGCTGGTTCTAGGGAACATGGAATAAGGGCCAATGGCCGTCAAGTCATCAATCTCAAAAGCCAAGATATCGCCTGCCTTATTGGCGGCTATACGGCCTTTAATACGATGCTCACGCGCATGAATATCACTAGTAAATGATTCAAGACGGTCTGCAACAAACTTCACAGGGCGCTCAAGCATCATGGCAAGCCCTACGGTAGCGAAATCATCTGGATAGGCGTGAACCTTAATACCAAAAGATCCGCCCACATCCTTGCAAATGACATGCACATCTGATTCTGAAAGACCAAACTGACGGCAATACAGATCTTGCATCATGTGTGGCGCTTGTTGCGAGTGGTACACAGTGAGGCGACGATCGCCTGGGTTGTAATCTGCAATTTGGCAACGTGGTTCGAGCGTGACACCGGTATGACGGCCAAATCCAAAGGTCGCTTCTGCAACTACGTCTGCAGTTGCAAATACTTCATCCACATTACCAACATCGAGGCTACGGGTAAAACATAAATTATCGCCAAGATCAGCATGAATAACTGGAGTGTCCGCATCAAGCGCGGTTTCCATGGAAACGACTGCCGGCAACTCTTCCCACTCAACATCGATATGCTGCAAAGCATCTTCCGCCTGCGCTCTAGTTTCTGCAACCACAGCTACAACTGGCTCACCCTGCCAACAAGCGCGATCAATTGCTAAGGCGTGTTGAGGGGCAGACTTCATACCGGCTAGGTGACCTAAAGTGGCTACCCAAGGCTTACAAATTTTCGCCATTTGCACGCCGTCTACAACCGCAAGAACACCAGGCATCTTGCTAGCATGCTCTGCATGAATTTTGCCGATTTTCATGTGCGCTACAGGGGAGCGCCAGAACACCACATGTGCCATACGTGGCAATTGGATGTCGTCAATGTAAGTCCCTTGACCTTCAAGCAGACGACGAGCTCCATGTCTTGGTTCGCTATGACCGATATACCGCTGATCATTTGTTACAGGATCCAGCACCATTCCTTTTAAATCACTTGGCTTATTCATAATGCGTTTTCCTTAAGCGTTAGCAAGGACAGGGTTAATTTTTTGGCCCTTGGCACGAGCATCTAATACGTCGACGATTGCATCGACAATAGAGTGGTAACCAGTGCAACGACAGTAATTACCTGAGATCCATTCACGCACTTGTTCGCGCGTTGCTTTTGGTTGTTTCTCAATCAACTCTGCTGCAGCTAACAACATGCCAGAGGAGCAGAAGCCACACTGCATAGCGTTGTGGCGCATAAAAGATTCTTGTAAATCTGTCAAAACACCATTTTTGGTGAGACCTTCGACCGTTTCAACCACGCTGCCATCCGCCTGTACTGCCAGAAATAGGCATCCGCGAATGATTTGTCCATCCACCTTGACGGTACAAGCGCCACAAGCACCCTGCTCACAGCCCAAGTGAGGGCCTTTTAAATGCAAATCTTCACGTAAAAAATCCACCAGGTGTCTGCGTGGCTCAATCTCTGCGTTGACGAGTCGACCATTAACGGTCATTGAAATTTTTTTCTTCAAACTCATTTTGATCTCCGAATTCTTTTGCTGGTGTTTGCTGTTTGAGTATTAAGCAATCATGTGCTTGAGTCCACGCTCAAGCAATACACCAATTAAATGTTGTTTCGCTTCTGCGCTATTGGTTATGTCTGCAATTGCTTCGATTTCATCACGCACTTCTGCTACAGCCCTAGCAATCAACTCATCGTTGAGTTTTTGGCCATTGAGTAAATCCTGTGCTTTAGTTGCCATCACTGGCGTAGCGCCAACCGAAAAGAATGTGAAAGCGCAATGAGTCAAAACATCACCTTGCTTCTGTGCAACTGCGGCTAAACCAGCAACCGCGTAATCGCCATGACGTCTAGCCAGCTCATGAAAATAGAAAACTTCTTGTTTGCTCGCCAATGGAATCTCAGTCGCCACGAGAATTTCATTGGGCTCTAATGAGGTCGTATACAGGTCAATGAAAAAATCGTTTGCTGAAATTCGGCGCTCGCCTGCTGGACCATGAATCACCATGGTGGCACGCAGAGTCAAGCTACAAGCAGGCCATTCAGCGGCTGGGTCACCATATGCTAGTGAACCTCCCCAAGTACCGAGATTACGAATAGCGCGATGCGCAATATGTGGAGCGGCAGCTTTTAAAAGTGGAGCATGTTTTGCGACTAATTCTGAATCTTCAATTTCAGTATGAGTCACTAGAGCGCCAATACGCAAGCTATCTCCAACCACCGAAATACCTTTGAGCTCAGCGATATCAGTGATATCAATTAGCACTGTGGGCTCAGACAAGCGCATATTCAAAGTGGCCAATAAAGTTTGCCCACCCGCAATTAATTGCGCATCATCGCCGCCCTGCTCAAGTAAAGACAAAGCCTCTTGTAAGGCCTTGGGCTTTACATAATCAAATGCTGCAGATTTCATTACGTCTCCTCCACCACCAATGTATTAAGCTTTTTAGCTTTTTATTTTTGCGCTACTTTTTTAACACTGCTTTTTTATTTACCGCCAACGTCTGACTCCAACGCCACTGTCTCCCCGCCTAATTCTTTTGCAAACTTCTGAAAAAAATCGTCTGCAATCTTTTTTGCTGATGCGCTAATTAGGCGACCACCAATTTGACCTAACTTGCCGCCAATCGAGGCTTCGGTCGTATATGAAACTAGAGTACCGCCCTCAGTCTGCTTAAGCTCAACTCGTGACTTACCTTTGGCAAACCCTGCCGCCCCGCCAGATCCCTCAAAGGCCATGGAGCAAGACTGGTCTGGAATGATGTCGCTTAAGAGCAATTTCCCGGCAAAACGGGCTCTAACAGGCCCAATCTTGAACATCACCTTGGCATGAATCTCTTCCGGGGAGATGCGACTGATCTCCTCACAGCCAGGAATGGACTTGGCCAGCACGTCAATATCGTTCAAACCCTTCCACACTTCAGGGATTGGAGCGGATATGAGTTGCTCGCCATTTAATTCCATTTGATCTCCTTGGGGTTTGTACGAATAGAGTCTTATCTACCAATTGTTCAACAATGTACCATTATTTAACTTTTGGTCAATAAGTCCAAATTCGGATAAACCCTGAGAATCCATGCGTTTTACTGAAGATAGCGTTACTAGCCCAAATACTGCTGAAATTTCAGAAGGCTCAATGGCGCCCACCAGAAAAAGAATGGGGACCGCCGAGCGGAAACGCCAAATATTGGATAGTGCTATTCAGTTCTTTGCTAGAAATGGCATCGACGGCCAATTAAGAAATTTATCCAAAGAATTGGGTATCACTCATACCCTGCTCTATCACTACTTCCCCACCAAAGATGCGCTGATTCAAGAAGTTTACAAAGAGGTCTTTGAATCTCGCTGGAAGCCGGAGTGGGAAGAGTTGTTGGATGACGACACACTCACTCCTGAGGAAAAATTCAATGCGTTCTATTTGGATTACTCCAACACAGTCTTAACTTATGACTTTGTGCGTATTTTGATTTTTTCTGGCTTAAGTGATCACTCTATTAGCGATCGCTTCTTCGAACTTTTGCGCACGCGCTTATTACCGAGACTCATTCGTGAAACTCGTAAGTATTGCGGTAGATCCGATACATCAAAGCCCACGCAGCGTGAGCTTGAATTTCTCATGGGATTGCATGGTGGCGTTTTCTATATCGGCATGAGACGCTGGATCTACGGGCAAGCCATCTATGCGGCTGAGAGCCCCAATACAGAACAAGAAATCATTCGCGACCGAGTGCAGTCATACCTCCACTCTGCTAAATCACTGTTTGCTTAATTCAAAGGGTATCCATGTCTAACTTAAGCCTGAATCACTTCTCCATTCGCAGTCTAGAGATCGAAAAAACTACTGACTTCTATAGCAAGCTACTTGGCCTTACAGTCGGCCCTAGACCAGAGTTCCCATTCCCAGGTGTCTGGCTCTATAACGGTGATGAGAGTAGCTGGGCTAATGCGGTCTTGCACCTCATTGCTATTGACAAAAATGATCCGAACGGACTAAAAAAATATTTAGGTGAGCGCGACCCTAGTTCGCTTCATGGATCTGGAGCTGTTGATCACATTGCTTTTTTTGCAACCGGCCTGGAAGAAAAAATTGCGCTTCTCAAAAAATTAAACGTTTCTTATCGTGAACGAACCGTACCAGTCATAGGGCTCCACCAAATATTTTTAGACGATCCTAATGGCATTGTTATCGAGTTGAACTATCCTGCAGCAGAAAAAACCGCTCTAGATGCGAAAGCGGCCTAGGGGTTATTGATGGCAAAAATCCTAGTTGTAGGTGGCTCTCTTGGCGGTTTATTTGTGGCAAATATTTTGCTGCGGCAAGGGCATGACGTTACTTTGCTAGAAAAGACTGTTGGGTCCTTGGACGGTCGTGGTGCCGGTATTGTGACCCACGATGCTTTAGCTGAAGCACTTCGTGCTGCTGGAGTCACCGTTGATGAAACACTCGGCGTACCCGTGAACAAGCGCGTCACTTTGGGTGCTGATGGTCAAAGCTTGGGCGAAATGGAGTTACCTCAAGTATTAACCTCCTGGAGTCGCCTGTATCACATGCTCAAAGAAAGCTTTCCAAGCGAGCGCTACCTTCAAGGCAAGACCGTGAAGTCGGTTACGCAAGATGCGAACGCTGTACAGGTGCTTTGTGAAGACGGCTGCCAATATGATGCTGAATTGCTCATTGCATCCGATGGCATACGCTCTGCAGTGCGAGCGCAAGTCGCGCCACAGATTCAACCTGAATATGCCGGCTATATAGCTTGGCGTGGCGTTTGTGACGAAGCCTGCTTATCAAGCAATACTTTGGATACCTTATTTAATCGCTTTGGCTTTTGCTTACCCAATGGCGAGCAAATGCTGGGTTACCCAGTTGCTGGCTCTGGCAATGACACTCGCCCAGGAAAGCGTCGCTATAACTTTGTTTGGTATCGCCCGGCCTCAGAGCAGGAGGAGTTGGTAAGCCTTCTCACAGATGATGATGGTCATCACTACCCCACTGGTATCCCACCCCTTAAAGTGTCTTGGAAGCATATTGCTCACATGCGCAAAGTCGCACAGGAGATTTTGGCGCCACAATACGCAGAAATATTAGAAAAAACAGCCGCTCCATTTTTACAAGCCATTTATGACGTACGCTCCGAACAAATTGTCTTTGGCAGAATCGCGCTCATGGGTGATGCTGCTTTTGTTGGTAGACCACACGTAGGAATGGGTGTCACTAAGGCTGGTGATGAAGCTATTGTGATAGCTAAGCATATTGCCGCGCATGGCGCTACTCCAGCAGCCCTCAATGCATATAGCGAAGAGCGCTTAAAGCTAGGTCAACAAGTAGTGGCTAGAGCCCAGTATTTGGGTCGCTATATGCAAGCCCAAGGAAGCAAGGGCAATAGGGATAACGAGAAGTTAAAAAGAAATGCCGATACTGTTATGGCGGAAACCGCAATTGATATCAGCGATCTATTAGCTCAAGGGAAAGCAGTGCCTGAATCCGCACATTAAAAGGCGCATTCAGTTAAGATTTAAAACAATAAAAAGTATTCTTATTTAACAAAGTTTTATATGGAGGAGACAACCATGAAACAAAAAGTAACGAATCAAACAAGACGACAGATGTTGATTGGTGGAGCTGCAGCTGCAAGCACACCACTTTGGCTAAATGTTGCAAACGCTCAAGCCGATACTATTAAGATTGGCTTTCCGACACCGTTGACAGGACCCTTCTCAGCAGAAGCTCAGGATCAGGTGAAAGCCGCTGAACTAGCTATTAAAGAATTTAACGATGCAGGTGGGTTTAACGGACGCAAAGCAGAGCTTTTAGTACGCGACGACAAACTCAATCCTGGTGAAGCTGCAACACGTACATTAGAGTTGATTGAAAAAGATAAAGTGAACTTTGTCGTTGGCTCACTTTCTGCAGCGACACAGCTCTCCATCAATGCCGTTTGCAAAGAGCGTAAGGTTCTTTTTAATTCCATTAGTCAATCTGATGCGATTAACGAAGCGAAAGACTGGAGCGTTTATACATTCCACGAAGCACTAAACCCAACGATGACTGCTGGTGCAGTAGCGCGCTACTCCATTCCCCGTTTTGGTAAAAAGATTGTGTTCTTAACAGCTGACTATGCTTACGGCCATGAAATGGTTCGTGCTTTTGAGCGTGCCGGTAAAGAAATGGGCGCAACTACTTTGGCTGATATTCGTCACCCATTGGGCGCATCTGATTACTCCGCCTTCTTGCCACGTATTAAAGCTTTGAACCCAGACATTTTGGTGCTCTGTAACTTTGGTCGCGACTTGGTTAACGCCGCTAAACAATGTACTGACTTTGGCCTTAAATCTAGCATGAAGATTGTGACACCGGTACTGCTTTACACCTCACGTCTTGCTGGTGGACCAGAAGCTTTTGAAGGCATCATCGGCGGCACTTCTTATTACTGGGGCCTTGAGGATCGTATTCCGACTGCAAAAACATTTAACGATGCTTTCCGCAAAATGTATAACGGCTCTGTGCCATCTGACTACGGCGCACTTGGTTATGCGGGTGTGAAGAGCGTATTGGCTGGGGTGAAGATTGCAAAATCAACCGATACCCTAAAAGTGGTTGCAGCCATGGAGAATATGAAGTACGACTGGTACAAGGGGCCTGAGTACTATCGTAAGTGCGACCATCAGGCCGTGCAAACCGTCATCATCGTAGAGTCTAAATCTAAGAATATGAAAGACAAGTACGACGTCTTCAATATTTTGACGATCGAACCTACCACTGAGAAAAACATGCGTTCATGCGCAGAGCTAGGTCACAAAGCCTAATCTTAAAATTTCAGGGTGGATAACTCATTCACCCTGATCCACTCCCCCGCACCATTAGGTAAAGGGGAGTTTTTTCTGAATACATTTATGACCGGTCTTACATTTGAACTTCTCTGCATGCAACTGCTTACGGGCATCGCCTTAGGTAGTATTTATGCACTTTTAGCCCTTGGCCTATGCCTTATTTTTGGCATGCTGAACGTGGTGAACTTTGCACATGGTGCCTTCTTTATGGTGGGCGCATTTTTAGGCGTGTACTTCTTAGGCATCACGGGAAGCTTTTGGTTCAGCCTAGTACTAACGCCACTACTTACCGGCGGCATAGGGCTTGTCACTGAACGTTTTTTGGTCAGGCCACTCTATGGGCGCGGCCTAGATTACCCTTTACTACTCACCTTTGGACTTTCATACGTCCTGATTGAAGTGATGCGCGTTACCTTTGGGATCGAAGGCTTACCTTCAATTACCCCAGAAGGACTCGGCGGAACAGTGAATGTAGGCATTGGTTATTTCCCTAAATATCGCCTCTTCCTTATTGCGGCAACTGCAGTCGTTATTTTGGGTGTTTGGTTCTTTATTCAAAAGACACGTTATGGCCTCATCATTAAAGCCGGCGCTGCTGACCAAGAAATTGTGAAGGTCTTAGGCATTGATATTGCTAAGGTTTGGCTTTTGGTTTTTGGATTAGGTTGCGCAATTGCCGGCCTTTCAGGAATTCTTGCCTCACCAACACGCTCAGTCAATCCAGAGATGGGCATTCCCATTCTGGCGGAATCTTTTGTAGTGACCGTTGTAGGCGGCATGGGCTCTCCAGTCGGCGCAGTGGTGGCCGGCTTATTAGTGGGCGTGGTCTATAGCATGACCTCCCTCTTCTTCCCCGAGTTAGCAGAGCTTTCTATTTTTGTACTGATGGCTGTAGTGCTGTTAATTCGCCCACAAGGTTTATTTGGCAAAGCAGGAGCGATGGGCTAAGGCTCCGAATATTTATGAATTCATTTTTCCAACTTATTGCACGTCATCGCGTACTAGCTTGCACGCTATTCTTAGCAATTTTCCCATTCATCATGCCGTATGAAGCTCTGGCAATCAATATTTTGATCTTTGGTTTATTCGCCATGGGCTTTAACTTACTGTTTGGTTACATGGGTCTACTATCCTTTGGTCATGCAGCCTTTCTAGGTATTGGTAGCTACCTCACCGGCATAGCCATTGTTCACTATGGTGTACCTTGGGGTGCTGCCATTCTGGTTGGCATTATTGGCGCCGCTATTGGCGGACTCATCATGGGCTACCTCGCCATTCGCACTCGTGGCATCTACTTCTCCATGGTGACCTTAGCGCTCGGTCAAATTGTGTACTACATCTTCTATAAGGCAGAGAGCCTTACTGGTGGTGAGAATGGTTTACGAGGCGTCCGCGTGGATGAATTCAACATCCTAGGCATCCCGGTTGACTTCTTAAATCCATTGATCAAGTACTACATTATTCTTTTCTTTGTGGTTATTGCGATTTGGCTTATTTCTCGTATCCTGAGCTCACCCTTAGGCGCTGTGATGGAAGCAATCCGCGAGAACGAAAAGCGTGCTGCGGCTTGTGGATTTGACGTAGCTCGCACCAAACTATTGGTCTTCGTATTGTCGGCGGCGATTTGTGGCTTGGCAGGCTCATTACGCGCCCTCCATCTCTCTATCGTGCCAATTGATTCTTTGCACTATCTACAGTCTGGTCAGGCAGTCATGATGAGTATTCTCGGTGGAATGGGCACTTTCTTTGGTCCATTCATCGGCGCAGCAGTCATGCTCTATTTGGAAGATGTTGTAACTACCTTCACTAAGCATTGGATGGCTGTCGTTGGCTTAGTGTTCATGTTCTTTGTGCTGTTCTTCCCTAAAGGCATTTGGGGAACCATTCTGAGCAAGCTACAAATCAATCAGGATTCGAAATAATGAATAGCGCAACTACAACCCCTATTCTTGAAGCGCGTCATGTCAGCAAGAGCTTTGGTAAGTTCAAAGCATTGCAGGATGTATCCACTAGCTTTATGCCTGGAACGCTTACAGCGATTATTGGCCCAAATGGCGCAGGCAAAAGCACCTTCTTTAATGTCTTAAGTGGCGCATTCCCACCATCCAGCGGTCAAATTCTATTTAATGGCAAAGATATTACTGGTATGCAGCAGCATGAATTTGCTCGCATTGGCATTTCTAAAAGCTTTCAAATTACCAATGTCTTTAAGCAGCTCAGCGTTCATGAGAATATTCGCGTAGCAGCACAGATGGAAACAGCGCGTTACAACTTCCTCCGTAATGCGCAAAGCTATCAAAAGCCAATTGAGATCGCCGATGAATTACTGCATCGAGTCAATCTAGAGCACTTACGTAATAAGAAAACAGGTGACTTAGCGCATGGCCAGCAGCGCGCTCTTGAAATTGCGATGGCATTAGCCTGTAACCCTAGCCTTCTATTGCTAGATGAACCCACTGCCGGTATGTCTCCAGAAGAAACTTTGGTCATGATGGAATTAATTCGCACACTCGCCAGTGAGCGTACGGTTATTTTGGTTGAGCACAAGATGAAACTCATCATGGGTCTGTGCAAGCGCATCATCGTTCTACACCATGGCGAGTTCTTGGCAGAAGGTACCCCAGAAGAAATCCAAAATAATGCAGAGGTACGTCGTGTGTACCTAGGTCAAGGTTAATCAGAAAGCAAACTATGTTGCGTGTAGAAAACTTAAACGCTTGGTATGACCGCAGTCACGTATTGCAAGGCATCTCACTTGAAGTGAACAAAGGTGAGATCGTTACTTTGATGGGCCGTAATGGTGCTGGCAAAACTACTACCCTACGGTCTCTGATGGGGCTACTATCTAAACGTCAAGGAAAAGCATCCATTGATGGCACTTCATTTTTAGATTTACCTGCTCACGAGCGCTTTCATTTAGGCCTGGCATATGTTCCAGAGGATCGCCGTATTGTTCCCGGGCTGACTGTCAAAGAAAACCTAGAGCTTGGGGTGATCGCTAAGAAGAATTCAGGCGATATGAGTGCATTGGTTGATGAGATTGCTGAAACCTTCCCCAGACTGAAAGAGCGTTTACATCAAGACGGCACTTCGATGTCCGGCGGTGAGCAACAAATGCTTGCCATTGCTAGAGCAATGATTGGGAAACCTAAAGTCATTCTGCTTGATGAGCCCTCAGAAGGTATCATGCCGGTCTTGGTTGAAGAGATGTTTGAGCTATTTGCCAAACTAAAGCAAGAAGGCTTAACTATTCTGCTGGTAGAGCAAAATGTTCAACAGGCTCTGAAAATTTCTGACCGCGCCTACATTCTTGATCAAGGCGAGATTGTTTTTCATGACACTGCTCAGAACCTTTTGAACAATGATGAGATTCAGCAGAAGTACTGCGCCGTTTAGATGAGATGTAACCAGTGACCTAGTTGGTGCCAAAAACTTTCAGGGACCAAAGTAAGTAACCAGGTAATCGTAATAAAGCGCAAGAGCTTACCGATAAACATGTAAATCAGACATGGCTGCCACGGGAGCTTTAACCATCCCGCAGCCAGGCACAAGGGATCACCCAATCCAGGTAACCAAGACAGCAGCAACAACTTAGGCCCCCACTCTTCAAGCCAACGCTTGAGGCGAGTATTGCGGGGCTCATCCATTACCTTAAACCGGTTACGTGCTATTGCTCCCAGCCACCAATCCAACATCCCGCCTAATGTATTACCAACTGTGGCAACGACAATGGCCGCCCAAAATAAGTCAGGGTTAAGGGTGATATAGCCAAACAGAATAGGTTCAGAACCAGCTGGTATTAATGTTGCAGAAATAAACGCACTGATAAATACCGCCGGCAAGCCAACAGAAGGCATTTCAAACCATCCAAAGAAGTGCTCGAACATGGGATCCATTAAGCAATGGCCTCTATAGTGCCGTCATACGCGTGAATTTGTTTAGATCTCATGAAGCCTATTTTGCCTTGTTTTAAGCAATCTCCAAGATTTTCAAATCTTGCTTAAACTAGTGCCTAAATCAGCAAATAAACCATAAAACCTATAAATTGAGACTTTTATGAATCACCCTATTCCCAAGCCAGACCAATACCAAGAAATGCGTGAAGCCTTGCGTGATCTCTGTGGCTCCTTTGATTCTGCCTATTGGCAAAAGATTGATCACGAACGAGGCTACCCAGAGGCTTTTGTAGATGCTATGACTAAGGCTGGCTGGCTGGCTGCCTTAATTCCAGAAGAATATGGTGGCTCCGGTTTAGGTCTTGCTGAAGCCTCGGTAATTATGGAAGAGATTAATTTTTCTGGGGGTAACTCAGGCTCATGTCACGGGCAGATGTATAACATGGGCACCTTATTGCGCCATGGCTCAGACGCGCAGAAAAAAATGTATCTGCCAAAAATTGCAACGGGTGAGCTGCGCCTTCAAAGTATGGCCGTCACCGAACCAAGCACCGGTACCGACACTACCAAACTGAAAACGACTGCAGTGAAAAAAGGTGACAAGTATGTAATCAATGGTCAAAAGGTATGGATCTCCCGAATTCAGCACTCTGACTTAATGATTTTGCTGGCGCGCACCACTCCACTTAGTGAAGTACAACGCAAGTCAGAAGGCATGTCGATCTTTATCGTCAATCTCGCTGACGCCATTGGCAAAGGCATGGAAGTACGACCTATCGCCAACATGGTGAACCATGAAACCAACGAAGTGTTCTTCGACAACTTAGAAATCCCCGCAGAAAATCTCATTGGCACCGAAGGTCAAGGATTTAAATACATTTTGGATGGTTTAAATGCCGAGCGAGTCTTGATTGCCGCTGAATGTATTGGTGATGCGTACTGGTTTATTGATCGTGCCCGCTGCTATGCGAATGACCGAGTCGTTTTTGATCGACCTATTGGCAAAAACCAAGGGATTCAATTTCCAATTGCTGATAGCTATATTGAAACCGAAGCCGCAAATCTCATGCGCTTTAAAGCATGCGAGTTATTTGACAATCACCAACCCTGTGGTCCAGAGGCTAATATGGCCAAATACCTAGCGGCCAAAGCATCTTGGGAAGCAGCAAATGTCTGCTTGCAAACTCATGGTGGCTTCGGCTTTGCCAATGAATATGATGTTGAACGAAAATTTAGAGAAACTCGCCTCTATCAAGTGGCGCCTATTTCAACGAATTTAATTTACTCCTATATTGCTGAACACGTTCTTGGTCTCCCAAGATCTTTCTAAGAAGACATTAATATGAGCATTCGTCCATTGGATGGCATTACCGTTGTTTCTTTAGAGCATGCTATTGCAGCACCCTTCTGCACACGCCAATTAGCAGATTTAGGGGCAAGAGTCATTAAGGTTGAGAGGCCTGGTGGCGGTGACTTTGCGAGAGGTTACGACACCCAAGTAGACGGACTCTGCTCTCACTTCGTTTGGGTCAATCGCTCTAAGGAAAGTTTGACCCTAGATCTTAAACAGCCATCAGCAATTGCAGCACTCAAGACCTTATTGAAGACCGCTGATGTCTTAGTGCAAAACCTCGCGCCAGGGGCAGCTGCTCGCATGGGACTGACAGCCGAGATTTTGCAGAAAGACAATCCAAAACTCATTCTGTGCGATATCTCAGGCTATGGAAATGACGGTCCTTATCGCGATAAAAAAGCTTACGACTTACTTATTCAGAGTGAGGCTGGATTCTTATCAGTCACGGGCACACCTGAAACCCCTAGCAAAGCCGGAAACTCGATTGCTGATATTGCAGCCGGCATGTATGCCTATACCAATATCTTGGCGGCACTCTTGCAAAGAGGAAAAACCGGTAAAGGCTCAGTCATCGATATCTCTATGCTCGAGTCCCTCACTGAATGGATGAGCTTTCCTCTGTACTACGCCTACAAAGGCGCAGAACCGCCACCACGCAATGGCGCCTCTCATGCCACCATCTATCCATACGGCCCCTTTAAGGCGGGTGATGGTAAAACGGTCATGCTGGGCTTACAGAATGAACGTGAGTGGGTGCAATTTTGCGAAACGGTCTTAGAAAGCCCTGCACTCGCCCAAGATGAACGCTTTGATCGTAACTTCAAGCGCAATGAAAAGCGCGCTGAACTTTTAGAAATTATTGACGCTTGCTTTAGCAAACTGACTTCCGAGCAATTAATTGCAAGACTAGAAAAAGCACAGATTGCAAATGCCCACCTCAATGATATGGAAGGTCTTTGGAAGCATGAGCAACTGAAAGCACGCAACCGCTGGACCGAGGTAGATACCCCCAACGGTGCAATTGCAGCCTTACTACCCCCCGGCTTAAATAGCAGCTATGACTATCGCATGGATCCCATCCCAGCGGTAGGAGATCACACAGACTCTATCCTTAAAGAATTGGGACTGGGAGAGTCCGATATTGCCAGCATGAGGACAAGCGGCGCAATTTAAAGCAGTGGTGAAGTGAGATGTGCTGCGTTTTCAAGATAGCGATGCCAGCGCGGGCGCTTCGCCCAGGCCTTAGGATCAACATAATCTGATTGCGCTAAGTAGGACTGAATCAGCTTCTCAAGATTGGCGCAGAAATCATCGTCATACACAATCAAGCTAATTTCAAAGTTCAGCCGCAAACTACGTTGATCAAAATTCACTGAACCAAAGATTGCAACTCGCTGATCAATCAACAAGCTCTTGGTATGTAAGAGGCCACCCTTAAACTCAGCAATCTTGACTCCAGAAGTTAATAAATCCTGATAGAAGCTTTTGCTACTCCACGCAACCAAAGTGGAGTCATTCAGCTTTGGCACAATCAAGGTGACCTTCACGCCGCGCCTTGCAGAAGCCATCAATGCTTGCATCAGGCCATCGTCCGGACCAAAGTAAGGGGTGGTGATAGTAAGCTCCTCCCGCGCATCGATAATGGCCGAAAGCATTAGTTGATACAAAATATCGTCACGATATACCGGCCCAGAAGCAAATTCCTGGGCAATGACCCCGCCCTCCCTTGGCGCCACTGGAGGTGAGCGATCATTAAAATGAGTAATCTCAGGATTATCAACACTCCAGTCGAACGCAAAGGTCAGTTCGAACTGCGCTGCAACCGGCCCCTCAATACGAACCATTGCGTCAACCCACTCCCCCACTCCTGAGTTCTGCTTAAAAGTACGAGGGTCGACCATATTCATACTTCCAGTCCACACCACGGAACCATCCACTACAAATATTTTTCGATGCAAGCGCAGATCTGCGCGGCGGAACTGAAAGCGGCCAATCTGAATCGGCAACGCTTCAGTCACTTGAATGCCTGCGTTTCGGAACCGGGCAGGCCAGGATGACTTAAACCAGTCCTTACTACCTAAAGAATCTAATAAAACGCGACAATCTACACCTCGCTTTGAGGCGGCAATGACAGCCTCACCGACTCGATCGGCATCACCACCCAGAGCCCAAATATAGAACTCTAGATTCAGGCTTTTTTTTGCCTGATTGATCTCATCAATTAAGAGCTGCAGAATTTCCAGTGAATTTGTATGCAGCTCCACTTTGTTTCCATCCACTACTGGAGTGCCATTATTGGATTCAGCCAATAGACTTATGGCTCTAGACTCAATAGGTAACTTCTGTCTCTCACCTGCAAACTCTTGACATAACTGTTGGGTAATTTGCGAATACTCTAGATTCATACGTTTAATTTTTCGCGTCAAACTACGACCTACCGGACGCTCTCCAATCAGTACGTAAAGGGCAATTCCCATTAGCGGAAAAGTCATCACGATAAAAATCCAAGCAAATGCAACCCCAACAGGTCTTCTTACAGAAATGATGACACCAATAAAATACGTTACCAATAAGAAGTGAGTTAATAAAATCAATCTCAAATTAAA